>NZ_JALHAT010000006.1:0-186750 GCF_022818885.1 Novosphingobium mangrovi | reverse complement strand
ACGCGTGGATTTTCAGATACGATGGCCATTGTTCCCCTGCCTTAGCCCCGGCAGGTGCAATCAGGCCAGTTCCCCGGTCGGTTCGCAATGGCTTTTTGTCGAGTGGTGCGCGGATTGTCCGGCAGAAGCCGGAAATATACAAAGTTCCGAGGGCCATCGCCCTCGGGCTCCCCATACCGTCTAGCTCACCTTCCACGCGCCGCGTTGCTTGAGAAAGGTGAGGCCGCCCATTTGGGGGTCAAGGGGCGATGGCCCCTTGAATACAGTACTTTCTTCTTCTGCTCTGACACCAAAACGGGCGGGTCAGCTTGCGCCGCCCGCCCGTCTTCAGGTTCGCAAAGGTCCTCCCGCTCAGTCGGCGAGCAGGTGCTCCTTGGCGATCTTTTCCTGCCACACCAGCGGCGCGAGCTGGTGGACGTTCTTGCCTTCGGAATCGACGGCCACGGTCACCGGCATGTCCTCGACGGTGAACTCGTAGATCGCTTCCATGCCCAGGTCCTCGAAGCCCACGACCTTGGCTTCCTTGATCGCGCGGGACACGAGGTAGGCCGCACCGCCGACCGCCATGAGGTAGGAGGATTCGTGCTTGGCAATGGACTCGGTCGCGGCGGGCCCGCGCTCCGCCTTGCCCACGCACGCCAGGAGGCCCTGTTCGAGCATGGTGTCCATGAACTTGTCCATGCGCGTGGCGGTCGTGGGACCGGCCGGGCCGACGACTTCGTCGCGCACCGGATCAACGGGGCCCACGTAGTAGATCACGCGGCCCTTGAAATCGACCGGCAGTTCCTCGCCCTTGGCGAGCATGTCCTGAATGCGCTTGTGCGCGGCGTCACGGCCGGTCAGCATCTTGCCGTTCAGCAGCAGGCGGTCGCCCTGCTTCCAGCTCTTCACATCCTCGGGGGTGAGGGTGTCGAGGTCGACGCGAATGGCTTCCTTGCTCGGCTTCCATTCCACTTCGGGCCAGTCGGCGAGGTTGGGCTTTTCGAGGTAGCTCGGGCCCGAACCGTCCAGCGTGAAGTGCGCGTGGCGGGTCGCCGCGCAGTTGGGGATCATCGCGACCGGCTTGTTCGCCGCGTGGCACGGCCAGTCGAGGATCTTGACGTCGAGGATGGTGGCAAGGCCGCCCAGCCCCTGCGCGCCGATGCCCATCGCGTTGACCTTGTCGAAGATCTCGATGCGCAGCGCCTCGATGTCGTTCTGGGGGCCGCGCGCCTTGAGCTGGCCCATGTCGATGGGGTCCATGAGGCTCTGCTTGGCAAGCTTGACGCAATGCTCGGCGGTGCCTCCGATGCCGATGCCCAGCATGCCCGGCGGGCACCAGCCCGCGCCCATCTGGGGCAGCATTTCCAGCACCCAGTCGACGATGTTGTCGCTGGGATTCATCATCTTGAACTTGGACTTGGCTTCCGAGCCGCCGCCCTTGGCCGCCACGTCGACGGTGATCTTGTTGCCCGGAACCATCGAGACCGAAAGCACCGAGGGCGTGTTGTCCTTGGTGTTGCGGCGGGTGAAGGCGGGGTCCGCCAGCACCGAGGCGCGCAGCTTGTTTTCCTTGTTGCCGTAGGCACGGCGCACGCCTTCATCGACCACTTCCTGCAGCGAACGGTCGCTTTCGAGGCGGCAGTTCTGGCCCCACTCGATGAAGACGTTGACGATGCCGGTGTCCTGGCAGATCGGGCGATGGCCTTCGGCGCACATGCGCGAATTGGTGAGAATCTGCGCGATCGCGTCCTTCGCGGCGGGGCCCTGCTCGGCCTCGTAGGCCTCGCCCAGCGCGCGGATGTAGTCCATCGGGTGGTAGTAGCTGATGTACTGCAGGGCGTCGGCGACACTTTCGATCAGGTCGTCTTCGCGGATAGTCACCATTTCGGCCATGGGATCAAACGCTCCTGTTGCGCGGTCCCGGACTTGGGACCTGTTGTGCTTTTGCGAGTTCCCATAGGCCGCGTGCCCCCCATCGTCAAAGCGTCAAGATGGATCGACCAGTGCCGTTCAAAGCACTTGAGCCCGAAGGCCTCCTTGGCCTAGAAGGCGCTTTGCAAAAGCCGACTTATCCGCGCGCATCTTCTGCCTGGGACCATCAGGCCCGACAGCCGCGCTTGCTTGAGGGATAGTGAACAGATGACCCTGACCGAGGACCGGTCCGCCACCGCGCCGAACGAAGCCCGCCGCGCGATGATCTCCAGCCAGCTGCGCACCAGCGGCGTCAACGAGCCCTGGGTGCTGACCGCGATGGCCAGCGTCGCGCGCGAAGACTTCGTGCCTGCAGACTGGAAGGAAGCCGCCTACATCGACCGCGCCGTGCCGCTGGGCGAAGGCCGTTTCCTGGCCGCCCCGCTGTTCTACGGCGCCGCGCTGACCGAGGCTGACCCGACCCAGGCGAAGAAGATCCTGCTGGTGGGCGATGCCAACGGCTACTACGCCGCGCTGCTGCGCACGCTCGTCGCCGAGTTCGACACGATCACGCCGGCACAGGCGCTCGAAGCCGGCCAGGGCGGCTACGACCTGATTCTGGTCGACGGCGCGGCCGAGGAACTGCCCGAAGCGCTCGTCGCCCGCCTGGACGATGAAGGCCGCGTGGTCACCGGGGAAATCCTGCGCGGCGTCTCGCGTCTCGCCGTGGGCGTCAAGACGGCCGGCCACCTGGCCCTCCTGCCGGTGCACGAGCAGGGCATTCCCGCCGTTCCCGAATTCGCAGCGCCCAAGCGCTGGAGCTTCTGACCATGTCCCGGCTCGCGCGGCGTGCCGGGATGATGACAGGCGCTGCACTGATCAGCCTCGCCGGGGTGCTTCCGGCGCGGGCCGATACCTTGCGCGAAGCTCTCGTCCAGGCCTACCAGACCAATCCAACGCTGGAAGCGGCCCGTTCGGGCCAGCGCGGCGTGGACGAGAACGTGGCGATCGCCCGCGCAGCCGGCCTTCCCAGCGCCAGCGTCTCGGGCACCTACACCGAGTTCGTGGTGACCAGCCGCACCTCGTTCACCGCCCCCGAACGCCTGCTTTCCGGGCAGGGCGACGTGCAAGTGCCGATCTATTCGGGCGGCGCGGTCAAGAACCGCGTCAAGGCGGCCAAGATCCGCGTCGGCGCAGGCCAGGCGGACCTGCGCGCCAGCGAGAGCCAGCTCTTTGCCAACGTCGTCGCGGCCTACATGGACGTGATCCGGGGCGAGGCGCTGGTCGGGCTCAACCGCAAGAACGTCGCGGTGCTGGAGGTCAACCTCCAGGCCACGCGCGACCGTTTCGAGATCGGCGATGTCACCCGTACCGACGTCGCGCAGTCGCAGTCGCGCCTGGCGCTGGCGCAGAGCAACGTGCTGAGCGCCGAGGCGACCCTCGCGGCCGCGCGCGAAACCTACATCCAGCTGGTGGGCAAGGCGCCGGAATCGCTGACCCCGCCGCCGCCTCTGCCGGGCCTGCCGGACGACGCGCGCGAGGCGGTGATGGTCGCGCTCGACAACAACCCCGCGCTGATCTCCGCGCGCGAGTCCAGCCGGGCTGCGGAAAAGGACATCGACGTCGCCGGGGCCGGGCGCCTGCCCACCCTCGCGCTGTTCGGGCGGGGCAGCTACAGCAACTACCTCGATACACTCGGCGGCGTGGGCAGCAGCGCCGTCCCGCAGACCGACCGCCAGGCGCAGATCGGCGCGCAGGTCTCGATACCCCTGTTTCAGGGCGGACTTCCCGCCGCCCAGCGCCGCCAGGCCCAGGCCCAGGCCTCGGCCGCACTTGAACAGGAAATCGCCGCCGAACGCGACGTGATCGCGCAGGTCCGCTCGGCCTTCACCGCCTACCGGGCCGCGCTCGACCTCATCGAATCCTCGCAGGTCGCCGTCGATGCCAGCGAACTCAGCCTTGAAGGCGTGCGCGCCGAGAACTCGGTGGGCAACCGCACGATTCTCGACATCCTGAACGCCGAGCAGGAATACCTGAACGCGCAGACCGATCTCGTCACCGCGCAGCGCAACGCCTATGTCGCCGGCTTCACCCTGCTGGCCGCGATGGGCCGTGCCGAAGCGCGCGATCTCAACCTCGAGGGCGGCATTCTCTACGACCCCGAAGTTAATTACGAGCGCGTCCACGACAAGATCTTCGACTGGGAAAGCGACCCCGCACCTGTGGCCCGTTCGACGCGCACCGTTGACACGCCGGTCCAGGACGGCGACATTCCGGAAAGCTAGATCTACCGCGCGCCCGACTCGAGGGCCTGCTTTTTAAGGGTTTTTACGAGATGGGTCACAACGGCGAACCTTCGGTCGAGGAGATTCTCCAGTCGATCAAGAAGGTGATCGCGCGCGAGACTCTCTCGGGAATCGGTGCCAGTGCGCAAGGGGCAAGCGCCCATGCCGAGCCCGAACCGACCCCTGTTTCCCGCTACGAGGAATCGGTGCTCGAGCTCGACGAGGCCGAAGCGCTCGCGGACGATGCGCCGCAGACCCCGCCCACCCGGGACGACACCTCGCTGCTCCAGCCGCAGAGCCGCAAGTCGATGCAGGACTCCCTCGCCGCACTGGCGATGATGTCCGAACCGGGGATGAAGCCGCGCATCGTGCGCTCGGGTGAAACTTCGCTCGAAGACCTCACGCGCGAGCTCCTGCGCCCCGCGCTTGCCGAATGGCTCGACCGCAATCTGCCCCCGATGGTCGAGCGCCTCGTCGCCGACGAGATCGCGCGCATCGTTGGCAAGAAGGTCTGATCGGGCCTGTAGGGCAGGGCGAGAGCGCCTTCAGGGGCTGGACCTTGGCCCGGGGACTTCCTACCTGATCGCCCATGGCCAAACCTGATCCCGCGCTGCTCGACGCCAGCCGATACCCCTTTCACCACGAGATCGTCCCGCGCTTTGCCGACCTCGATCTCAACCGGCACATCAACAACGTCACCATGGCGGCCTACGTCGAGGACGCGCGTGTGCGCTTCTACGAGGCCTCGGGCTACCGCAAGCACCTCACCGGGCTCAGCACGATGGTGGTTAGCCTCAATCTCGAATATCTGGACCAGACGCACTATCCCGACCCGGTGACCATCGCCTGCGCGGTCGAACGTGTCGGACGCACCTCCATGACCATGATTCACGTCGTCACCCAGAACGAGGTGCCCGTGGTCTTCTCGCGCTGCGTGACGGTGGCGGTTGATGCTTCGGGCAAGACGGTCGCCATTCCCGCGCTTCTCAACGACTGGACGCTGCGCCCGTGAGCGCGAGCGAGGCTGAGCTTCGCATCGCGCGCGCCGCGCTCGCCAAGGCAGGGGGCGAGGAGATCTCGCGCCACATCTTCCTGTGCGCCGAGCCCCAGAAGGCCAAGTGCTGCTCGCCCGAAAAGGGCGCAACCGCCTGGAAGTACCTCAAGAAGCGCCTGAAGCAGCTCGGTCTCGAAGGGCAGGGGGGCATCGCCCGTTCCAAGGCGGATTGCCTGCGCATCTGCACGGCAGGGCCGGTCGCGGTCGTCTGGCCCGACGGGGTCTGGTACCATTCATGCACCGAGGAAGTTCTGGAAGAGATCATCCAGGAGCACCTCGTCGCCGGCCGCCCGGTCGAGCGCTACCGGCTGCGCCCTCCTCAAGAGGCCTGAAGCCAGCCCTCAGGGCGCGTTGCGCTCATCCTCCAGGGGATCGACGATCGATTCGTCATGCCCTGTCCCGCTCGACAGGAACGCGAGGCCCATCAGCGCCGAAGCCAGCAGCATCGTAAATCCCACGCCGAGCGCCGCCGCAATGTAGAAGTGGATCGAGACTGCGCCGTTGGACCGGTAGAGCAGATAGATCGCCGCAGCGACGAAGCCGACCGTGACCAGCATCATCCAGCGCATGATGCGCAGGTACCGCGCCCAGGCGTGCGCGGCCTTCTCGGGATCATCGAGGGGGGAAGGCGGGACCATAGGGTCACCTCTGCGCCTTTGTGTAGTTCACTGCAAGGGGGCCAAGGCAAGGAGACGGATTCCGAGGGCCATCGCCCTCGGGCTCCCCAAACTGTCTGCCCCACCTTACGCGCGCCACGTCGGGCAAGAGAGGTGCGGCAGACAGTTCGGGGGTCAAGGGGTAATAACCCCTTGAATCACTATTTCCTTTTTCTCCCTTATACTTCTCGCCCGAGCAATCCTAAGCCTCCCCCCGGGAAAGCTCCGCAAGTAGTAGGCGGCCGCGGCCTGTGGTATTCTCTTTCGGGCCGGTCCAACGAGTCCGGCGCTGTCGCTCAAGAACAGGGAGATCAGGATGACGATTGAAAGGATAATCGAAAGCCGCCACGACATTGTAACTTGCCCTGCCTCGGCCACGGTGCGTGAGGCGGCGGGGCTTCTTGCCGAGCGCCGCATCGGCGCGATGCCGGTGATGGACGGCGATTCCATCGCAGGCATCTTTTCCGAGCGCGACGTACTCTACCGCTTGCGCGAATTTGGCGCAGAGCTCCTCGACAAGCCCGTGCGCGAGGTGATGACCGCGCCCGCCGTCACCGTCGATCCCACAACCTCGGCGATGACCGCGCTGGCGATGATGACCAAGCGCCGCATCCGGCACCTGCCGGTGGTCGAAGGGGGGCGCATGGTCGGCTTCGTCTCGATCGGCGACATCGTGAAGTACCGGATAGACAAGGTGGAGGGCGAGGCGGCGGCGCTGCGCGACTACATCCAGATGGCCTGATCCCTCCCTTGCAGGGCTCCTGGGGGCAGGGGCCCCGACACGATCCGGGAATCGCATAAGATTCCCGGACCTTGCCCGCAACCTCGCGCAGCGAACTTGTCGGCGCGGCCGCGCAGGCCTACATTGGGGGCATGGAAAACACCGCAATCACTCTCAGCCCGTCCGCCGCCGCCCGTGTCGCCACGATCGCGCAGAAGCAGGACAAGCCCGCGATCCTGCGGCTTTCGGTCGAGGGTGGGGGCTGCTCGGGCTTCCAGTACAAGTTCGGCCTGGCCGAAATTCCCGACAGCGACGACTGCGTGGTTGAGACCGATGGTGTGCGTCTGGTCGTCGATCCGGTCAGCCTCGACCTCGTCAGCGGCTGCGTGGTCGACTACGTCGAATCGCTCGGCGGCGCGGCCTTCCGGGTCGAGAATCCGATGGCTGCGGCGGGCTGCGGCTGCGGCTCCAGCTTCAGCATCTGATCCCCGGACTCCGGTTCGAAAGAGCGTGCGCGCCGTGCGCGTGCGCATAGCGGCGGACAAGCGCGCCGCGCAGGCCAAAAGGCACGGCGCGGGCCTTGACGTGCGCCCCTCCTCCTGCCGAGAAGGCGGGCCATGAAAATCGCCAGCTTCAACATCAACGGCGTCAAGGCACGCCTGCCCCGTCTGCTCGAATGGCTCGCCGAGACGCGGCCCGCCGTCGCCTGCCTGCAGGAGATCAAGTCGCAGGACGAGGGCTTCCCGGTCGCCGAGTTCGAGAAGCTGGGCTACAAGGGCATCTGGCATGGCCAGAAGAGCTTCAATGGCGTTGCCATCCTGGCCGACGGCGAAATGCCGGTCGAAGTCCAGCGCGGTCTGGAAGGCGAGCCCGAGGATGACCACTCGCGCTATATCGAGGCGGATGTCTTCGGTATCCGCGTGGCCGGCATCTACCTGCCCAACGGCAATCCCGTTCCCGGCCCCAAGTTCGACTACAAATTGCGCTGGATGAAGCGTCTGCGCGACCGCATGGCGCAGATCCGCGCCGAGGAAGTCCCCGCCATCGTCACCGGTGACTTCAACGTCATCCCCTTCGACCGCGACATCTGGTCCCCCCCTGCGATGGCGAGCGACGCGCTGATGCAGCCGGAATCGCGCGATGCCTACTTCCGCCTGCTCGGCGATGGCTGGACCGACGCGATCGCGACGCACAATCCGCAAGGCGGCGTGTGGACCTACTGGGACTACCAGGCAGGTGCCTGGCCGCGCGACCACGGCTTTCGCATCGACCACGCGCTGCTCTCGCCCGAACTGGCCGACCGGCTGGTCGCCTGCGGCGTCGACAAGGCGCACCGTGGCCGCGAAAAGGCCAGCGACCATGCTCCTGTCTGGGTGGAGTTGCGCGACGCGTAAGAGCGTCTGCGCCGGACACGCGAAGGCCGGGAAGCGCATAGGGGCGCTCCCCGGCCTTTCTCAGCCTTGCAGAAGGGCTCAGCGGTAGAAGATGTGGTTGTCGACGCGCGCGAGGCGCGCGTGACGCCAGCGCGGCGAGATACGGGCGGCATGAAAGAACAGCGCGCCCTTGGCCGGATTGTCCCAACCATCGGCTGCGGCAATGCGGGCAACCGCAACGGCGCGCTTCCAGGCAGCCGAACGCTCGGGGATACGGGGCAGGCGGCCACGGCGCACGAACGAGAACTGCGAACGCTGCAGCACGACCGAGCAGTAGCTGTCGGGGAAGCGGTCGGAGTTCGCACGGTTGATGACCACGCGGCCCACGGCCAGCTGGCCTTCGAGCGACTCGCCACGCGCCTCGAAATAGATCGCACCGGCCAGACAACGCATGTTGCGGCTCAGCTTGGCGGGCGCATCCTGCATGGCCACGAGCTGGGCCAGCGTCTCGGCGGTGTCATCGCCCGCAACGTCGGCGTCGCCGCTCTCGGGGAGCGCCTGGACCACCGGCTCGGCCACGAAAGCGACGTCGCTGGGATCGGAAGAGGGAAGGGCAGAGGCGTCCTCGGCCTCCACCACGGGGTTCTGATCGAGTGCCGGGACCGGTTCATGATCGGACGCGGCTGCACCCGAACCCTGGGTGCTTACGACAGCAGTGACAACTGATGCGGCCAGCGCCACCGCGCTCGCCCACTCAAGCTTCGTACCCATTAAGACAAAATCTAATGCGGTGAACGGTCCGACACAGGTTGGAACGAAGGGGCACTGTGTGCCGTTACATCTTCGCTCGGACCTGCCGACGATTCCCCGTCTGCGTGCTAGCCGGGTGTGCCGAAATGCCACCAGACCGCGTTCGCCTTTGCGGGGCGCCCTTTAGCTTGCAAGGCTTGCAAGTCAACCCGAAAAGCTACTCAGCTTCGATGAAACGCACCCCATCGGCGATGTCCAGTTCCACGATCCAGAGGTCCGGATCCTGCTGTCCGCGGCGCTCCAGAAAATCGGAAAATTCCCAAGGATTTTCAGGATCTTGTGTACGCGACAAGGTCCATTTCCGGGTCCCGTCAAGCTGAGGCATGCGCTCATAAGCCCTTGAATCGCGGCCTCTTTCGACAAGCACGATCATGAGCGTTCCGGCGTCGCGCTCGCCCTTGCTCAATACCATGCCGAAGCCCCCTTCCGACTCGACTCGGCGGATCAGGGCGGAGACTTCCATGTGGGCCGGGAGACGCGCATCCATGCGATTCAGTCCTCCCAGGCGGTGTGGTAGCCGGGGAGGCCCGAGAGCGCGATGCGCGAGCGCATGAAGGTGCCGCTGCCCCGGCCGACCTCATCGCCGGCCTCGTCGATCAGACGCGATTCCGCCACGAACACCCGGCGCCGGCCACTGATCCAGGTGCCCTCGGCCACCAGACGGCCGCCCGTGACCGGCTTGGTCAGGTGCAAATTGAAGGCGGTCGTCAGCAGAAACCGATCCGAGACCAGCGTATTGGCCGCGTAGAAGGCGGCATCGTCGAGCATCTTGAAATAGATCGTGCCATGCGCCGCGCCCCCTGCGTGGAAGACCTCGGGGCTGACATCGAAGTGGATACGCGCCCGGCCCTCGCCCGGGATCTCGAGGCGCGAGGCGAAGGTCTGGTTGATGGCTGCCGAGGCGTAGAGGTTTTCCAGCCCGCGCCAGTGAAGATTGGCACCCGGGGAATTGCCGCTGGCCCCGGCATCGGGGCCACGCTCAGGCGGCATCGCGGTCGAGGACGTTGCTGAGAAGGGCGTAGATGGCCTCGGGACCGGTCGCCTCGACCAGCGTCGCATGCATGCGTTCATCGCGCATCATGCGCGAGATCGCGGCCAAGGCATGAAGGTGCGTGGCGCCTGCGCCCAGCGGCGAGAGCAGACCGAAGACGAGATCGACCGGAAGACCATCGGCCGATTGAAACTCGGCCGGGGATTCCAGCCGGATGAAGGCCGCAACGGGGCGCTTGAGGCCCTCCACGCGGGCGTGCGGGATCGCGATGCGGCGCCCGAACCCGGTGCTGCCCAGCTGCTCGCGTTCCAAGAGAGCGCCCAGGACATGCGCTTCGTCGAGTTCATAGACCTCGGCAAAGAGCCCCGCGAGATGTTTGAGAATGGCGTCCTTGCCCTCCACGTCGATCGACGTGACCGCGGCCGGAAGCAAAGTGAAAAGACTGGTCATTGCAGATAAGATCGAGGTCGTGTGACCACTCTTCCGTCCCGTTTATGCACGATCAGCCCCCGAATGCTCGGGGGCTGCCGAATTTCCGCGAAGAGGAAATTGCGGGCTCGCGCTGTGCGTCAGGCCGGCTCAACCCACCCGATCGAGCCGTCGCCGCGGCGGTAAACCATATTATGACGGCCCGTGCCAGCGTTTTTGAAGAAGAGCGCCGTGGTGTTGCGCAAGTCCAGCATCATCACCGCATCCGACACCGTCGCCTCGGGAATGTCGACCCGGGTCTCGGCAATCACGACGGGGGCATCGGTGTCGATATCCTCGTCCTGCTCGGTCGCGGACTCCTCGAAGATGGTGTAGGCCGCTTCCTCGACAATCGAACCGTCGGCCATGGCCATCGCGTGCGCGGCCTGCTCGGAGCGGTCCTTGAGGCGGCGCTTGTAGCGGCGCAGCTGCTTGTCGATCTTCTCGGCCGCCTGGTCGAGCGCGACGTGCGCGTCGTGGGCGATGCCGGTGCCCTTGAGCACGAGATTCTGCATGGCGTGCATGACGATGTCGCAGCGGAACGCTCCGGCCGGGGCACGCCCGAAAGTCACCTGTGACGATATGGCCCTGTTGAAGTACTTTTCGATGATCGCCGTCAGCCGTTCGTTGGCGTGGATCTGCAGGGCCTCGCCGGTTTCGACTTGATGACCGGAGACACGGATATCCATGGGCGAATACTCCTCTTTTCTATCGTTATCAGGCACCCCAAAGCGGGGTATCGACCGACTTCAGAAACTCCGCGTGCGCGGAAAGTTCCTCATCGGTGGCCGCGTGGGGACGCGGCTGTCGGAAGGGGCGATCCTTTCGTGTGAGGACCTTGGTTTCCGACACGATCTCAGTTGTTTGTGCGACCAGTTCGAGACCTATCTGGCGGCCGCCCCGCAGCTCCACATAGACCTGCGCCAACAATTCGGCGTCTAGGAGAGCGCCGTGCTTGGTGCGATGACTTCGATCAATTCCATACCGCGAGCACAGCGCATCGAGCGAAAGTTTCGCGCCCGGGTGCTTGGCCTTGGCCAGCACGATGGTGTCGACCATGCGATCAAGATCGATCGCACGGTGCCCGGCCATCGCCAGCTCGGCGTTGATGAAGTTGAAGTCGAAGGTCGCGTTGTGGGCGACCATCGGGCTGTCCTGGACGAAGTCGAGGAATTCCTGCGCGCACTCGGCAAAGAGCGGTTTGTCGGCAAGGAAGGCTTCGGACAGGCCGTGGACCGCTTCGGCCTCGGCGGGCATCGAGCGCTGGGGGTTGAAATAGGCGTGGTAGGAATTGCCCGTCTCGACCCGGTTGATCATCTCGACGCAGCCGATCTCGACCATGCGGTCCCCGTTCTTGGGGTCAAAGCCGGTGGTCTCGGTATCGAAGATAATCTCGCGCATCCTATCTCATATCTGCCTCACAGGGCCCGGGCGCAAGGTCTGAACAGCGATTATTCTGCACCACCGAGCGCCGTGACGAGGGCGTGCACTTGCGCGCGCGTTTCCTCCAGGCTGGTTCCGGTATCGATCACGTGATCGGCGCGCGCACGTTTCTCCGCGTCAGGCACCTGAAGTTTCAGAATCCTCTCGAACTTTTCTTCACTCATCCCCGGCCGGGCCAGCACGCGTTCGCGCTGGACATCAGCCGGAGCGGACACGACCGCAACCGCGTCCACGTCCCGGTATCCGCCCTTTTCGTAAAGGAGGGGTATATCGAAGACCACGAAAGGGCACTCGGCGTTGGCCGCGACGAACGCCTCACGCCGAGTCGCAACGGCGGGATGAACGATCGCCTCGAGTCGCGCGAGCGCCTCGGTGTCGCCGAACACCGCCGCGCCCAGCGCCGCACGGTCGACCCCGTCCGGCCCGGTCGTGCCCGGAAAAGCGGACTCGATGGCGCCCAGCAAGTCCCCGCCCGGGCCCTGCAGGGCATGGACCTCGGCGTCCGCATCGAAGACCGGAACGCCTTCGTCGCGGAACATGCCCGCCACGGTCGACTTGCCCATGCCGATCGATCCGGTCAGGCCCAGGAAGCGGGGTCGTGCCATGGCAATGTCCTCTCCTTGTGGCGGCGCCAAAGTGTCAGGCCAGAATCCGCGCGCGCAGTTCCTCGTCGTCCTCGCGCGGGGGCTTGGCGCCAAAGAAGCGTTCGAAGGCGACGTCCGCCTGGCCGATGAGCATCGAGAGCCCATCGACGGTGGCAAAGCCAGCCTCCTGCGCCGCCTTCAGGAAGTCGGTCTCGAGCGGGCTGGTGACGATGTCGTAGACCACCGAAGCGGGCGGTGCGTGGCTGAAATCGAAGGCGAGCGGAGGCTGTCCGGTCATGCCCAGCGGGCTGGCGTTGACGATAAGATCGAAGCAGCCCTGCCGGTCGTCAAAGGCAAAGTCGGTAGGATCGGCGAAATGGTCGAGCGCGATGGCGTGGTGCTCCCCCTCGGGGTCGAGCTCGTCGAGCATCGCGCGCGCCTTTGTCGGATTGCGTCCGGCCAGCACGATGGTGAAGTGCTCGCGCGCCAGTGCGGCAACGATGGCCCGCGCCGCACCGCCGGTCCCCAGCACGCGCGCCATGCGAAAGAGGTGAGTCTTGTCGAGCGTGGCGCGCAGCGGTTCAAGGAAGCCCGGCGCATCGGTGTTGGTGCCCGTCAGCGTACCGTCGTCCTCGCGCACGATGGTGTTCACCGCGCCAATCGCCTCGGCAATCGGTTCCAGTCGGTCGAGCAGCGGCATGACCGCCAGCTTGTGCGGCATGGTGACGTTGCAGCCGCGCCAGAGCGGATCGGTCCGCCGACGCGCAAGGTAGTCCTCCAGGTCCTCAAGGCGGACATGGCAATGGTCATAGCGCGCCGAAAGCCCAAGCTTCTCGATCCAGAAGCCGTGAATCACAGGCGACTTGGACTGCGCAATCGGATCGCCGATCACTTCGGCGTAGGGCAATGCGCCTGCCTCCTCGTTCGTCGTGCTCATCGCGCCAGGACTCCCATGCTGCGCAGCGCCGCCTGCACCTTGAGCAGCGGCATGCCCAGAATCGTGAAATAGTCGCCCGCGATCTCCTCGAAGATCTGCACACCGCGCCCCTCGATGCGAAACACGCCGACACACCCGGCCACCTCAGGCCACTCGGCCGCCAGGTACGCCTCGATGAAGGCCTCGGAGAGGGGGGCGACATGAAGACGCGCCTCGGCGGCTTCGGACCAGAGCACCTCGCCCCCGCGGGCGAGTGCGGCCGCGCTGTGAAGGTGCATCACCTTGCCCGAGAAGAAGCGCAGATGGGCGGCCGCCGCCTCGCGGTCGGCCGGCTTGTCGAAGCGCATGTCGCCGCACACCACGAGTGAATCGCTCCCCAGCACCAGTTCGCCCGGGTTCGCCTGCGAAACGGCGAGTGCCTTCTCGCGCGCCAGCGCCAGCGCGATCTCGGGGGCAGGGGCCTCGCCAAGTGACGCTTCGAGCGCCCGCTCGTCGATATCGGCGGGCTGGGCGGTGAAGGCGATGTCGGCCGCCTCGAGCATGGCGCGCCGCGAGGCGCTCTTAGATGCAAACAGGATCATGGGTGTTTTCGCAAAGAGTTGAGTCCGGGATAGCAACGCCAGGGTCAGATCGGCTTCGGGCCGACCTGGCCGGTCCGTCCGGCCGCCTTGCGCTCGTTGTGCAGGTTGATGACCGCGGCCGCCGTCTCCTCGATCGAACGGCGGGTGACATCGATCACCGGCCAGGAATTGTCCGCGAACATACGCCGGGCATATTTCACTTCGCTTTCGACCTTCTCGCTCTGGACGTAATCGGTGTCGGGCGACTGGCTGAGCGAGAGAAGGCGGTTGCGGCGCACCTGGATCAGGCGCTCGGGCGCGGTCGTCAGGCCCACCACCAGCGGACGCTTCAGGCCATAGAGCGAGGGGGGAGGGGGGCTCTCGGGCACGATGGGAATGTTCGCCACCTTGAAGCCGCGGTTGGCAAGGTAGATCGAGGTCGGCGTCTTGCTCGTGCGCGAGACGCCCGCGAGCACGATGTCGGCCTCCTCCCAGTCCTCCCAGGCAATGCCGTCGTCGTGCGCGATGGTGAACTGAATCGCGTCCACGCGCGCGAAGTAGGCGTCATCGAGGCGGTGCTGGCGGCCCGGACGGCCCTTGGCTTCCTGGCCCAGCAGCGCCTCGAGCGCGTCGGTCACCCCGTCGAGCACGGCAATCGCGGGCAGGCCCAGCTTCTGGCAGGTCTCTTCCAGGCGGCTGCGCGTGTTCTCGTTGACGAGAGTATAGAAGACGAGCCCGGGGTTTGTGGAAATCTCCCCCATGATCCGGTCGAGGTGCTGCTGCGAACGGACCATCGGCCAGAAGTGCCGCAGCACTTCGGTATCGTCGAACTGCGCGAGCGCCGCCTTGGCGATCATCTCGAGCGTTTCGCCCGTGGAATCCGAAAGAAGATGAAGGTGAAAACGCGCCATGACGGCCAGGCAAGGTCCTTTGCGGGGCACTTCGGGAGCCGGGGCCCCGTGGGACAGCCCTGTGGATAGAGGGGCCATAAACCACGGGATAGCTTCGGTGACAACTCGCGAGGCACTTATCCTCCCCAGTGCCCCGGATTCGCTCCTCCACTTCTGGACAGGCTCCGGGAATCTTCCACACCCTGTGGATAGGGCGGATAATGAATCTTTGACTCCCGAGTCAGGAAGAGTCGTTCGGACTCATTCGCCCTGTTCATCCGGGGACAATTCGGGCATTGCCCGCCAATCCCCGATATCCACAGGGCCAACAGACTCCATCAACCTTTTATAAAAATTCTAAATTTTTTTGTTCGGAACGGAAAAGAACGCGATGCCTGGTCTCCTTCTCGACACTCTGCGCGGCTCGAACACCGAGGAACGCCCGATCTGGCTGATGCGCCAGGCCGGCCGCTATCTCCCGGAATACCGCGAATTGCGCGCCGAAAAGGGCGGCTTCCTGGCGCTGGTCTATGACACCGATGCCGCCGCCGAGATCACGATGCAGCCGATCCGCCGTTTCGGGTTCGATGGCGCCATCCTGTTTTCCGACATCCTGATCGTCCCTTTCGCGATGGGGCAGGATCTCACCTTCGTGGCAGGTGAAGGTCCCAGGCTTTCTCCACGCCTTGTGGATAGTGCTCTGAGCGCACTGGAAGCGGTCCCTGAGCGTCTGACACCTATCTACGACACGGTGCGCAAGGTGCGGGCCCAGCTTGAGCCTTCCAAGACCATGCTCGGCTTCGCCGGGTCTCCCTGGACTGTCGCAACGTACATGGTTGCAGGACAGGGCAGCCGGGATCAGGCAGAGACACGCGCGCTGGCCTATCGCGATCCCGAGGGCTTTCAGGCTATCGTGGAGGGTATAACCGAGGTCACCGTCGACTATCTCACAGGGCAGATCGAGGCCGGAGCCGAAGCGATCCAGCTTTTTGACTCCTGGTCGGGGACTCTGTCCCCCTCACAGTTCGAACGTTGGGTCATCGCGCCCAATGCGCGGATCGTGAAGGAATTGCGCGCCCGCCATCCCGAGACTCCCATCATCGGCTTTCCCAAGGGCGCGGGCGAGAAGCTGCCCGCCTATGCCCGCGAGAGCGGCGTCGACGCGGTTGGCGTGGATGAAACCATCGACCCGGTCTGGGCCGCGCGCGAACTGCCTGCCGGAATGCCGGTGCAGGGCAATTTCGATCCCCTCCTCGTGCTGGCGGGCGGCGACGAACTGGAATCGGAGGCCCGCCGCGTTCTGGACGCCTTCGCGGACCGTCCTCATGTCTTCAATCTCGGACATGGAATCGGCCAGCACACCCCGATCGCGCACGTCGAGCGCCTTCTTTCCACCGTCCGGGCCTGGCGCCGCACCTGACCTTTTCAGGCGCACGTCGAGCCCCTAGATAGCCGCCAACAGGGCACACGCTTTCAAGAGGGACGATTAAGGCTCATGGAGCAGATCTTGCAGACCACCTACCTCTGGCTGAAGGCCGGCCACATCATCTTCGTGATCTTCTGGATGGCCGGATTGTTCATGCTGCCGCGCTATTTCGTCTACCATCAGGAGGCCGAAGCCGGCTCGCCCGAGGAGGCGCGCTGGATCGATCGCGAGGCCAAACTGCGCAAGATCATCCTGACCCCTTCGCTCATCGCCGTGTGGGTCTTCGGGATCGCGCTGGCGACGGCCATGCACTACTGGTCCATGCCCTGGCTGCACGCCAAGCTGCTCTTCGTGGTGGCGCTCTCGGCCTACCATGGCTGGCTGGTGAGCTATGGCAAGAAGCTGGCGAAGGGGCAGCGCGGTATGAGCGGCAAGGCCCTGCGCATGCTGAACGAGGTCCCAAGCCTCGTGGCGGTCGTGGTGGTGATCCTGGTGGTCGTCAAACCCTTCTGAGACAAGCCTGCACACCGAAAAAGGCCCGGCGCGAAAGCTTCGGGCCTTTTTTCATGCCAGTTTTCGATTCACCGCAGGGGAGTCCGGACTGGACCCGCATGAAGGCTGCGCGAGTCCATGACTCATTGACCACAGGCCCGCAAAAGCCTATTTGCAGGCGCGTCCCGGCACAGGGCGGCGCCTTTAGCTCGCCTGCCCGGATCCGCTTTCCCCAAGCCCAATGATCCGCCCGGCCGACACTTTCTCTCTTTCCATTCGGAAACCACCAAGATGCACCTGAAAGAACTCAAGAAGAAGACGCCGGCCGAACTGGTCGCCATGGCCGAGGAAATGGGCGTCGAAGGCGCTTCCACGATGCGCCGCCAGGATCTCATGTTCGGGATTCTCAAGGAAGTCGCCGAGGACGGCGAAGAAATCATGGGCCTTGGCACCATCGAAGTGCTGCCCGACGGATTCGGCTTCCTGCGCAGCCCCGAGGCGAACTATCTCGCCGGGCCCGACGACATCTATGTCTCGCCCAACCAGGTCCGCAAGTGGGGCCTGCGCACGGGCGACACCGTTGAAGGCGAAATCCGCGCGCCCAAGGACGGTGAGCGCTACTTCGCGATCACCAAGCTGACCAAGGTCAACTTCGATGATCCGGACGTCGTGCGCCACCGCGTCAACTTCGACAACCTGACCCCGCTCTATCCCGAACAGCGCCTGCAGCTCGACACCCTCGACCCCACGGTCAAGGACAAGTCGGCGCGCGTGATCGATCTCATCAGCCCGCAGGGCAAGGGCCAGCGCGCGCTGATCGTCGCGCCGCCGCGTACGGGTAAGACCGTGCTGCTGCAGAACATGGCCAAGGCCATCACCGACAACCACCCCGAGGTGTTCCTGCTCGTCCTACTGGTCGACGAACGCCCCGAGGAAGTCACCGACATGCAGCGCTCGGTGAACGGCGAAGTGATCTCCTCGACCTTCGACGAACCGGCTCAGCGCCACGTACAAGTTGCTGAAATGGTTATCGAAAAGGCAAAGCGCCTGGTTGAGCACAAGCGCGACGTGGTCATCCTCCTGGACTCGATCACGCGTCTGGGCCGCGCCTACAACACCGTTGTTCCCAGCTCCGGCAAGGTGCTCACCGGCGGTGTCGATGCCAACGCGCTGCAGCGTCCCAAGCGCTTCTTCGGCGCTGCGCGCAACATCGAGGAGGGCGGTTCGCTCTCGATCATCGCGACCGCGCTCATCGACACCGGCAGCCGCATGGACGAGGTCATCTTCGAAGAGTTCAAGGGCACCGGCAACTCGGAAATCGTCCTGGATCGCAAGGTCGCCGACAAGCGCATCTTCCCCGCACTCGACGTGGGCAAGTCGGGCACCCGCAAGGAAGAACTGCTGGTTCCCAAGGACCAGCTCTCCAAGATGTGGCTGCTGCGCCGTATCCTCATGCAGATGGGCACGGTCGATGCGATGGAATTCCTGCTCGACAAGATGAAGGATTCCAAGACCAACGAGGACTTCTTCGCCACGATGAACCAGTAAAACGGGTAACGGGGGCTTTCTTACGTGACTATCCTAGATGCCCTGGTCGCGTCCGGCTCGATTGGCGGGCCGGCCGAGATCTGGCAGCATATCGTGGCGGACTTCGCCAACATCACCGAGCCGGCGGCCCTCGCGGCCTTCGGCCAGGTGCTGATGATCGACCTCCTCCTGGCCGGTGACAACGCGATTGTCGTAGGCGCGCTGGCCGCGGGGCTTCCGGCTGCGGATCGCAAGAAGGTCATCCTGATCGGCATCGGCGCGGCCCTTGTCCTGCGTATCGTCTTCGCGCTCGCGGTGACCTGGCTGCTGGGGGTTGTCGGACTGATCTTTGCTGGCGGTCTGCTGCTTCTCTGGGTGGCCTGGAAGTTCTGGCGTGAACTGCGTGAGGACGCAGGCCAGTCGACCGGTTCGCCGGAGATCGAGGGCGACCAGCATTCCGGCCTGAAGTCCGCCAGGAGCTTTGCAGGGGCCGCCTGGGCCGTTGCAGTGGCCGACGTCTCGATGAGCCTCGACAACGTGCTCGCCGTGGCAGGCGCCGCGCGCGAGCATCCGGGCATCCTGATTGTCGGCCTGCTGCTCTCGGTCGTGCTGATGGGGGTCGCTGCGAACTTCATCGCTCGCTACATCGAGCGCTACCGCTGGATTGCCTATATCGGGCTTGCGGTCATCCTCTACGTGGCCTGCAAGATGATCTACGAGGGCTGGATCGATCCGCAGTTGGGGATCGTCTCGCTGGTCTGACCAAAAGGCCCGGAAGGCATGAACCTTCCGGGCCTTTTTTGTTTGTGGAGACGAAGAACGATTCAAGGGGCCATCGCCCCTTGACCTCAAAACTGTCTACCTCACCTCCCGCGCGCTATCTTGGCTGAGAAAGGTGAGCCAGACAGTATGGGGAGCCCGAGGGCTATGGCCCTCGGAACCTCTACTTCTTGGTCTCAGGGAATCAGCACTGTCGAACCGGTCGTCGCCCGACTCTCAAGCGCCCGGTGCGCATCGGCCGCATCTTCAAGCGCGAAGGTCTGGCCAATCTTCACGTCGAGAACACCACTGGCGATACGGTCAAACAGCTTGGCCGCGCTGGCGTCACGCGCTTCGGGCGTGGCGATGTAGTGGGCGAGGGTAGGGCGCGTGGCGTAGAGGGACCCTCCGCCGCCGTTCATCAGGTCGAGCATGGCGACGGGTGGGACGGCGCCTGAGGCGTTGCCGAAGCTCACCATGAGGCCGCGGCTGCGCAGGCAAGCGAGCGAGGCCTCCCAGCTTGCCGCTCCCACGCCGTCGTAGACCACATCGCACATCTTGCCGTCCGTGATCTCGCGGACCTGCTTTGCGAGCGTGGCGAAATCGCCATGGAGGGAGTGGCCATCGGGTACAGGGACCTGCGCGGCCTTCTCCGCGCTGCCGCAGTGCGTGATGACGGTGACGCCCTTGTCGGTCAGCCAGGGCACAAGCAGCGACCCCACGCCGCCCGCAGCGGCATGGACGAGGGCGATGTCGCCCGCCTTGGCAGGGAAGGTGTCCTCGGCGAGATAGCAGGCGGTCAGACCCTTGAGCAGGACAGCAGCAGCGATCTTGGGGTCGACCGAGGAGGGCACGCGGATGGCCTTGTCGGCGGGCACGATGCGGTGCGTGGCATAGGCCCCACCGTTGCTCGTCAGGCCCACGCGCTCGCCAAGGGCGAAGCCTTCGACACCGTCTCCCATGGCGATGACCGTGCCCACGCTTTCCGATCCGAGCACGATCGGCAGGGCATCGGGGTAGAGGCCCTTGCGAAAGTAGGTGTCGATGAAATTGAGGCCGACGGCTTCGGTCTCGATCAGCAGTTCGCCTGGACCGGGGGAGGGGACCTCGAATGTTTCACGTGAAACCTTTTCGGGGCCGCCGTGCTCGGCGACGATCATGCGGTATCCGGTAGTCATGGCAAATCCTGTGGTCAGGGGTGAATGGAAGCCGCAAGGCTGGAGACACGGCGGAACGTGTGCGCGGCCGAAACCTTCCATGCGTGAGCGTAGTGGGTGCTGTCGGGATCGTCGAGAAGCTGGCCGGGGGCGACGAAGTTGTAGACCTCGTCAAGTGGCCCGGCCTTGGCGCTGTCGATGCGCTGGTACATGTCATGTTGGGTGAGCTGCCAGGGACTGCGATATCCCATGGCAACGACGATCTCGCGCAGCGAACGCAGAGTCTCCTTCTGGAAACGGGCGACGCGCTCGGCCTTGTCGTCAACGACGAGGCCGCGCTGGCGCCAGTCGACTTGCGTGGCAACGCCTGTGGGGCATTCGCCCGTGTGGCACTTCATCGACTGCACGCACCCCAGCGCGAACATGAAGGGGCGGGCGGCGTTGCACCAGTCCGCTCCGAGGGCAAAGGCGCGGGCCATGCCGGCCCCGGAGTGAATCTTGCCCGAGGCGGCAAGACGGACCCGGTCCTTGAGGTTGGTGCCGACAAGGGCGTTGCGCATCAGCATGAGGCCTTCGCGCAGGGGCATTCCGACGTTGTCGGTCAATTCCTGCGGGGCCGCACCCGTCCCGCCTTCGGCGCCGTCAACGACAATGAAGTCGGGCGTGATACCGGTCTCCAGCATGGCCTTGACCAGCGCCATCACTTCGTGGGGCTGGCCCACGCAGAGTTTAAATCCGGTGGGCTTCCCTCCGGACAGGCTGCGCAGCTGTGCGACGAATTCCAGAAGCTCGATTGGCGTCGAAAAGGCGGGATGCGCGGCCGGGGAAATGCAGTCCTCCCCGACGTCCACGTGGCGGGCCTCGGCAATCTCGGGCGTGACTTTCGCGCCAGGCAAGACGCCGCCATGCCCGGGCTTGGCCCCCTGGCTCAGCTTGATCTCGACCATCTTCACCTGGTCGTCACTGGCTTGCTGGGCAAACAGTTCGGGATTGAACGATCCGTCCTTGTTGCGGCAGCCGAAGTAGCCGCTGCCCAGTTCCCAGATAAGATCGCCGCCGTGCTTGCGGTGGTAGCGGCTGATCGAGCCTTCGCCCGTATCGTGGGCGAAGCCTCCGATGGCCGCGCCCTTGTTGAGAGATTCGATGGCGTTGGCCGACAGCGAACCGAAACTCATCGCCGAGATGTTGAGAAGTGCGCTCGAATAGGGCTTGGCGCATTCCTCGCCGCCGACACGCACGTGCCAGCTTTCGGGCGCGTCCTCATTGGGTGTGATCGAGTGACCGAGCCACTCGTACTCGTCCGAGTAGACGTCGAGTTCGGTGCCCATGGGATGCGTCGATACGGCGCCCTTGGCGCGGGCATAAACGAGCCCGCGCTGGTCGATGGTGAAGGGACGACCCTCGCGCTCGCTCTCCACGATGTAGGCGCGCAGAAACGGGCGCAGGTCTTCGAAGAGCCAGCGCATGCGTGCCACGAGCGGGTAATTGCGGCGCAGGGCGTGGCGGTTCTGGAAGAAATCCAGAAGCGTCACGCCCAGAACCGGAAGGAGGATAACGAGCAGCCAGCGCAGCGAGGGGAGGGCTGCGCAGGTCAGGGTCAAGGCCAGGACGGCGAGAGGGACGAGGTAGCGCGGACCCGTCAGAGCCTTCACCCGATGTGCTCCACGATGAAAGCCTCGGTACGGCTATCGGCAAGCTGGGCACCCGCTTCGTTACGGCGCGAACCCATCTCGGCGGCAAATCCGTGGTCGAGGCCCTCGTAGTCGTAAAGCGTAACCTTGGGATGGTCGTCGAGACCCTCGTGCATGGCCTTCTGGACTTCGGGCGGATTGAATCCGTCTGCGGTCGGAATGTGCAGCAGGAGGGCGTTGGAGATGGCGTGCTTCTCGTTCAGCATCTCGTCGATACCCACGCCATAATAGCCGACGGAGGCGTCGATGTCGGTGCGCGCGGCGGCCTGGTAGGCGATCTTGCCCCCCATGCAGAAGCCGACGAGCGCGACCTTGGGCACACCGGCCTCGTTGCGGATCCAGTGAATCACGGCTTCGATGTCGCGGATGCCGGCGTCGAAATCGTGCCCTCCCATGAGGTCGAGCGCCTTCTTGAATTCGGGCTCCTTGTCGGCGTCGAGTTCAACACCCGGCTCCTGGCGCCAGAAGCTGTCCGGCGCCACGGCCAGATAGCCCTTCGCGGCCCACTGGTCGGCCTTCTGGACGATCCCCGGGTTCACGCCGAAGATCTCCTGCTGGACGATGATGGCGCCGCGCGGCGTACCTTCCGGACGGGCGACGTAGGCCGGAATCGCGGCGGTGCCGTCCAGGGTGGGAATCATGGTGTTGGTGGCCATGGGCATGTCTCCTTGGTGTGCGGCGCCTTATGGCGTCATGCTGCGGGCGCCGCGCACCGGCGTCCCCCTTGCAGGTAGGTACGGGCAATGGACTTTGCCATGCGTATGTGTCAGCCTTCATTCGACAAAAAACGAGATCAGGAGAGCCTCATGAAGGTCAATGTCGAGGTCGAATGTTCACCTGAGGAGGCGCGGCGCTTTCTTGGTCTCCCGGATGTGACCCGTGCGAACGAGGTTTACGTCGAGGCCGTGACCAATGCGATGAAGGGGGCTGGCAGTTTCGACCAGCTCCAGGAACTGACCAAGCAGATGGCGCCGATGGGGCAAATGGGCCTCAAGCTCTTTCAGCAGTTCCTCGAAAGCGGCATGTCCATGGCCATGAGCGGGGCCGCGCAGGGGATGGGCGAGAAACCCAAATCGGAGTAAGGGCGCCGCTCACGTTCCTGTCCGGCGACGCTGTCCGCCTTCCGCTTGAGTGAACACGAGCCCATGTCCGATACTATCTTTGCCCTTTCGAGCGGCGCACCTCCGGCCGCACTTGCTGTCATTCGCATTAGTGGGAAGGAGGCCGGGGCAGCGCTGACAGCTCTCGCAGGGGGGCTTCCGGAGCCGCGCCGGGCCAGCCTTCGCACCTTGCGTGTTTCACGTGAAACAGTGCTCGATCAGGCCTTGGTCTTGTGGTTCCCTGGACCGGCGACGGCGACCGGCGAAGATCTTGCCGAGTTGCACTTGCATGGCGGGCGGGCTGTCGTCCGGGCTGTAGAGGCCGCACTTGCGGATCTGGCCCAGTCGGGGGAGGGCACGCCTGCCCTTTCCATCCGTCCGGCCGAACCGGGCGAGTTTACACGGCGCGCGTTTGCCAATGGCCGGATCGATCTGGCCGAAGCTGAAGGCCTTGCCGATCTCCTTTCCGCCGAGACCGAGCTGCAGCGCCGCGCGGCCATCGCAATGGCGGGCGGCGCCTTGTCCCAGCAGGTCCACGCATGGCGTGATCGGGTCCTGGGCGCTTCGGCGGGTGTGGAGGCGGTACTCGACTTCAGCGACGAAGACGATGTGGCCGTGTTGCCCGCATCGTTCTACACCGACTTGGCAAGTCTCGCCGAGGAGCTCGAGACCTGGCTGTCCCGGCCACGGGCCGAAGCCTTGCGCGAAGGCCTGCGCATCGTACTGGCCGGACCTCCCAACGCGGGCAAGAGCACACTCTTCAATGCTCTTGTGGAAGATGAAGCCGCGATCACGGCGCCGCTCGCGGGCACAACGCGTGACGTTCTGATCCGCGCCGTGGCGCTGGACGGCGTTCCTTTTGCCTTCATCGACACGGCCGGTCTGCGGGACGGCACGGAGGATGCGATCGAGGCTATTGGCGTGGACCGTGCGCGTGGCGAACTGGAGCGGGCTGACCTCGTCCTCTGGCTGGGGCCGGAAGGGGCAGGGCCTGAGCTCGCCTGGGAGATCGACGCCCAGATCGACCGGGAAGGGCATGAAGCCAAGGCCCTGGCTCGCCACCGTATCTCGGCCATGACGGGGGAGGGGCTTGATGACTTGCGCCGTGATCTCGTTGCGCATGGGCGCTCTTGCCTTCCCCGACCGGGGGAACTCGCATTGAACCGACGACAGGGGGAGTTGCTATCACAGGCCCTGACTGGGCTTCGTGGAGCTGGTGCGCAGTCGGATCTTCTCATCCTCGCCGAGGAACTGCGCACAGCGCGGGTCGCGTTCGATTCCTTGATCGGACGGGCGACGACTGAGGACATGTTGGATGCACTCTTCGGACGTTTCTGCATCGGGAAGTAATCAGCGGTGGGTTTCAGGGGGCAGTCTCACCATTGGCTCTGTCCGCATGTTTCACGTGAAACACCACGCGCAATGCAATGGGAGCTTTGACGGGGCAGAGACGGTGGAGTAAGCGCGTTCTCATGCATTCCTTTGATGTCATCGTGATCGGTGGCGGCCATGCCGGTTGTGAAGCCGCGGCCGTGGCAGCGCGCATGGGCGCGCGCGTGGCGCTCGTCAGTTTCGATCTCGACGCGGTCGGGGCCATGAGTTGCAACCCGGCCATTGGAGGGCTCGGCAAGGGCCACCTTGTGCGCGAAGTCGACGCGTTTGATGGCTTGATCGGACGTGCCGCCGATGCCGCTGCAATCCACTATCGTATGCTCAACCGTTCGAAGGGCAGTGCGGTACAGGGCCCGCGTATTCAGGCCGACCGACGCCTGTTCAAGGCGGCGATCCATCGCCTCCTCAAGGAGCAGGGCGACCTCACTCTGGTCGCGGGCGAGGCCGCCGAACTGGTCCTTGCGCAGGGAAGGGTGACCGGCATTCGTCTTGCCGACGGGACCCAGCTGGACGCGCCCGCCACGATCCTGTGCACCGGCACCTTTCTTGGCGGGACCCTGTTCCGCGGCGAGGAGCGACTGGTCGGTGGCCGGATCGGCGAAGCTTCGGCCCAGAAGCTGGCGCAGCAGATGCGCGGTGCCAACCTGCCGATGGCCCGGCTCAAGACAGGCACCCCGCCGCGTCTCGATGGCCGCACCATCGACTGGGGGCGCCTGGAGGAACAGGCTTCCGATGCCGACGGGTGGACGATGTCGGCTCTTGGCCACCGGACCGTTCCGCAGGTCTTCTGCGCCATCACGCGCACCAACCCGCAGACTCACGATATCATCCGCGCCAACCTCGATCGTTCGCCCCTGTTCTCAGGTGCCATCGGTGCCCAGGGGCCGCGCTATTGCCCATCCATCGAAGACAAGATTCACCGGTTCGCTGATCGCGACGGACACCAGGTCTTCCTCGAACCGGAGGGGCTCTCGACCCATCTGGTCTATCCCAACGGTGTCAGCACCTCGCTGCCGACCGATGTCCAGCTGGCCATGATGCGCAGCATGGAAGGGCTGGAGACGGTCGAGATGGTCGTGCCGGGCTACGCGGTCGAATACGATCACATCGATCCGCGCGCGCTACGCCCGAGCCTGGAGCTGCGCGAAATGCCCGGACTCTATTGCGCAGGCCAGATCAACGGGACGACGGGCTACGAAGAGGCTGCGGCGCAGGGACTCGTCGCTGGCATGCATGCCGCCGCCGCTATCCTGGAGCGTACGCCGGCACCGCTCGACAGGGCCAACAGTTACATGGCGGTGATGATCGATGATCTCACTCTGCATGGTGTCAGCGAGCCCTACCGCATGCTGACCGCGCGTGCAGAGTATCGATTGCGTCTGCGCGCGAACAACGCCAGCACACGCCTGACCCCGTTGGCGCTTGGCGTTGGGGCGGTCGGCGAGGAGCGGGCGACCTGGTTCGCACAGCGTGAAGAAGCCCGCGCGGATCTGGAGAGGGGCCTCGATCAGTCCGTCCCTGCCAGCGAACTTGCGCAAGCGGGCATGTCGGTGCGCATGGATCTGGGACGTCTGCCCTTGCGCGAATGGTTGCGGTTTGACGGAATCGATCTGGAGCGACTTGCTCCGTGGCTGGAAAGGGTAGGGGCACCATCGCCGCTTGCCGATGCCGCTCTGGCCGAGGAAGTCGTCGAGGATGCGGCCTACGCGCCCTATCTCGAACGCCAGGAACGCGAGCTGAAAGACCTACGCGCGAGTGAAGCGCTGCCCCTTGGCGATGATTTTCCCTACGATCAGATTCCCGGTCTCTCCCGCGAAATGGTCGAGCGTCTGACCAAGGCGCGCCCGGCGACGCTGGCGGCTGCGGGCCGTATCCCGGGCATCACCCCGGCGGCGCTTGCCGCTGTTCTTGTTCGCGCGCGTCGGGAGGTATCGGCCGCATGATTACCACAGAAGTCGAGGCGCGTGCCTGGCTTGAAGCGCTGCCCGAATTCGATGCTGAGGCGGCGGAGCGGCTTGAATGCCTCGTGTCCATGCTGGCCGAGGAAAACCAGCGCCAGAACCTGGTTTCAGCCGCGAGTCTGGAGCAGGTGTGGCTGAGGCATATTGTCGACTCGGCCCAGCTGTTGACCCATGTTCCACGTGAAACACGCGGTCCCTGGTTCGATCTTGGTACAGGGGCGGGCTTCCCGGGCCTCGCCATTGCGGCGCTGCGGCCGGACTGTGAAGTGGTCATGGTCGAATCGCGCGCGCGGCGAATCGAGTGGCTGGAACGCGCGCGTGTGGCGATGGGGCTGGATAAGGCGCGCGTAGCCGGGCAACGTCTCGAACAGGTCGAATCGCGCGACGCCGCGGTGATCTCGGCCCGCGCCTTTGCGCCCTTGCAGAAGCTTTTGGAGTTATCCGCGCGATTTTCCACAAGTGACACCCTGTGGGTGTTGCCCAAGGGGCGCTCGGCACAGCAAGAATTGGACGACCTTCGCAAGTGGCGGCACGTGTTCCACGTGGAACAGTCCCTGACGGACCCGCAGGCAGGCATTATTGTCGGAACGCTGTCCGGCAGGAAGGGAAAGACCACGTGATCCGTATTGCTATCGCCAACCAGAAGGGCGGCGTCGGGAAGACAACCACGGCCATCAACGTTGCAACCGCCCTTGCAGCCACGGGGTGGAAGACCCTTCTGGTCGACCTCGATCCGCAGGGAAATGCCTCCACGGGCATCGGCGTCTATCCCGCCGATCGCGAATTTTCGTCCTACGATGTTCTTGTCGACAAGCGTCCGCTTGCCGAGTGCGTGGTGCCCAGCTCGATCCCAGGTCTCGACCTCCTCGCTGCGACTGTGGATCTCTCGGGGGCCGAAGTGGAACTGGTCAACGCCGATGACCGCGCGCACCGTCTGCGCGCCGCGCTGCGTGATGATAGCGGATACGATGTCTGCCTGATTGATTGCCCGCCCTCGCTCGGCTTGCTGACGCTCAACGCACTGACCGCAGCCGACAAGCTGCTGGTGCCGCTGCAGTGCGAGTTCTTTGCTCTCGAAGGCCTCAGTCAGCTGCTCACGACCGTCGAGCGTGTCCAGCAGCGTTTCAACCCCGATCTGGGTATCATCGGCATCGTCCTGACCATGTTCGATCGTCGCAACCGCCTCACGGACCAGGTGTCAGACGACGTGCGCTCCTGCCTTGGCCCCCTGATCTTCGACACCAACATCCCGCGCAACGTGCGCTTGTCCGAGGCGCCGAGCCACGGGGTTCCGGCGTTGATCTACGACCACTCCTGCGCGGGCAGCCGGGCCTATATGGCGCTGGCCCGTGAACTGATTACGCGGCTCCCCGAAGCGAGGAAGGCAGCATGAGCGACGACACCGCCCCCCGTAGCACTCCGGCAATGACGCGCCAGAAGTCGCGCGGCCTTGGTCGTGGACTTGGAGCCCTTCTGGGTGAGAGTCGCCGTGAGGAGCCGGTCGCTACGTCCGGGGCAGGGGAAGCGTCGTCGTCGGCATCCGGTGCAGTCCCTGCGGATACGGTCCGGGGGCTTGGCCTGCGCTCGCTGACGATTGCCGAGATCAAGCCCGACCCGCTGCAGCCACGCCGTCATTTCGACGAAGAAGCGCTCGACGAGCTGGCAGCCTCTATCGCCCAGCGCGGTGTCATCCAGCCCATCATCGTGCGCCCCACTGACACGGGCGCATTCCAGCTGGTGGCGGGCGAGCGTCGTTGGCGTGCCGCACAGAAAGCCCAGCTTCATGAGATTCCGGCATTGGTCCGTGATCTTTCCGACCGCGAGGTCATGGCGCTGGCGCTCATCGAGAACCTCCAGCGAGAGGATCTCAACCCCATCGAAGAGGCGCGCGCCTACCAGCGCCTGTCCGAATCCGAGGGGATGACGCAGGCCGAGATCGCGCGCCTGGTCGACAAGAGCCGCAGCCACGTGGCCAACTTCCAGCGTCTGCTTTCGCTGCCTGACGAAGTGGTCAGGCTCGTCGAGAAGGGCGATCTGTCGATGGGCCATGCGCGCGCGCTGATCGGCTGCGAGGATGCTGAAGATATCGCGGGGCAGGCCGTCTCGGCGCAGATGTCGGTGCGCGACGTTGAAAAGCTCGTACGCAAGAAGATGCGCGGTGAGACCGCTCCGGCGCCGCGCCGTGCCGCCCGTCCGGCGCGCGATCCTGCACAGGATGCCGATATCGTTGCCGTGCAGGACCACCTTGAGGAATTCCTGGGCCTTCCGGTCAAGATTCAGTCGGATGAGGATCCGCGTTCGGGCACGGTGACGATCAAGTATGCGACGCTCGACCAGCTTGATCTCGTATGCCAGCGCCTGACCGGCGGGGCGATTTGAACAAAGTGATTCCGAGGACGGTTGCCCTCGGTCTCCCCGACCCGTCGAGCTCACCTTCCACGCGCCCACGAGGCTGAGGGAGGTGACGTCGCCCATTTTGGGGTCAAGGGGCAATGGCCCCTTGAAACATTACTTCCTTATTTCAGGGAATGCTCTGCACGACCTCTTCGGAGGTGAAGCTCGGGCCCACTGCGACCGTATAGTCCGCGCCGTAGTGGCTTGCCTCGTAGCCGGGCGCTGTGAAGCCGGGCCCAGCCTGGATTTGCGAGGGTGCGGTGTGCGTGCGCGTGTAGCGCTCATAGTAGGCATCGAGATAGGCCTGGCACTCGTCCGGTGCGTCGGTGCCGGGCCGGATTCCAGCCTTGGCGTCGCGTAGAGCGACCTTCTGGTAGCAATCGACAAGCCAGGCGTCCCGGGCGACCGGATCGAAGCCACCGTAGCGTACCACCTCCCGGGCGTTAGCGGATGTCATGGACAGAGTCAGAAGCAGCGCCGCGCAGGCAAGGTGAGGGCAGGACAGGCGCATCGCAGGGTCTCCTTCGCAAGGGCATCGCCGGGAATTCTCCCGAATGTCTGCCCTTGCGAATTAGCACCGAGGTCCTGGGCGGACTATCGTGCGCCTGTGCCTGTCCCGAAACGGCGCAGGCCTGAAGGCGTCAGCCGATGGCCTTGGCCGCGATCTCGGCAAGGCGGGCAAACCCCTTGGCATCTTCCTCGTCGAAGCGTTCGGGAAGGGGGCTGTCGAGGTCGATGACCGCGATCACCTTGCCATTGACCACGACGGGCACAACCAGCTCGGAGCGGCTGTCGGCGTCGCAGGCGATGTGGCCGGGGAACGCGTGGACGTCGGGCACGAGCTGAGTCTCACCGGTCCGCGCCGCCGCGCCGCACACGCCGGAACTCAGCGGAATGCGGATGCAGGCGGGTTTGCCGATGAAGGGGCCGAGCACGAGCTCATCCTCGACCATGCGGTAGAAACCCGACCAGTTGAGATCGGGCACAAACTGCCAGATGAGCGCGGCTAGGTTCGCCATGTTGGCAACAGCGTCGCGCTCGCCTTCGACCAGGGCCTGGGCGGCGCGGGCGAGTTCTTCGTAGAGTTCGGGCTTGGGGGCGTCGGTAAGGGGGGCAAAATCGTACATGGCCCTCAGGTAGCGCAACTCGAGGTTGCCGCATAGACGGGGGGCATCTATCTCGGTGCCCATGCGCTCGATCCTGCTCAAGGCCCTTGCGGCCCTTATCGTTCTCGTCCTGGCGCTCGTCGCCTTCTTTGCCTGGACGCAGTATTCCAACAGCTCGGACCTGCCGAGCGATGCCACGGCGGGCAAGGACCCGACCCTGGTCGATCCCGACCCGCAGACGATCCCCAGCATGAAGCTGGTTGATCCGGTGGGCTGGGCCGAGGGGGAGGCACCGACGCCGGCCAAGGGCCTTGTCGTCACGCGTTTTGCGCAAGGGCTCCAGCATCCGCGCACGATGCTCACACTTCCTAACGGCGATGTGCTGGTGACCGAGACCGGCGCACCCAAGGCGAGCGAGAGCGGCGGTCTGACCGGCATGGTCATGGGCTGGGCGATGGGCAAGGTGGGCGCGGGCGCCCCTTCGGCCGACACCATCAAGCTGCTGCGCGATTCCAACGGGGACGGGAAAGCCGACCAGACCTTCGACTTGCGTAAGGCCGACCTCGTCTCGCCCTCGGGCATGGCTTACCGGGAGGGCAAGCTCTACGTCGCCAACCACGACGCGATTCTCGAATTTGCCTTCACGCCGGGCGACACGAAGATTGAGGGCACGCCGAAGAAGCTCATGGACCTGTGGCCGGGTGGCAATCACTGGATGCGCAACCTGCTCCTGAGCGAGGACGGCAAGGCGCTCTACGTCGCGGTCGGTTCGGCCACCAACATCGCCGACAACGGCATGGAGGAAGAGGCCGGGCGCGCGGCCATCTGGGAGATCGACACCGAGACCGGTCGTCGTCGCCAGTTCGCGGCGGGCATGCGCAACCCCAACGGCCTCGACTGGAATCCCGCGACGGGCGAGATGTGGGCGACGGTGCAGGAGCGTGACATGCTCGGCCCCGACCTCGTGCCCGACTACTTTACCAACGTGCCCGTAGGCGCGCAGTATGGCTGGCCCTGGGTCTATTGGAAGAACATCTTCGATGAGCGCGTCCAGTACGACATGCAGACCTACATGATCGAGTATACGCGCAAGCCCGAGTACGCGATGGGCGCACACACCGGCACACTCGGCATGGTGTTCGACAAGGGCGGTACGAAGCTGGGCAAGGCGTTCCAGAACGGAGCGTTCATCGCCCGCCATGGCTCGTGGAATCGCCGTCCGGCGGTGGGTTACGACGTCGTCTTCATTCCCTTCGATGCCAACGGCAACCCCAGGGATGTGAAGCCGCAGCGCGTGCTGACCGGCTTCTTGGAAGAGGACGGCAGCACTACCCACGGCCGTCCGACCTGGGTGGCTTTCGATGCGAGTGGTGCGCTCCTCGTCACTGACGATACCGCGGGTATCATCTGGCGCGTCGTGGCACCTGATGCCGACGCCTCGCCCGAGATCGCACCTATCGTGACCGACCATCTCGAGCCCAAGCCGGGCCTCGTCGATCCCAACTCGCCCGAGGCCGCGCAGAAGCGTCTTCAGGCCGGTTTCCGGGGGACCGACCGGATTCTCAACCGCGAGAAGGACTAAGCCTCAGAGGGGGCGGGCAGGGCCTCAGATGGTCTTGCCCGCGCGCCCGGCCAATTCGTTGACGTACTGCCAGGCCACACGGCCTGAACGCGCGCCGCGGCGGCGCGACCACTCCAGCGCATCGCCCTGGTCCCACTCCAGGGCGAACTCCTGCGCGTAGCCCCCGATGATGGCAAGATAGGCGTCCTGATCACAGGCGTGGAAGCCGATGGAGAGGCCGAACCGGTCGGCCAGCGCGAGGCGATCATCGACCACGTCGCGCGGATTGATGGGATCGTCCTGCTCGTGCATCGAGCGCGAGACGATGGCGCGGCGGTTGGAGGTGACGGCAAGGCGCACGTTGGCCGGGCGTGCCTCGACCCCGCCCTCGAGCCAGGAACGCAGCAGGCGCGGACCTGCGCCATCGTTCTCCTCAAAGCCCAGATCATCGACGAAGACGAGGAAACGGCGCTCGATCTTCCCCAGAGTCGCAAAGAGATCGGTCACGCCTGCAAGCGCATCCTGACCGACCTGAACAAGCGCGATGGCGTTGTCGTGCTCGGCCTGCCCCTTGCGGATCGCGGCGCGCAAGAGCGCGGACTTGCCCATCCCGCGTGAGCCCCACAGCAGCATGTCGTGCGCCGCATGGCCTGCGGCCAGACGCAGCACATTGGTGACGACGCTGGCCTTCTGGTCATCGATCCCGCGCAGCATGTCGAGCGCGGGGGCCTCCAGCTGGGCTACGCCGCGTGCCGAGGTGCCGTTCCAGACATAGGCGGGGAACGCCAGCCAGTCGGTCGCGGGTACGGGCGCAGGGGCGATGCGCTCCAGCGCCTCGGCAATACGGGTGAGAAGGGCGGGCGTGTCCGTTTCGGGCAGCGGTGTGGTCATGGCTTCCTTGCGCTTTTCCTTGGCTTTCGCTGCGCTGCGCTATAGCGGCAGGGTATGAATCCCGCCAGTCGTCCCCGCCTCCTGACTCCATCCTCGCCTGATCTTGCCGCGGCGGGCGAGATCCTGCGTAGCGGCGGTCTGGTCGCAGTGCCCACCGAGACGGTCTATGGTCTGGCCGCCAGAGCCGACCGGGATGAATCCGTCGCGGCCATCTATGCGGCGAAAGGACGGCCCAGCTTCAACCCGCTTATCGTCCATGTCGCGGACCTCGCCGCCGCGCAGGCCATCGCGACCCTCGATACGCGGGCAAAAGCTCTTGCCGAGGCGTTCTGGCCGGGCCCGCTCACGATGGTGCTTCCCTTGCGCGAGGGGGCGCCGGTAGCCGCTGCGGTGACGGCAGGCCTTCCCACGGTCGCGCTGCGCTGCCCGGCACATCCCGTCATGCGCGCGGTCATTGCCGAAACCGGCCTGCCGCTTGCCGCCCCCTCGGCCAACGCCAGCGGTGGGGTGAGTCCGACCAGTGCGGCGCACGTTGTCACCTCGCTCGGCGGACGTGTCGATGCCGTGATCGATGGCGGTCCCTGCGAGGCAGGTCTGGAATCGACCATCGTGGGCCTTCGCGAAGGCGACCGCTGGCAGGTCCTGCGTCCTGGCCCCATTGCGGCAGACACGCTGGCTCAGGTGCTGGGCTGTGCGCCCGATCCGGTCATCTCACAAGCCATCGAGGCGCCGGGCCAGCTCGCCAGCCACTACGCGCCCGGAAAGCCTGTGCGTCTCGATGCCGACGCGGCCGAGGCTGACGAATTCCATATCGGCTTTGGCTCCATTGCCGGTGATGCCACGCTGTCCTCCTCGGGGGATCTCATCGAGGCGGCGAGCCGGCTCTACGCGCTCTTGCACCAAGGCGCGGCCGCCAGCCATCCGCGTATCGCCATCGCGCCCGTGCCCGAAACCGGGATTGGGGCGGCGATCAACGACCGGTTGCGCCGCGCCGCGGCGTAGGAGGTCGGAAGAGATTTTTCCGAGGGCCATCGCCCTCGGGCTCCCGGAATCGGAGAGCCCAGTCGAGTCGGGATGGCGCAGCTTTGCACCCGTTAGTGGGTGTGAAGGAATTTGGAGGGACAAAGCCCCTCAATCATCCAGGTGAACACACCGCTCTCCCCACAATCGGCGTGCAGGTACCCGTGCGCGATGGCCCTCGGAATGTCCCTCTTCCCTCTTCCCGAGCCCCGTCAAAGCCGGTCGAACACGGAACCCATGCGCGGGCTGAAAAGCCTCTCATAGGTCTTCAGGAGGTGCGTGTCGGTCATGGCGGCCACGTGGTCGCAGATGACCCGGATATCGCCTGAGGAGGCTTCGTAGCGGTTTAGAGCGGCCTTCGGGAGCAGGCGGGTCGGATCGGCGGCGAGTGCCTCGAAGACGGCGACGACCATGGCCTGCCCCTTGAACTCCAGGTGCTGGACTTCGGGGCTGGCGATGACGTCCTTCACGATGAAGGCCTGGAGCGCATCGAGAAACGCGCGGCGGGGGCCTTCCAGGCGCACCCGCCAGCGCAGCAGCGGTTCGTCGAAGGCGGTTTCTTCGTGATATTTGGCGCCGGTCAGGAAGTGGTGGACGAGGCGGCTGATGTAGCGCTTGCGGGTGCCTTCATCCTCGCCGAACAGGCCTTCCACCATGCGCGAGAAGACATCGTTTTCGCTTTCGCCGGGGTACTTTTCCTTGAGGGCATCGAGGAAGGGCGCGCTGGCGCTTTCCAGCGCCTTGGCGAAGCGCTCGCGCGCGACAAGGCCAAGCGCGATGGCATCCTCCAGATCGTGGACGCCGTAGGCAATGTCATCGGCAAGATCCATGATCGAACAGTCGAGACTCTTGTGCAGTGTCTTCGCGTGCTTGCCGGGGCGCGCTTCGATTTCGGTGAAGGCCTCGCGCTCGTGGTGGGTGAGGGGGGCGAGAATCCAGTCCACCACGTCCTGTTCGCAGTCGAGGTAGGCCTTGGGCGGTTTGCAATGACGGGAATCGAGCACGCGAAGGGTGCTGGGGCTGTCGAGCAGACGCGGCTCCAGATAAGGGTTTGCCGCCTGCGAGAACGCGGCCGGGTACTTCAGGACGCCCAGCATCGTGCGGCGGCTGAGATTGGCCCCGGCGTTCGCTGAGAAGCTCTCGAGCCGGGCCAGGATACGTAAGGTCTGTCCGTTGCCCTCGAAGCCGCCGTGGCGGCGCATGCAGTAGTTGAGCGCGACCTCGCCGCCATGTCCGAAAGGCGGGTGGCCGAAGTCGTGGGTGCAGCCGATGGCGTGGATGAGGCTGCGGTCCGGCAGGTGCGTAGTCGCCGGATGATCGGGGAAGCTCTTGGCGAGCTGGCGGGCGAGGCCACCGGCGATCTGCGCCACTTCGAGCGAATGGGTGAGGCGGGTTCGGTAGAAGTCGCTGTCGCCCAGATTGAGGATCTGGGTCTTGCCCTGGAGCCGTCGGAACGAGGCGGAATGGACGACGCGTGCGTAATCAATATCGCCGTCCTCGCGCGCGTCCTCGTTCTGCGCGGACCAGGATTCGCGCCTCTCGTACCAGCTCATCTCGTCACCATGGGAGGGGTATTCCACCCGCGTGCCGCAGCGTCAATATGGCCGGTTCTGGGGGGCTTGGAGGATCTGCATCTGCGCGTAATCGTCGCGCGCATCGAGGCAGGCGCTCTGGCTTCCCTCGTCGCACTTGCGCAGGTGCTTTTCGTAGCGGCGCTGGAGGTCGCGCAGCTTTTCCTCGTGCTCGCGCATCGCGCGCCCACGCTTCTCGTCGGCCTCGGACTGGCTGGTGGTGGCCCAGTCCACCCCTTGGCTCGCCGCGCGTACGGGCAGCGTCGCCACGTCGACCGCGGTCTTGGCAATACAGCCTCCCAGGACAGGAAGCAGGGCCAGGGCCAGCAGAGGGGCAGGGCGCAAGGTGCGAGACATCGCGCCAAGAGGTCTCATGCCCGCAGGCTCTTCGCAAGCGGCAAAGGGAAAGGGCCGCGTCACCTTGCGGCGAAGCGGCCCTTCATCCTGTCGGAAACGGTGAAACGCGCTTAGGCGGTTTCGGCCGTGTCGTAGTACTTGGGAGCGTGCTCGTTGAGGATCGCGAGGATCTTCTTGAGCGCGGCCGGTTCGTCGGTCTTTTCCATCGCGGCCAGTTCGCGCGCGAGGCGCGAGGAAGCGGCTTCGAAGATCTGACGTTCGGAGTAGCTCTGCTCGGGCTGGTCGTCGGCGCGGAACAGGTCGCGCGTAACTTCCGCGATCGAGACGAGATCGCCCGAATTGATCTTGGCTTCGTACTCCTGGGCGCGGCGCGACCACATGGTGCGCTTTACCTTGGGCTTGCCCTTGAGCGTGTCGAGAGCTTCACGCAGGGTCTTGTCGGACGACAGCTTGCGCATGCCGATCGATTCCACCTTGTTCACCGGAACGCGGAGCGTCATGCGCTCCTTTTCGAAACGCAGCACGTAGAGTTCGAGCTGCATCCCGGCAATTTCCTGCTTCTGCAACTCGATCACACGGCCTACGCCGTGCTTGGGATAAACGACGTAATCTCCAACATCGAAGGCATCGGCCTTGGTTGCCATGTATCGTCCTTTCACCTGCAGGGTGGATGCGAGCAAACAGGCGGTGAGAGTCGGTGTCCCGGTAGGCTGCGACCTGTGGCACGAATGCCTTTCGCCGACCGGTCAGATCACGCTCTTACCGCTTGTTTTCGAACCCTGCCTCGTCATGAAAAATCTCTGCCGGACGAGTGGAAGACTCGGGCAGTTGCCGTATTATATAGCACCGATGTGACAAAATATCCAGTGGTAGCCGCAGGATTCCTGCGCTAGCCTCCTGTGTGGTCCCGATTCGAGACGCGAACAGGCAGATTCGCCTGCGTTTCCGGGCGTCTATCCTCGCCCATTTATTTTAGCGCTATTTGCTGTCGGGCCCATTCGGACAGAAAAGTCCTGTCCTGCGGGCCCTCAGGCATTGGGCGGGATCAGTCGCCTTCGCCGGGCTCGGGCGAGAAGTGCGTTTCCAGCTTGTTCTGGACGTCCTTCATTTCGTCCGCGTTGTCGGGCGCGTCCTTCTTGGTGGTGAGGTTGGGCCACTCGGCCGAGTACTTGGCGTTGAGCTCGATCCACTGCTCCACACCGCTCTCGGTGTCGGGGATGATCGCCTCGGCCGGGCATTCCGGTTCGCACACGCCGCAGTCGATGCACTCGGAAGGATTGATGACGAGCATGTTCTCGCCTTCATAGAAGCAGTCGACCGGGCAAACCTCGACGCAATCCGTGTACTTGCAGGCAATGCAGGCGTCGGTGACGACGTAGGTCATGACGGCGAAATCCTTTTTGAGAGACTTACGGCTGAAGGTGGAGCCGCTACGGGATGAGTCGGGTTGACGTCAAGCACTCTGTAACACGCCTGGGCTTCGGGAGCGGGTCCACGGCGGTTGGGGAGGGCAAGAATTTCTATCACGCGCACGTTTCTGCCTATCGGCAGGGTCAGGATGTCGCCCGGGGCGATGTTCTGATGGGCGCGTTCGATGCGCCGACCGTTGAGCCGCATGTGCCCGTCGTGTGCAAGGTCCTGCGCCACCGCCCGTGTCTTGGCGAGGCGCAGGAACCAGAGCAGCTTGTCGACGCGCACCGGGCTCGGTCCGGGTCAGCCGACGCGCATCGCGCTTAGCGCACCATGTCCGCAAGCGCGGCAAAGGCATTGCCTTCACGCGGGCGGGTGGGACGCCTGGAGGGCGCCTGCTGGGGCGCCTGGCGGCGGGGAGGGCGCCAGGTCCAGCGCTGGGTGGGAGCAGGTCCCTGCGCGGCATCGGTCTTGGCCGTTGCCGTCTCGGCCGCAGCGGTCTCGCCCTCGATCGGAGCCTCAGGTGCCTTGTCGTCCCTGGCGGGCTTGCCGCGCGGTTCGACCGGCTGGAAGCCGCCCAGACGCAGCAGGCGCTCGTAGCTCTCGGGCGTCAGGCCCATCGAGATGGCGCGGGCGGGATCGAGCGGGAAGCTGGGACGCGGGCCCCGGCCCCGGCCCTTGTCGCGGCCGCGATCTTTGCCCTTGGCCTTGCCCTTACCCTTGCCGCCCTTTGCTTCGGTGGCCTGGGGGACATCCTTGGCTGGTGCCTCGGTGATGGCTTCGGCCGGAGCCTCCGCAGCCTCCGCAGCCGTATCGCCAGCGGGCGCCGCGGTGTCGGCCGAGGTCTGCACGTCGGCGGTGTCGGGCTGGTCTTGCGCGGGCCTTGCCGCCGTTTCGCTCGGAGCCTCCGTGGTCGCCGCAGGCGGGGTCGGGGCCTTGGCGGCCTCCTCGCGCTGGGTGTGCGCTTCGCGCAGGAGCTTTTCGGCCATGTCGATGCGGATCAGCTGCTTGCCGAGACTGCGGTAGCCGGGCAGGCGGTCGCGCTTGCCGGCGGCCAGGGCCGGGGGCATCGTCTCGTCAGGGGTGCCGCCGCGCGGGGCCTTGCCGGCGAGGCGGGCCAGTTCGCGCCACAGGTTGATCGGGCGCGGACGCAGCATGGCGGGCACGAACAGGTCGAGCGCGCCGACACGCACACCCAGGCGCGCCAGCATCGTGCGGCGTTCCTTGTCGAGCTTTTCAAGGCCCGACTGCTCGCGTGCGAGAATCCCGCCGCGTTCGATGAGAAGAATGAGAAGAGCGCGAAGGTCCGGCCCAGCTTCTTCCGAGCGGCTCGCTTCTTCCAGCTTGCCCAGCGGGGCGAGCGGTTCGAGCTGCTTTTCAAGCCAGACCTCGAGCGCGGCGACGAGGTCCTTGCGCGCGGGAGCCGGAATCGCATCGAGCAGGCGATCGGGCACGAACACGGGCGCGAGCAGGCTGCGCCCGGCGCCGAGCGCGCCCAGCGGCTCACCGTCCCAGGTGATCGCAGTGCCGGTCAGCTCGAGCGTGGCCGTTCCTTCGTGAATCGCCTTGGTCAGCTCGGCTGCACGGGCTTCGAGAAGGCCGGGCAGGTGCTTTTCGGCGGCCGAAAGCAGGAGCTTGCGGTCGGTCAGACGGGTTTGCGGGTCGATCTGGAAGGCAAAGCCTCGCAGCGAGCCGATATGCTCGCCCTCGACCAGAACTTCTTCGTCTTCGAGCCGTACAGAGAGCAACCCTGTGTCCGGTCCCAGTTTTTTCATGAGCAGCGCAGTCCTGCGATTAATAAAACGTTCGGTAAGCTTGCCGTGCAGGGCATCGGAAAGCCGGGCTTCGACCGCGCGTGCCCGCGCGGCCATCTCATCGCGTGCGAGCACCCAGTCGGGTCGCTGCGCGATATAGGCCCAGGATCGGATTGCGGCAATCCGCCCCTGAAGCGTGTCGATTTCGCCGCCGGTGCGGTCGAGATGGGCGATCTGCTGGGCGACGAAATCCGCGCCGAGTTCGCCATGGCGCAGGTCCTGCCACAGCCGCGCGACGAAGCGCGAATGGGTCTCGGTGCCCTGCTGGCGAAAATCGGGCAGGCGGCACACGTCCCAGAAACGCTCGACCCGGGCGCGGCCGCGCACCGAATCGACGATCTCCGGGTCCTCGGCGAGACGCTTGAGGACGGCGAGGTCGATGGCTTCGGGCGCCAGGCGCAGTTCGGGGCGATCGGGCGGCGTCTCCAGGTCGGCGATGAGCGTGTCGAGGCTGTCGAAGCGTGGTTCCGGATCGCGCCAGAACAACTTGGTCTGCGGCGGGAAGCGGTGCTCCTCGATCGCGTAGACTTCCTCGGGCTCGAATTCGATCTCCTCGCCGCCGCGCCCGCCCCGGTGCATGCCTGCGAGCGTGCCGAAGGTGCCGTCGGTCTGGTGGCGCCCGGCGCGCCCGGCAATCTGCGCCATTTCGGCGGAGGTCAGGCGCCTGTGGCGCTGGCCATCGTACTTGGCGAGTCCGGCAAACGCGACATGCTGGACGTCGAGATTGAGGCCCATGCCCACCGCATCGGTGGCGACGAGGTAGTCGACCTCGCCCGATTGGTAGAGTTCGACCTGCGCGTTGCGGGTCTGCGGACTGAGCGCGCCCATGACGACGGCCGCACCACCTCGGAAACGCCGCAGCATTTCGGCAAGCGCATAGACCTGCTCGACCGAGAAGGCGACGATGGCGCTGCGCGGGGGCACCCGGCTGAGCTTCTTGGGGGCGACGTGGCTGAGCGTGGAGAAACGCGGGCGGGTGATGACCTCGACACCCGGGATCAGGGCCTTCACCATCGGCTCGAGCGCCGAGGAGCCCAGGATCATCGTTTCCTCGCGCCCGCGCGCGTGAAGCAGGCGGTCGGTGAAGACATGGCCGCGTTCGCGGTCCGCGCCCAGCTGCGCCTCGTCGATGGCGACGAAGGCGGTCTGGCGGTCGGTCACCGGCATCGCTTCGACGGTGCACAGGAGATAGCGTGCGTTCTTCGGCTCGATCCGCTCTTCGCCGGTGATGAGGGCGACGTTGGACTCGCCCTTGATCTTGCACACCCGGTCATAGACCTCGCGCGCGAGCAGGCGCAGCGGAAAGCCGATCATGCCGCTGGAATGCGCGCACAGCCTTTCGATCGCCAGGTGGGTCTTGCCGGTGTTGGTCGGTCCCAGGACCGCCTTCACCCCGTCTGAGGTGTCTTTGCGCACCATCGCAGGTGGGGGGGTAAGCATTATGGGGTCAAGTGTGGCACTGCCGCTTACCGCTCGCAAGAGGCGTCTCGCCCCCAATGCCGGTTATAATCCACAATGTAAGGCTGGAATTAACCTTGGGCAGGCACGACGCTTCGCGGATTTCGGCGTAAAGCGCCACACAGGCGCCACATGGGGTGGTGCCTTTCGGGTCAATCGACGCAAGGCAACAAGGGACGGTGCGGGTGTTCAAGGGCCATGGCAGGGGATCGCAGGACGAAGCGCACGATACGCGCACGCCTGCCAGTCTGTCGCATGACCAGATGATCGGTGCGGAGAGGGCTGGCGCCAGAAGCGCACGCGGTGGTCTGCGCGCGAGCGTCGAGGCCTGGTGCCAGCAGGTCGATCTTGCCCCGGATCTTGCCAGCGACATCGGCAGCCGCCGCTGGTTTCGTGGCCTTGCGACACTGGTGGGTCTCGGCGCGGTCGCCTTTGCATTCTGGCCCGATTTCTCTGCGGTGGAAGCCGCGACGTTCACCCCGCTTGAAGAGCGCGTGCGCGACGAGTTCCGCAGCCAGACCATAGCCCCGCTCGCGCTGGGCGGGGACAGCGGACGGCATATGGGCGCCAGTCCGCTGGTGCGCCCGCTGGCCAGCGTGCCCGAGCGTCCGCGCATCGATCTCGTCTCCACGCTGGGGCGCGGCGACAGTCTCTCGCGCATGCTTGGCCGGGCCGGTGTCGGTGCGCTCGATGTGGCCGAAGTCGAGAATCTGATCGAAGGCACGTTGCCGCCCTCTGAAATCGAATCCGGAACGCAGTTCGACATCACGCTGGGCCAGCGGCCGGGGCCGCGCTCCCCGCGCGTTCTGGAATCGCTCAGTTTCCGGGCGCGCTTCGATCTCGATCTTTCGGTCGAGCGCGGGGAGGGGGACACGCAGGGGCCGCTGCGGCTGGTGCGCCATCCCATTCACGTCGATGCGACCCCCTTGCGCATTCGCGGCAAGGTCGGCTCCAGCCTCTACCGCTCGGCGCGTGCCGCCGGCGCCCCCGTGGCCGCGATTCAGGCGTACCTGCGCGCCATCGACAAGTACATCAGCCTCGACAGCGACATTGGCTCGGACGACGAGTTCGACATGATCCTTGCCTACAAGCGCTCGGCCAAGGGCGATCGCAAGCTGGGGGACCTGCTCTATGCGGGGATCGCGCATGGGGGCAAGAAGCGCCTCCAGCTCCTGCGCTGGGGCGAGGACGGCCAGATGCTGGCGGCCGATACGGCGGGCAAGGCGCGCGAGGTGCCCATCGGCGCGCCGGTCGCCGGACGGGTCACCTCGAACTACGGCATGCGCCGCCACCCGATCCTGGGCTACAAGCGCATGCACGCCGGGATCGACTACGGCGCGCGGCACGGCACACCGATTCACGCGGTGGCGGCGGGCCGGGTCAGCTTTTCCGGGCGCCACGGTGGGCACGGCAACTACGTGCGGCTGGAGCATTCGGGCGGTCTTGCCACGGGCTATGGCCATATGAGCCGGATCGCGGTGAAGCGCGGGGAGCGCGTGAAGGCGGGCGAGGTGATCGGCTATGTCGGCTCGACGGGTCTTTCGACGGGGCCCCACCTCCACCTCGAAGCGTACCGCGGCGGGCGCACGATCAACCCGGCGGGGCTCAAGATTCTCGCCAGCCCGCAGCTCGACAAGCGCGAACGCGCCGCCTTCGAGACGCGCCTGCAGAACCTGCTCACGCTCGAACCGGGCGCGGCGCTTGCCGATATCGCACCGCCTCCTGATGCCGAGGCAGACACAGTGCGTGAGATTGACCGGCTGGCGCCGCAGCAGGTTGGATGAAGGCAAGAGAAATAGGAGTTTGATTCAAGGGGCCATCGCCCCTTGACCCCGGAATGGGCGACCTCACCTTTCTTGGCCAAGGCGGTGCGAGAACCCAGAGGTCGATAGTTTGGGGAGCCCGAGGGCGATGGCCCTCGGAGTGTCCTTCTTGCCTTGCATTTGATTGGAAGCCGGTGCCGGTGAGGGCAATTGAATTGCCTTGCGAATTGCGGCATCTCCTGCGCCCATGACCTATCCGCACACCCGTCTGCGCCGCGCGCGGGCTACTGCCTGGAGCCGGGCGCTCCATCGCGAGACCATTCTCACGCCTGCCGATCTCATCTGGCCGGTCTTCGTCACCGACGGCGAGGGTGTAGAAGAGCCGATTGCATCGCTTCCCGGCGTGTCGCGCTGGTCGGTCGACCTCCTGGTCGAGCGGGCGAAAGAAGCGGTGGAACTGGGCATTCCGTGCCTTGCCCTCTTCCCCAACACCCAGCCCGAGCGCCGCAGCGCCAAGGGCGAGGAAGCGCTCAACCCCGACAATCTCATGTGCCGTGCGATCCGCGCGATCCGCGAGGCGTGCGGGGATTCGATCGGTCTTCTCACCGATGTCGCGCTCGATCCCTATACCGACCATGGGCAGGACGGCCTGATCGATGCCGAGGGCTATGTCCTCAACGACGATACGGTCGAGGCGCTGGTCGGCCAGGCCCTCAACCAGGCGCGTGCGGGCGCCGACATCATCGCCCCCTCGGACATGATGGACGGGCGCATCGAGGCGATCCGCGCCGCGCTCGAGGCCGAGGGGCACATCAACGTCCAGATCATGTCCTACGCGGCCAAGTACGCTTCGGCGTTCTATGGTCCGTTCCGCGATGCGGTGGGCTCGCGCGGGCTTCTGAAGGGGGACAAGAAGACCTACCAGATGGACCCGGCCAACACCGAGGAAGCGCTGCGCGAGGTCGAACTGGACCTGGCCGAGGGCGCGGACAGCGTGATGGTGAAGCCGGGCCTGCCCTACCTCGACATCGTACGCCGGGTGAAGGAGGCCTTCGAGGTTCCGGTCTTCGCCTACCAGGTCTCGGGCGAATACGCGATGATCGAGGCGGCGGTGGCGGCAGGTGCTGGGGACCGCGATGCGCTGGTGCTCGAGACTCTGCTGGCCTTCAAGCGTGCGGGCTGTTCGGGAATCCTGACCTACCACGCGGTGCACGCCGCGCGCCTGCTCAACGGCTGATCGCGGGCACATGGGGGACTTGCCGATCCGGACCGAGCGGCTGGTCCTGCGGGCCTGGGACGCCACGCGTGATCTCGCGGCATTTCATGCGATCTGCAGCGATTCCCTCGTGATGGCGACGCTCGGCACGCCTCTGACACGGGACGAGACGGCTGCGGCCATCGCCCGGATGGAGGCCATGCAGGCCGAGCATGGTCACTGCTTCTGGGCGGTGGAACACGGTGAGGATGCACGTCTTATCGGTTGGTGCGGGCTCATCCGGGGGCGCACCGGGCCGGTGGCGGGCAAGGCGGAGCTGGGCTGGCGGCTGGCGGCCGATTGCTGGGGGCAGGGCTATGCCAGCGAAGCCGCGCGGGCAAGCCGGGACTGGGCCTTCGCCAACCTTGGCGATGATGCGCTCTACGCGATCACCAGTGTGGGAAACGTGCGCAGCCGGGCGGTGATGGAGCGTCTGGGCATGACGTATCAGCCTGACCTGGATTTCGCGCATCCCGATGTCCCGCACTACAGCCCGCTGTGCCCGCATGTCACCTATCGCCTGGCGCGGGGGGACCATTCGGCGCGGCCGGGCGTTGCCCCGGCATGAGTTCCACGCCGCGCCGCGCCCATAGCGACCGAATCCTCTTCCTCGTCACGATCCTTGTCGGCAGTTTCCTGCTGTTCCTGGTCCAGCCGATGGTGGCGCGCATGGCGCTGCCCTTGCTGGGAGGGGCTCCCAATGTCTGGAACAGCGCGATGCTGGTCTACCAGGCGCTGCTTCTGGGCGGCTATGCCTATGCGCATTGGCTGGGGCGTTTTGAATTGCGCACGCAAGGGTGGATTCACGGCGGCCTGCTGGTGCTGGCCGGACTGACTCTGCCCATCGGTCTTGTCGATCTTCCCCCGGCGCCCGAGGGGCGCGAGGTGCTCTGGGTGCCGCTGCTGCTGGGGCTAAGTGTCGGGCCGGTGTTCTTTGCCGTTTCCGCGCAGGCGCCCCTCATCCAGCGCTGGTTTGCCGCCGATCCCGAGGCCGGGCAGCCCTGGGCCCTCTACGCGGCCTCGAACCTGGGAAGTTTCGGCGGACTTCTCGCCTATCCCCTACTGGCCGAGCCGCTGCTTTCGCTTCAGGCGCAGAGCCTTGGTTGGGCTCTTGGCTATGGCCTCCTTGTCCTGTGCGTGCTGGCCTGCGTCTATGTGCGGCGCGCGCGCGCGGGGCGTGAACGGGGCTTTGGTGAGGATGGTGCGCAGGCATCAGCCCCCTCGGCGCGGCGCATTGCCGTGTGGCTGGCGCTGGCCGCGGTGCCCTCCGGGCTCATGCTCTCGACAACGACGCATCTGACCACCGATATCTTCGCTGCGCCGCTGCTCTGGGTGATCCCGCTCGGCCTCTACCTCTTGAGCTTTACTGTCGCCTTTGCGGACCGGCGCGCACCTGCCCGCCTGATTTCACGGCTCGCGCCGGTCGTGGTGGTGCTGGGTGGTGGCTATGCGATGGCCTCGAACGGCATTGGCGGTCTGGGCGCGGTGGCGCTTTCGTGCCTGCTCCTGTTCTGCGTTGCCGTCGCGCTCCACACGCGCCTTTACGATCTGCGCCCGGGGCCGGAGCGGCTGACCCAGTTCTACCTCGTCCAGTCGGCAGGTGGGGCGCTGGGCGGTCTGTTCACGGCGCTGGTCGCCCCCATGATCTTCGACTGGAGCTGGGAGCATCCCCTGCTGGTGCTCGCCGCAGCTCTGCTCATGCCGCTGCGCCCGCTGCTCGGCTGGCGGGAGAGGGACGATATCGAGCCGGGCATGGCGCTTCTGGCGCAGAATATCCTGCTGGCGCTGGCCATCTTCCTGGCCTGGCAGCTCAAGGACCTGGTGGTCGATCCGGCGGCGGGCATCTGGAGCGTGCTCCTGACCGTGTTCCTCGTGGGTATCGGAGTTCTCCTGATGGCCTCGCGCGCCGCCTTCACCGCACTCGTGCTGATCGCGATGATCGGGCAGGGCGGGGCCTGGACGGTCCTCTCGTCCTGGCGCGGGGAACGCACGCGCAGCTATTTCGGTATCTACACCTTGCGCGACTATCCCGAGCAGCGGATGCGGACGCTCGCTCATGGGACCACGCTTCATGGCAAGCAGTCTCTCGATCCCGCTCAGGCCCACGAGGCGCTCACCTATTATGGACCCGGTTCCGGTGTCGGGCTCGGACTGAGGGCGTTGCCCCGGCTCTACGGACCGGGGGCCCATGTCGGGGTGGTGGGCCTGGGCACCGGTTCGCTTGCGTGCCTTGCGCATCCGGGCCAGGACTGGACCTTCTACGAGATCGACCCGGTGATCCGGCGCTATTCGACCGATGGGACCTTCACGTTTCTGAGAGACTGCACGCCCGGCGCGCAGGTTGTGATCGGCGATGCCCGCTTGAAGCTGGAGGACGTGGAGCAAGGGCGCTTCGATGCGCTGGTGATCGATGCGTTTTCCTCAGATTCGATCCCGCTCCACCTCCTCACTCGCGAGGCGCTGGCGGTCTACACCCGCGCGCTGTCGGAGCACGGCGTGCTGCTGGTCCATATCTCCAACCGCTACATCGACCTCGACCCGGTGCTCGCCGCGCTGGCGAAGGATGCAGGATTGGCGGCGAAATCGCGGTTGGACCTCCCGCAGGACCGCGAACGCTACACCCCCTCGCGCTGGATCGCGCTCTCGCGCAGCGAGCAGATCCTCGATGACCTTGCCGCGCAGCGCCCCGCCATGGACTGGACCGCGCTGCCCGAGGCGCAAGGGGCCCCATGGACGGATGACCACGCCTCGATCCTGCCCTATATCCGTTGGTCCCAGCTGACAGGAACGCCATGACCGAGATTTCCCGCCCCGACATCACAATCGCCGCGATCCACGGCAAGGCACCCCGGATTCACGAGAGCGCCTTCATCGCGCCCGGCTGCCGCATCGTCGGCGATGTCGAGATCGGCCCCGAGGCCTCGATCTGGTACAACTGCGTGATCCGCGGCGATGTGAATCGGATCGTGATCGGCGCGCGCACCAACATCCAGGACGGCACCGTCATCCATTGTGACAGCCCCAAGCCGCAACGCCCCGAGGGCCACGCGACGATCATCGGCGCGGACTGCCTGATCGGCCACATGGCCATGCTCCACGGCTGCACGCTGGAGGACCGCGCCTTCGTGGGCCTGGGCGCGGTGGTCATGGACGGCAGCGTGATCGAGAGTGACGGCATGCTGGCGGGCGGCGCGATGCTGACGGGCAAGCGCATCGGGGCAGGGCAGCTCTGGATGGGCCGTCCGGCGAAGTTCGCCCGCGATCTCGACGAGGCGACCAAGGCGGCCAACCAGGCCGGAGTGCGCGGCTACGTGCAGAACGCGAAGGATCACGCCGCCGCGCTGCGCGGCGCCTGACCCGCCATGGCGCGGCCCAAGCTCGATCTGCCCGAGGCGGAGGATGTCGAAGCTCTGGTCGATGCCGAGGGCCGTCTTGCCGTGCGCGTGACTCCCGGTGCCAAGGGGGAGGGGCTGACCATCGAATCCGGGCGGCTTCTCGCCAAGGTCCGGGCCAAGCCCGAAGGGGGCAAGGCGAACGAGGCGGTGCGCGCGCTTCTGGCAAGCGCGCTGCGGGTGGCGCCCTCGCGGCTGGAATTGGTGCGCGGCGCAACTTCGCGCGAGAAGCAGTTTCGCTTGGAGCGCTAGACGGGACGTCCCGGCCTTACGACGTGACGGGGTTCTGCGGCGGGCGTACGGCCATGGCCGCGCACAGGTCGGCCAGAATCTCGCCCATGGCATCGGCGATGCGCTTGGGCTCGGGCGCGACATCGGCAATCGCGCGCTGCATGGCGCCTGCCCACTGGTCCGCGGCCGAAGCGGTGATGCGAAACGGCTTGTGAATGCTCATCATGCAGCGGTCCGGGTGCGCCTCGAACCAGTCGCGCGGGCCGCCCGCCCATCCGGCGAGGAACTGGGGCAGGGATTCGCGCATGGGTGAGAGATCGGCGGCATGCATCGCGCGCAGTTCGGCGTAGGCCGGGTCCTCGTCCATCAGATCGTAGAAGCGCTGGGCGATGGCCTCAAACACCGGCATGCCGCCCAGCATGTAGAAGGGCGTGCGCGGGGTCTCGGGCGCGGGAGCTTCGGCATTCGGAGCAGTAGCAGACACGGAGCGACATCCTTTGCAGGCAGCGTGCGGGATGGTGTGAGAGTACACGTGCAGGGCCAAGCCGAACTTGATGTTGGTCAATTGGAAAAAGTAAAGAGACAGGTCCGAGGGCCATCGCCCTCGGGCTCCCAATACCGTCTGGCTCACCTCTAGCCAGCTGCCTTGGCCGAGTGAGGTGAGGTCGCCGATTCCGGGGTCAAGGGGCAATGGCCCCTTGAAAAGGCACTTGCTTCTTCAGTCCCGTATCAAGGCTCTCAGAGATTCGATCCGGTCGGCCTCGTGTGCGGGCTTGTCCGAGCGGATGCGGTGGATGCGCGGAAAACGCATGGCGAGGCCCGACTTGTGGCGGGCGCTTGCGTGAACCGAGTCGAAGGCGACCTCGAAAACCAGCGACTTGTCGGTCTCGCGTACGGGTCCGAAGCGGTTGACCGTGTGCTGGCGCACGTGGCGGTCGAGCTCCTTCAGTTCGGCATCGGTGAAGCCGAAGTAGGCCTTGCCGACGGGCAGCAACTGGCCCTCACCGTCGGGATCGCCGTCCCAGCAACCGAAGGTGAAATCGGAATAGAACGAGGAGCGTTTGCCCGACCCGCGCTGGGCGTACATCAGCACGCAGTCGATCAGCAGGGGATCGCGCTTCCACTTGTACCACAGGCCGGTCTTGCGGCCCGCGACGTACGGGCTGTCGCGCCGTTTGAGCATGACGCCTTCGATGGCGGCGTCGCGGGCGTTCTCGCGCAGGGCGGCGAGTTCGGTAAAGCCGGGCACGTCGATCAGGCGCGAGAGGTCGAAGCGTTCCGGGTCGAGCCGGTGCAGCAGCGATTCCAGGGCCTCGCGGCGCCGCGCCCAAGGCAGGGGGCGCAGGTCCTCGCCATCAATCTGGAGGACATCGTAGAGCCGCACGAAGGCAGGCGCCTCCCGGAGCATCTTCTTCGAGACGGTCTTGCGCCCGAGCCGCTGTTGCAGCGCGTTGAAGCTGGCCGCGCCGCCCTCCTTGCCGCCTTGCGCCTCCCCGCGCACGAGCAGTTCGCCATCCAGGACACAAGGCACGTCGAGAGCGGCCGGGATCTCTGGGAAGCTCGCCGAAATATCGTCGCCCGAACGTGAGTAGAGCCGGCTTTCGCCTGTCCCGCTCTCGCCGGGGGCATGGACTGCCTGCACGCGGATACCGTCCCATTTCCATTCGGCCACGTAGGCGTCGAGGTCGAGGTCGTCGGCCTCGAAGGCATGGGCGAGCATGAAAGGGCGGAAGAGGGGCAGGTTCTCGGTGTCGGGCGGGGCCGCGCCGTGGGCGGCCCAGTCGAACAGGGCGGTATAGGGGGGCGATTGCCCGTGCCAGTGCTCCTCCACGTCCTCGATTCCCACATCGAAGGCTTGCGCGAAAGCGGTCTTGGCAAGGCGCGCGGAGATGCCGATGCGCATTGCGCCGGTAGCCAGCTTGAGGAGTGCATAGCGGCCTTCGGCATCGAGCCGGTCGAGCAGGGCGGGAAGTTCGCTTGCGACCGTGGAGCGTGTCATCGCGGCCAGTGCGTCGACGGCCTCGGCAACCGTCGGAGGCGGGCCAAGAACCTGCTCCGGTTCAGGCCAGAGCAGGCTGGCCGTTTCGGCGCTGTCACCCACGTAGTCACGGCTGAGAGTCCAGAGTTCGGGATCGACCCGTTCGCGCATCAGCGCGCGGATCGTACTGCCCTTGACCGCCGTAAAGTCGAGGCCGTCGGACAAGGCGGCCAGCGCATAGCCCCGGTCGGGATCGGGCGTGTCGCGCAGGTAGCGTGCGAGGGCGGCGATCTTGGCGTTGCGGCTGCGGGTATAGACCAGCGTGTCGAGGAGCGCGGCGAAGGCTTCCATGTCAGTCGTCGCCCCCTTCGTCCTCGTAGCCCACAAGGGCCAGCGCGCGGGCCTTCTTCTGGTGCAGTTCGCACCAGCGCAGCATGGCTTCCTCGCGGCCGTGGGTGATCCATGTTTCACGTGGAGCAACTTCGGTGACGGTGCGGGTGAGCTCGTCCCAGTCGGCATGGTCGGAGATGATGAGGGGCAGCTCCACGCCGCGCTGGCGGGCGCGCTGGCGCACCCGCATCCAGCCCGAGGCCATCGCGGTCCGCGGATCGGGCAGGCGACGGCTCCAGCGGTCGTTGAGAGCGGACGGCGGGGCGAGCACGGCATGGCCCGCCATGGCCTCCTTCGAGGGCGCCTCACTGACGAGGGACAAGGGGCCCAGATCGACGCCGAAATCCTCGTAAAGGCGGCACATCTTCTCCAGCGCGCCGTGGAGCCAGATGGTCTGGGCATGGCCCGCCTCGCGCAGTTCGGCGATCACCCGCTGCGCCTTGCCCAGCGCGTAGGCGCCTACCAGCACGCAGCGCTCCGGCTCCGCGGCCAGGGCATCGGTCAGCTTGGCAATCTCGTGCTGTGTGGGGGGATGGCGGAAGACCGGCAGACCGAAGGTTGCCTCGGTAATGAAGACATCGCAGGGCGTGACTTCAAAAGGCGGGCAGGTCGGATCGGCGCGCCGTTTGAAATCGCCGGTGACGAGAATCCGTTCGCCCGCGTGTTCAAGCAGGATCTGCGCCGAGCCAAGGACGTGTCCGGCCGGAATCCAGGTTGCCTTTACCCCGCCGGGAAGCGTGATCGTCTCGTGGTACGCCACCGGCACCGCGCCGTCCGAAGTTGCGTAGCGCAACTTCATGATCGCGAGAGTCTCGGGTGTGGCATAGGTCTGCCCATGGCCGCCGCGGGCGTGGTCGGCGTGGCCATGCGTGACCAGGGCCCGGTCGACCGCCCGTGCCGGGTCGATCCAGCAGTCGGCCGGAACGACGTGAATCCCCCAGGGTTCGGGGCGTATCCAGGAAAACGCGCGCGCCACTCGATCACAATGGAAGGCGCGCGCGCTTGTTCCCTTCAGGTCGGGATTCTCGGACATGGGAGAAGAGGAAGAACCTATCCAAGGGGCCATCGCCCCTTGACCCCCAAATGGGCGACGTCACCTTTCTCGGCCAAGGCGGTGCGAGAGAGGTGAGGTAGACAGTTTTGGGAGCCCGAGGGCGATGGCCCTCGGAAAACCTTGACTGCCTCCTTCTCAATCCACCGAACGCGCCACCCGGAAGCCCACGAAGGCCGAACGGGTCGCGTTGGTCATCACGCGGCTGGCCGAGCGCATCGAGCCCGGGTGCGGGCTGTGCGAGCCGCCACGGATCGGGTGCATTTCGCAGGCCGAGCCGTCCTTTGCGCCATCGGTCCAGGCGCTGCCGTCGCTGGGGGCGCCTTCGTAGGTGTCGTGCCAGCAGTCCTCGACCAGCTGGTAGAGATTGCCGATCATGTCGTAGAGGCCCCAGGCATTGGGCGCGAAGGTCGCGACAGGGGAGGGGCCGTAGTAGTCGTCATGGCACTGGGCCGTGATCCAGTCGCTGTCGCGTTGCTGCACGGTGATGTCCGCGCCGTTGGCGTAGGCGCACTGCAGGGTGATGTCATCGCCCCAGTAGCGCGAGGTCGTGGTGCCTGCACGGGTGGCGTATTCGAATTCGGCCTCGGTCGGCAGGCGATACTGCGTGCCCGTTTCCTGCGAGAGCCAGGAGACGTAAGCGCTGGCATCGTCGTAGTTGACGCAGGTGACCGGGTGCTGGTCGGACTGGGGGAAGCCGATCGACTGCCAGTCGGCGTCCTCGCGCATGCCGTACCTGGTGCCGAGGTATGCGTAGCAGCCCTTTGCGGTGTAACCGGTCGCCGCGACGAAGCGGGCGAACTGGCCGCGTGTCACCATGGTGGCAGCGATCTCGAAGGCGGGCACGCGCACTTCGTGCTGGGGCTTTTCGCGCGGCGCGAAATCATCGTCGACGGCAAGGCCGGTGTGGTGGGTGAGGGCCTGTTCGGCGTCGGTCTCGGCCTTGGTCGAGCCCATCAGGAATGTCCCGGCGGGAATCGCCACCATGTCGGCAGGGTCGCTTTCCCCGGCCAAGGCCGGCTGGGACAGGGCCGTGCCTGCAAGTGCAGTACCGGCGATCAGGATCTTGGAAATGTGCATGGTTCCCCCGTTGGTCGTGTGGGGGCAGGCTATGGGCATTGGGCGGGGGACGGCCCGAACGGGTGGGAGTGATCGCCTCGCGGATAGGCCCCGGCACGCAGAAGAGCCCGACCTCGCGGGAGGCCGGGCTCTTCGTGTTGCGTTGCGAACCGGGTAATCCCGGCCGGATCAGTCGTCCGAGCTGGCCTCGGGCTTGGGATCGGCCGAGGAGTCCGGATCGGTCGTCTTGGGCGGCACCTTCTTCGCGGCCGGCTTGCGCTTGCGGGTCTTGGAGACCTTGGGCGCGGACGGGGTCAGCTCGAAGTTGAGGCTGCTTGCGTCCTTCACCGTCACGTGGACCTCGCCGCCGTGGGCGAGCTTGCCGAAGAGCAGTTCCTCGGCGAGCGGCTGCTTGACCTTCTCCTGAATCACGCGGCCCATCGGACGCGCGCCGTAGAGGCGGTCATAGCCCTTGTCGCCCAGCCAGGCGCGGGCATCCGCGTCGAACTGGATGTGGACGTTCTGGTCCGCCAGCTGGAGTTCGAGCTGGAGGATGAACTTGTCGACGACGCGGCTGATGGTGTCCTTGGCGAGGTAGGCGAAGGGCACGATGGCATCGAGACGGTTGCGGAATTCGGGGGTGAAGAGGTTCTTGACCGCTTCCTCGCCCGCGTCCGCCTTCGAGATATCGCCAAAGCCGATGCCGTTGCGCGCCATGTCCGAAGCGCCCGCGTTGGTGGTCATGATGAGGACCACGTTGCGGAAGTCGACGGTCTTGCCGTGGTGGTCGGTCAGCTTGCCGTTGTCCATCACCTGCAGGAGGATGTTGAACAGGTCCGGGTGTGCCTTCTCGATTTCGTCGAGGAGGAGCACGCAGTGCGGCTGCTGGTCGATGGCATCGGTGAGGAGGCCACCCTGGTCGAAGCCGACATAGCCCGGAGGCGCACCGATCAGGCGCGAGACCGAATGGCGCTCCATGTACTCGGACATGTCGAAGCGCTGCATCGGAATGCCCATGATCGAGGCCAGCTGCTTGGCAACTTCGGTCTTGCCGACGCCGGTGGGGCCCGAGAACAGGAACGAGCCGATCGGCTTGTCCGGATCGCGCAGGCCCGCACGGCTGAGCTTCATCGCGGTCGAAAGGACGTCGATGGCCTTGTCCTGGCCGAAGACGACGCGCTTCAGGTCACGTTCGAGGTTCTCGAGCGCCTTCTTGTCGTCCTTCGACACCGACTTGGGCGGGATGCGCGCCATCGTCGCGATGACCTGCTCGATTTCACGCGCGCCGATCGTCTTCTTGCGGCGGCTGGGCGGGACGAGCATTTGCATAGCGCCCACCTCGTCGATCACGTCGATCGCCTTGTCGGGCAGCTTGCGGTCGTTGATGTAACGCGCCGAAAGCTCGACCGCGGTCTTGATCGCGTCGGGGGTGTACTTGACCTTGTGGTGGTCCTCGAAGGCCGAGCGCAGACCCTTGAGGATCTTGATCGTGTCTTCCACCGTGGGCTCGTTCACGTCGATCTTCTGGAACCGGCGCAGCAGGGCGCGGTCCTTCTCGAAGTGGTTGCGGAATTCCTTGTAGGTGGTCGAGCCGATGCAGCGGATCGTGCCGCCTGACAGCGCGGGCTTCAGGAGGTTGCTGGCATCCATCGCGCCGCCGCTGGTCGCGCCGGCACCGATCACGGTGTGGATCTCGTCGATGAAGAGGATCGCGTGGGGCATCTTCTCCAGTTCGGAGACGACTTGCTTCAGGCGTTCCTCGAAGTCGCCGCGGTAGCGCGTGCCCGCCAGCAGCGAGCCCATGTCGAGCGAATAGATCACCGCCTCGGAGAGGACCTCGGGGACCTCGTCCTCGACGATCTTGCGCGCCAGGCCTTCGGCGATGGCCGTCTTGCCCACGCCCGGATCGCCGACGTAGAGCGGGTTGTTCTTGGAGCGGCGGCACAGGATCTGGATCGTGCGGTCCACTTCCGGGCCGCGGCCGATCAGCGGGTCGACCTTGCCGTTCAGCGCCTTGTCGTTGAGGTTGACGCAGAACTGGTCGAGCGCGGAGTCCTTCTTGTTGGCGGACTTGGTTTCGGCCTTTTCCTCGGGCTGGGGCGCGGCGTCCTCGGTGCCCTTGGCGCTGCGGTCCTCGATGCGCTTGCCGCCCTTGCCGATGCCGTGGCTGATGTAGCTCACCGCGTCGAGACGGCTCATGTCCTGCTGCTGCAGGAAATAGACCGCATAGCTGTCACGCTCGGAGAACAGGGCGACCAGCACGTTGGCGCCGGTCACGGTGTCCTTGCCCGAGGACTGGACGTGGAGGATCGCGCGCTGGATCACGCGCTGGAACCCGGCCGTGGGCGAGGGGTCACCCTTGTCCTCGGTCTTGAGCGACTGGTATTCCTGGTCGAGGTACTGGCGTACCACATCGCCCAGGTCGCCGAGGTCCACGCCGCATGCCTGCATGACCTGCGCCGCGTCGGTGTCGTCGATCAGCGCGAGCAGCAGGTGCTCGAGCGTCGCGTATTCGTGGCTGCGCTCCGACGCATGGGACAGGGCCGAATGCAGGGTCTTTTCAAGGCTTTGGGCGAAACTGGGCATTTAGGACTCTTTCCAGTTGGAGGATAGCTCCTCTTGCGGGTGAAGGGTGATGGATCGTCGTTGCAAATTCAATATAGGCAGTCTCAGGACGCTTACGAGGTCGCGTTGTGCAACCGATCTTGATCCTGAGGCGGCATTCATGATTGCGGCCTGAATGGATCGGGCGGTGTGCCGGGACCGTCGCCCGCCGTTGCCGGGGGCGTTGCGGAGGCAGGGGATTTTCCAAAGAGCGCTTCGGCGGCGATACGATGCGAGGCCGCCTGTGCACGGTGCGCGGTGATCCGCGAAATCTCGTTTTCCAAGAGCGCTTTACGACCGTCGAGTTCATCAAGCGAGTAGCTGTCCAGACTCTCTTGGGAGAGGAGACTGGCCGCGCCGAACTTCTGTTCGGACGCCGGGGGGCGAGGTCGCTCGTCGTCGTCCATTGCCAGCAGCATCGGACCATGACGGGCCCGTGTCAATGCCTTCGAAAACTGTTCCCAAGGTCTATGGGAATGTGGCAACACGAAGCCCATGATTTCCCTTTTGCCCAAGACGATGACCGCGGTGGGATTCGAATCGCCCGGCGGTCCTGAAGTTCTCCAGAGCATGACCGTGCCCGTCCCCGAGGCGGTGCCCGGCGAGGTCCTCATCGAAGTCGCCTTTGCCGGGGTCAACCGGCCCGACGTGGTCCAGCGGCAGGGCAATTACCCCGCACCGCCGGGCGCTTCGCCGCTTCCCGGGCTCGAGGTTTCGGGTCGGATCGTGGCGCTGGGCGAGGGCGTGACCGACTGGGCCGTCGGCGATGCGGTCTGCGCGCTGGTGGGCGGGGGAGGCTATGCCACCTATTGCCTGGCGCGCGCCGACCACTGCCTGCCGGTGCCTGAGGGGCTGGCGATGGAGGAGGCCGCCGCGCTTCCCGAAACGCTGTTTACCGTGTGGCACAACGTCTTTGAACGCGGCCATGCCCGCGAGGGGGAGACGCTTCTCGTCCATGGCGGGACCAGCGGCATCGGGTCGATGGCGACGCGTCTGGGACGCCTGTTCGGCCTGACCGTGATCGTCACCTGCGGCTCGCCCGAGAAGTGCGCGCGGGCCAAGGAAATCGGGGCACACCATGCCATCGATTACAAGGCCAGCGACTTCGTCGAGGAGGTCAAGGCGATCACGCAGGGGCGCGGCGTTGATGTCGTGCTCGACATGGTCGCGGGTGATTACGTGCCGCGCAACCTCAAATGCCTCGCGATGGACGGGCGCCACGTCACCATTGCCATCCAGGGCGGGGCCAAAGCGCAGATCAACATGGGAATCGTGATGATGCGGCGCTACACTCTGACCGGCTCGACGCTGCGTGCGCGCTCGGACACGTTCAAGGCGCTGCTGACCCAGGAACTGCGGGCCCAGGTCTGGCCGCTGGTGGCTTCGGGCGAGCTGCGGCCCGTCATGGATCGCCGCTTCGCATTGGCTGAAGCCGCCGCAGCGCACCGCCACATGGAAGAGGGCGGGCACGTTGGAAAGATCGTCCTGGAGGTCTGAGGACCATCGGCCGGGATCTGCGGGCCAAGGACCCGAATCGGGAAAGGATGCGCCATGCGCGAAGAACTGGTTCTCCACGAGGATCCCCGTAGCGGCAATTGCTACAAGATTCGGCTGACCGCCGCCCTGCTGGGCCTGCCGCTACAGCGGATCGACTACGACATCCTGCGGGGCGAGACCCGAACGCCTGATTTTCTAAGCAAGATCAATGCCCATGGGCGCATTCCGGTTCTGCAGGTGGGCACGCGTTTCCTGCCCGAGAGCAACGCGGCCTGCTGGTATCTGGCCGACGGGGCCGAGGGCGCCGATGGGGTAGGGCTGATCCCCGAGGACCGTTTCGCGCGCGCGGAGATGCTGCGCTGGATGTTCTTTGAACAGTACAGCCACGAGCCCAACATCGCGACGCTGCGCTTCTGGCTGCTCTACGTAGGCGAAGCCAATCTGGCGCCCCAGCAGCGTGAGCAGATCTTGATGAAGCGCGCGGGCGGCGAGGAGGCCCTGCGCCAGATGAACGAGCATCTGGCCACGCGTGACTGGTTCGTGGGCGAGGCGGTCTCGCTCGCCGACATTATCCTGTTCGCCTATACCCATGTCGCCGAGGCGGGCGGTTTTCGGCTTTCCGATTACCCGGCGATCTGCGCCTGGCTGCACCGCGTCGCCGCTCTCCCGGGTTTCGTCGCCATGGACGCGCCCTGATCCTGGATGCCGGCGCGCCGCATGGCATGGCGTGCATAATGTGCAATCGGGTTTGAATACGGGGCTTTCCGTCCCTATCAAGTGGGCGTGAAAACCGACCCCCCGACACACCATGGGCGCCCGCGAACGGACCGGACGCAGGCTGGCCAGGCTGCCGATCCGGGCCTAGCCGCGACCTTGCGCCGGCGTGCGGGGCCCGGCACGCGTAGTTTCGCGATCGCAAGCCGGGTGCTGACGGGGGCGTGGAACGACGGGTTCATCCACGCCGGAAACCTCGCCTACATGACGCTGCTGGCGCTCTTTCCCTTCTTCATCTGCCTGGCCGCGATCTTCTCGGTGCTGGGCGAGGCCGGGCGGCTCGATGCCTCGATCGACACGGTGCTTCTGGCCATGCCCCCGCGCGTCTCCGAGGTTCTCGCCCCTGTCGCGCGCGACGTGGTGGCCGCGCGCCATGGCTGGCTGCTGTGGGTGGGCGGCCTGTTCGGCCTGTGGACCGCGACCAGCCTCATCGAGACGATCCGCGATATTCTCTACCGCGCCTACGGTAGCCCCAAGAGCCGGGCCTACTGGCACTATCGTCTCTATTCGACGGGACTCATCTTCGGCTCGGTGCTGCTTTTGCTCGTCTCGCTCTCCTCGCAGGTGCTCATCAGCGCGATGCAGGAGATCGTCGCGATCCTGTTCCCCCGGCTCGACGGGGTCCTTGACCGGATTCTCGTGACCCGCAGCGTCAGCGCGCTGACCCTGTTCGGCTCGATCTACGGGCTTATTTACCTTCTGACGCCGGGTCGCTATCAGGCGCGCGAATATCCCAAGTGGCCGGGTGCCGCGCTTGTCACCGGATGGTGGCTGCTCGTGGCCTGGGCGCTCCCGCGCGTTCTGCGCAACTTTTTCGTCTACGATCTCACCTATGGAAGCCTCGCCGGGGTGATGATCGCACTTTTCTTTTTCTGGCTGGTCGGCTTAGGGATGGTCGTCGGGGCGGAATTGAATGCAGCACTTGCGGAATCGCCCGAAGATCGAGACAGGGGCGATTCAGGCGCGCGCACCGATGGTGCACGCGACAACGAAACACGGGAAGACAACGAATGACCGGTCTGATGCAGGGTAAACGCGGCCTGATCATGGGCCTCGCCAATGACAAGTCGCTGGCCTGGGGTATTGCCAGGAAGCTGCACGAACAGGGCGCCGAGCTCGCCTTTTCCTACCAGGGCGATGCCCTGCTCAAGCGTGTGAAGCCGCTGGCCGAGAGCCTGGGCAGCGACTTCCTGATCGATTGCGACGTGTCGAGCATGGACGCGCTCGACACCGCCTTTGCCACGCTCGCCGAGCGCTGGGAGACCATCGACTTCGTGGTGCACGCCATCGGCTTCTCGGACAAGAGCGAGCTGCGGGGCCACTATTACGATACCAGCCTCGATAACTTCCTGATGACGATGAACATCTCGGCCTACAGCCTGGTCGCCGTCACCAAGCGCGCGATGCCGATGATGTCGGAAGGCGGCTCGATCCTGACGTTGACCTACTACGGCGCGGAAAAGGTCGTTCCGCACTACAACGTCATGGGTGTGGCCAAGGCCGCGCTCGAGACCTCGGTGCAGTATCTCGCCAACGATCTTGGCCCCAAGGGCATTCGCGTCAACGCGATTTCGGCCGGACCGGTCAAGACGCTGGCTGCGAGCGGCATCGGTGACTTCCGCTACATTCTCAAGTGGAACGAGCTGAACTCGCCGCTGCGCCGCAACACCACCATTGATGATGTGGGCGGCGCGGGCCTGTACCTGCTTTCGGACCTGTCCTCGGGCGTGACCGGTGAAGTTCACCACGTCGACTCGGGCTACCACCTGGTCGGCATGAAGCAGGAGGACGCGCCCGACATCGCGCTCAGCTAAGGCCGGTACCAAGCACACGAAAAAGGGGGCCGGAACGGCGATGTTCCGGCCCCTTTTTCGTGGCTTGAGATGTAGAAGAGATGATTCAAGGGGCCATCGGCCGCTTGACCCCGGAATCGGCGACCTCACGGTTCTCAGCCAAGGTGGCGGGCGAAAGGTGAGGTCGACAGTTTGGGGAGCCCGAGGGCGATGGCCCTCGGAAAACTTCCTTCCTTCTTACGGCTGCGGCGTTTCGCCGTCCTCGGCCTCTTCCTGCGCGCGCTGGCGGGCGAAGTAGGCTTCTTCGGCTTCCTCGACACGTTCCTGCTGCGCTTGCGCATCGGAATCGATGGTCGAGAGGCGCTTGGCGCGTTCCTCGGCGATCAGTTCGGAGAAGCGCACGTCGCTGCCGTTGTCGCGTTCCGAGGCGGCGCGGTTGATGAGCTGCTGGGTGCAGCCTTCCTGGCCGGCGGGGCCCACCGGCGAGCAGCTCAGCGTGCCGAACGCGCCGACCGTCTCGTAGGCCTCGACGCGGTTGGTCCAGGCTTGCGAGGTGGGGTTGTCGACACCGCGCAGCGGGGCGGGAATGCGGTAGCGCTCTTCCTCGGGCTTGCGCGCGCAGACGGTGATCTCGGCGTCGGAGGACTGCGGGCAGGGGTCCTCGCCATAGACGATGACCTGGTTCACGCGGTCGCCGCCTTCGTCCTGCGCGGCGGCGGGGACGGCGCCGAGGGAGAGCCCTGCGCCCAGGGTGGCAAGCGCTGCAGCGGCGGTCAGAAGGCGGGTCATCGTCTCGAACTCCAGTTTGCGGCGGATGGGCTCCGCCATTCTCGTTCTATACCCGGCAAGGACGGGGAACGACACCCCGACGGACGGGGCGAGTTCCATTCCTCTCTCCTGACCGGAAATGCAGGCGCGTTCAGATTCGTTCCGAGAGCTTGATCGCCGCGCGGCAACCCATGCGGATCGCGTTGAACAGGAGCGGATAGGCGGGGGCCTTCTCCGCGCCCGAGGCCAGCGCGGTATCGCGGTGCTCGCGCTCCTCGTCGCGGAACTGGCGGATTGCTGCGCCCAGTTCCGGGTCATCCTCGCCCAGTTCGTCGAGCTGTTCGGTGTAGTGCTTGTCGATCTCGGTCTCGATTGCGGCGGTGCAGGCCATGGCCGCTTCCGGACCGATCAGCGCGGTGCCAGCGCCCAGCGCAAAGCCCGCGACCTTCCAGACAGGCTGCAGGAGAGTCGGACGCACGCCGCGCTCGGCGATGAACGCGTCGAAGCGCTCGCGGTGCACCTCTTCCTGCTCGGCCATGTGCACGACTTCCTGCGAGAGCGCCGTGCGGTTGCCCATGACGGCCATCTGCCCGGCATAGATGCGTACCGCGCCATACTCGCCAGCCTGGTCCACGCGGATCATGCGGTCGCTCAGCGCTTCGCGGGCCAGCGCCCGGCGGGAGGGAGAAGTCATGTCGTTCAGGCCTTTCTGCCAAAGCCGATCAGGAAAAGGATGGCGAGCGCCGAGGCGGTCGAGATGAGGAAGTTCCAGCCCGCCATCGAGACGCCGAGGAAGCTGAACTGCACGACGTCGCAGCGGATCACGGGGGCGGCCATGATCGCATCGAGCGGGTTGCCACCGCCCGCTGCCGTCGTCGCGCAGGACGTCACGCCTTCCCACCAGCCCAGCTCGACCCCTGCGTGGAACGCGCCGATCAGGCCGGAGGTGAGGATCGCCAGCGCGGCCACGGCAACAAGCGGGCGGACCGGCGCGCGCGCGAAGGCGAGGGCGGCGAGGGCCAGCGCGAAGAAGTGCGGGTAACGCTGCCACCAGCACATCTCGCAAGGGTAGAGCCCGAAGACGTACTGGCTGATGTAGGCGCCCCCAAGCAGCCCTGCGGGCACGAGGAAGGCGAGGGCGCGTGCGGCGCGCACCGGGGCAGGGACGGGAACGCTCATGGCGCGAAGGTCTCAGTTCTTCTTGGGCTTGGAGGCGGCGGGCTTGGCCGCAGCTTCGGGAGTCTTGGTCGGAACCGGCTTGGCGGCGACGGCGGCCAGCGCGGCGGGCTTGCCTGCGGTGCGCTGGAGCGTCGAGATTGCGTAGTGCAGCTGGAAGTCCTCGATGCCCTGCTCCTCCAGTTCCTCGGGCGTCGCCGAGAAGCGCGGATCGGTGGTCTTGTCGCTCTCCAGATCCTTGTCCTCGAGCCCGGCCTCGTTGATGAGGTGGCCGCGAAGGTCGGACTCGCGCACCGCGCGCTCGGCGCGGCGGCGCGCGTCGGGGTCAGAGAGCTGGGGCACTTCGATGTCCGGCTCGATCCCGCCTTCCTGCACCGAGTGGCCCGAGGGCGTGTAGTAACGCGCCGTCGTCAGCTTGATCGCGCTCTCGCGGTCGAGCGGCAGGAAGGACTGCACCGAGCCCTTGCCGAAGGTGCGCTCGCCCATGACCACCGCGCGGTGCTGGTCCTGGAGGGCGCCCGCGACGATCTCAGAGGCCGAGGCCGAACCCGCATCGACGAGGACCGCGATGGGCAGGCCCTTCACGGCATCGCCCTTGAACATCGATTCGGCGCGGTAGTACTGGTTCTCGCTCGCCCGGCGGCCGCGCTGCGAGACGATCACGCCCTTCTCGAGGAAGATGTCGGAGAGCGCGATAGCCTCGTCGAGCGATCCGCCCGGATTGGAACGCAGATCCAGTACGAGGCCGACCAGCGGCCCGGTGCCGGTGGTCGCCGCCTGCTTCTTGAGATCGGCGATGCCCTTGGCGACGTCGTTGCCGACATCGCGCGAGAACTCGTTGACCGAGATGTAGCCCACGTTCTCCTTGAGCTCCCAGGTCACCGGCTCCAGTTCGATCACGCCGCGTGTCACGGTCACGTCGAAAGGCTCGTCGCGGCCCGGGCGGTAGACCGTGAGCGTGATCGAGCTCCCCGCAGGACCGCGCATCTTGGAGACCGCTTCGTCGAGGTCGCGCTCGTAATAGAGCACGCCGTCGAGGTGGGTGATGTAGTCGCCTGCCTTGAGGCCCGCCTTGTCGGCCGGGCTGCCCTTGAACGGCGAGATGATCTTGACCGCGCCGTCCTCTTCCACGACCGAGAGGCCGAGCCCGGAATAGTTGCCGTCGATCATCGTCTCGAGGCGCTGCAGCGAGGGGCCGTCAAGATAGTTGGAATGCGGGTCGAGGCTTGCCAACATGCCGTCGATCGCGCCCTTCAGCAGCTTGTCGTCATCGACCTGGTCGACGTAGTTGTCCTTGATCAGTGCGTAGATGTGAAACAGCTTGTCGAACTCGGGGTTCACCTGGCTGTCGAGCGCGGCAAGGCCGGATGTCGCGACGGGCACGGCGGCAACGGCCGAAACCAGCAGGGTGGCGCGCATCAGGGGTGCGAACTTCATCGGGCGTCTGCCTCTTCTTCGTGGCGGGGCCGTGGCCACCGCCGGTTTGTGGATGCACCCTACCGGGGGCGCTCCTCTCACGCAATTGCGCGTCCCTCCCATATAAACGCGTTTGCAGGCATTTGGAGGGGCAGGGCCGGGGAACCAAAGCTGCGCGCTTCGCATTGAACGAGGGACAACCCGGCGTTCATGGCAGGGACAGGATGAACACATCCTTGCGCATGGCCGATGGCAGGGAACGAGGACAATGGCCCTTCAGAAATACACGATGGTCTTTCCCGACGCAGCCGGAGGCCCCGGGCGGCGCAAGGCCTTCAAGGCGGTGAGTGTCTCGGATGCGTTTCTGCAGACCCGCAACGCCTCGCTCGAGCACGAGGTCGAGCTGTGGAAGGGACACTCGCGCATCTGCCGCCTGATGCCCGGGGGATGAGGTAGTCCGCCGTCAGAGTTCACGGATGAATTGCAGCGGGTTCACCGGCTCCCCGCCGCGCCGCAGTTCGACCATGACTTCAGGATCGCGCGGTCCTGCAATGCCCATCGGCGCACCTGCAACGAGCGTTTCACCCACCTCTACATCGAGCCGGGCCAGGCCCGTGACCAGCGAAATCCAGTCGCCGTCGTGCTCCAGGATGACAATGCGCCCGTGCCCCCGGTAGGGCCCGGCAAAGGCGACGCGTCCAGCGGCGGGCGCCACGATCTGCGCGTTGGGCCGTGTCGCAAGCGTGATGCCGCGCGCGCGAATTTCGCCCGGCGCATCTTCTCCGAACCCGGTGACGAGGCGGCCCATGACGGGCAGACTCCAGCTCGACAGGCCTTCGGGGGGCGGTACGAACTGCGAGGCGTCGATGACGCGCGGCGCATTGGGATCGGCGGGGCGCATGAGCGGACCGGGAAGGGCGGACAGCTCATCGCGCAGCCGTCCGCGCGAGTCCATTGCCGCGACCAGATCGCCGAGGTCATTCGCGCGTTCGGCAAGCGCGAGAGCGCGTCGGCTTTCACGCGCGGCGTTGCCACCGACTTCATGGCTCGCAAGGCGCTGGCGGGTTTCGAGCGCGGCCAGTTCCTTGCGCTTGGCCAGCATGTCCTTGTGGGCCTTGCGCAAGTTCGCTTCGGCGGCCTGGGCCTGCCGTTCAAGCTTGCGGCCTTCCTCGATCTCGCGCCGCAGCGCCACGGTGCGTTTCTCGACTTCGGGCAGCATCGTGTCGAACAGGGCGCGCATGTAGACCGCATCGCGCACCGATCCCGGGCGCAGCAACGCCAGCAGGGTGGGGCGGCGCGAGAGGCGCTGGAGCGCGCCGGTCAACCGGGCAAGCGGGCCCTGCCGCGTGGCGAGGCGCTCACGCAACTCCCGGCGCTGCGCGGTCACCAGCGCGACCTTGCCTTCCTGCACCGCGATCTCGGCCTCGTTTTCCTGGATGCGCGCGGCGAGCGCTGCGGCCTCGCGGGCCGTCTTCTCCACCGCTTCGGAGGCAGCGCGGGCCCGCTTTTCCAGCGCTTCGGCGCGCTTGCGCACTTCGGCGCCCTCGCGCTCGGCGGCACGGATTTCCTCCCGGGTCTTCGCGGCATCAAGCCTGGGCGCGGCGTCGGAGAAGGGATCCGTCTGCGACAGCGCATGGCCAGTGAGCAGGCCTGCGGCGGCGATGCCGGAGATCAGGAACAGGCGCAGCGTGCGGGTCATTCCCGATTTCCTAGGCCAGAGCGGGGCAGGGCGGAAGGGGGAGAGGCGGCCCAAGGGCTGACATTCTCAGGAAAATACCTATCTGCGCGCGCAGAAGCGGATAGAAGTGAAGACCAGACATGTTTGCCATCGGGTGCCTCATGCCCGCCGTCCTGTTCGTGGCCGGCGCCATCCTCGGAGCGATTCTCGGGGGCAACAGCGGGTCCATGTGGGGTGCAGGGATCGGATTCCTGGCAGGTTGCCTGATGCCCGTGGCGATGTTCCTGATGGCGAAGAGCCACGGGAATCGGAAAGGCAAATAGCCCCAAGGGCGATGAGTCACGAGATTATGGGGCCTGAAATATCAGGACGGAATCTGACAGGCAGAAGGATGAATCCGAGGGCCATCGCCCTCGGGCTCCCCGAACTGTCGGCCTCACCTTGCGCGCGCCACGTTGTTTGAGAATGGTGAGCTCGCCGATTCTGGGGTCAAGGGGCGATGGCCCCTTGAATCAAATCCCTGCCCTACCCTGAGCGGTGATAGGGATGCCCGGACAGGATCGCGGTTGCGCGAAAGAGCTGTTCGGCCAGCATCGCGCGGGCCATGAGGTGCGGCCAGGTCATCTTGCCAAAGCACAGCAGGTGGTCAGCCTTGGCGCGGGCTTCGTCGCCGTGGCCATCGGCCGCACCGATCAGGAAGCGGCATTCGCGCACCCCGTCGTCGCGCCAGCGGCCAAGGAGGGCGGCGAAGTCTTCGGAGGACATCGCCTTGCCGCGTTCATCAAGAAGGACCTCGCGCACGGGCGTCTGCACCGGTGCAGGGATCTTGCCGCCAACATCGGGCAGTTCGGTGTGCTTGAAGGGCCAGGTCAGGCGCTTGGCGTAGCGTTCGAGCAGTTCGGCCTCGGGCGACCGGGCGATCTTGCCGCGCGCGATGATGTGAAGGAGCATGGCGCGGGTTCTAGAGCGCCAAGGCGCCTGTGAACAGCCCTGCCCCGTGTGGGGAGGATGTGCCCTCGGTGGGCGTGCAAGCGCGCGGCACCGGAGGCGTAAAGGGCAGGTTGGCGCACGGGCGTGCGTCCACGCACCCTGCGGCAATCCCTTCGCGGTTGTCCGGCCCTGTCAGCGGGCCGGGTGATCGTCTTCGGCGTGGGCGGGCGGCCTCAGGCCGCGCCGGACGGTCCGTCAAAGCCCCACATGCGCTCCAGATTGTAGAACGTGCGCACTTCGGGACGGAACAGGTGGACAATCACGCCGCCGGCATCGACCAGCACCCAGTCGGCGGCCGGAAGGCCTTCGATGCGGGGGTTGCCGAAGCCGTTTGCTTTCAGTTTTTCGCCGAGTTTCTGCGCCATGGCGGCGACCTGGCGGGTCGAACGGCCAGACGCGATGACCATGAAGTCGGCGATGCTCGACTTGCCTTCAAGGTCGATCGTCACAAGATCCTGCGCCTGATCGTCGTCGAGCGACTGCAGGACTACGGCCAGAAGCGGATCGTCGTTGTCCGTCACGGCCGGGGGCGTTTCGCCGGTCGGCACCGGCTGTACATGTGCCTGTGGCATCTAGGGTTTTACTGCTCCTTTCAGGGGACCATGCAGGACCGGCGCAGACACCCCGAAAGGGTGGCCAGACTGGAAGCACGATCGGTTTTGCGGGTTTGGCCGGAAGATACGCGGGAAAGGCGGGGCGCCTTGCTCACGCAGCATCTCCACCAATGGGGCGGTGCGTGACGGCATCGCGCGAAAGCCTGTGGCCGGATTGGCCGTTCAGGGACTTCCGGGCCCAGTCCGGATCGGCCTTGCGGATATCCGTGGCCGACCGCGTATCGGGGTCGAATCGCAATGTCACCAGCGCGGGTGCGCTCCATCTCACCGGACGTCTGAGACTGGCAACGGGCGTCCGGTAGCGCCTGAACCAGGCCATCGCGGGGCTCGCGAAAGCAGGGCCATCATACCCCGGACGGGCGATAACCGCAATCGGCATGGTGCGCGCGATGCCGCGCCAGTCTTTCCACTTATGGAATTGCGCGAGGTTGTCGGCGCCCATGAGCCAGACGAAGCGCCGCTTGGGGTAGCGCCGCACGAGTGCGCGCAGCGTGTCGGCGGTGAAACGGGTGCCCAGTTCGCGCTCAATCGCGGTCGGGCGAATCCGCGCTCGGCGGCTCTCCGCGCGGGCCGAGGCGTAGCGCGCGGCGAGCGGCGCCATGCCCTTTGCAGGCTTGAGCGGATTGCCCGGCGAAACCAGCCACCAGACCTCGTCGAGGCCCAGGGCATCGTGCGCAAAAAGGCTGATGCGCCGGTGTCCGCCGTGCGCCGGATTGAAACTGCCGCCCAGAAGGCCGGTGAGGGGGCCTTGTCTCGTCATTGCCGTATCCGAATCACGAACGGGGTGCCTCGCCCGCCTTGGCGCCCTGGCGGTAGCCGCCCTGACGCTCGATCATCCAGCCCGGATAGATGGGGCTGCGCGGCATCGCTGAATCGAGCGTTGCCATCTCGTCGGCGGTGAGTTCGAGATCGCTTGCACCCAGGTTGTCGGCAAGCTGCTCGGACCGCTTGGCGCCCACGATCACGCTGGTGACGGCGGGCTTGGCGAGCAGCCAGGCGAGCGCGATCTGCGGCACGCTGCAGTCCTTGTCGGCGGCCATCGCCTGCATCGTCTCGATCACGTCGAAGGCACGCTCCTTGTCAACGGGGGGGAAATCAAAGCTGGTGCGCCGGCCGCTCTCGGCCTCGCCCGAACGGGTGTACTTACCCGAGAGGAAGCCCCCGGCAAGCGGGCTCCAGACCATCAGGCCCAAGCCTTCGCTCTCCAGCATCGGCGCGATCTCGTGCTCGAGGTCGCGTCCGGCGATGGAGTAATAGGCCTGGAGCGAGGCGAAGCGGTGGAGGCTGAGGCGCTCGGAGATGCCCAGCGCCTTGGCGATCTGCCAGGCCGCCCAGTTCGACACACCGATGTAGCGGGCCCGACCCGAACGCACGATGTCGTCGAGCGCGCGCAGGGCCTCATCGACCGGGGTCAGCGGGTCCCACCCGTGAATCTGGTAGAGGTCGACATGGTCGAGCCCCATGCGAGCCAGGCTCGCATCGATCTGGTCCATGAGGTGGTAGCGTGAGGCGCCGCGCTGGTTGACGCCTTCGCCCATGGGGCCCAGGGCCTTGGTTGCGATGACCACCTCGCTGCGCGAAATGCCCAGATCCTTCAGCGCCTTGCCGGTGACTTCCTCGGAGCGCCCCTCGGAATAGACGTTGGCCGTGTCGATGAAGTTGATGCCCGCATCGAGGGCCTGGCGCACAAGGCCGTTCACCGCGTCCTGCTGCAGCCCACCCATGACCGACCACATGCCCTCGCTCTCGCCGAAGGTCATCGTGCCCATGCACAGTTCCGAAACGAGCAGGCCGGTGCGGCCGAGGCGGTTGTACTTCATGGGAGCGGGCTCCTTGAACTCAGTTTGAGAAGGGGGGGCGGTTCGGACCTATAGGGTTGAGGCTTTGCGCAATCCGAAAGATGAATCCGAGGGCCATTGCCCTCGGGCTCCCCGAACGGTCTGTCTCACCTTACGCACGCCACCAAAGTCGAGAAAGGTGAGGTCGCCGATTCCGGGGTCAAGGGGTAATAACCCCTTGAAAAGGTCATTTCCTCTTCTGCCTTTCATGGCTCTTGCGGCTGAACTCATGGTCTTCAGATAGGAAAGCGGCCGCGAAGCTGCAAAGCTCGCGGCCGCTCGTACAGTCCGTTTCAGCGCCATGGGGCGCCCGGATCAGGGACGCGCCTGTCCGGTTCCGCGCACCTGCCACTTGTAGGTGGTGAGGCCTTCCAGGGCGACCGGGCCGCGCGCGTGAAGGCGGCCCGTGGCGATGCCGATCTCGGCGCCAAGGCCAAACTCGCCGCCGTCGGCGAACTGGCTCGAGGCGTTGACCATGACGATCGCACTGTCGACTTCGGCAAGGAAGCGTTCGGCGGCTTCGTCATCCTTGGTGATGATGACGTCGGTGTGGCCCGAGGAGTGTGCGGCGATGTGGTCGAGCGCGGCGTCGAGGCCGTCCACCACCGCGACCGAGGCGATGGCGTCGAGGTATTCGGTATCCCAGTCAGCCTCGTCGGCCGAGAGAATGCGCGAGTCGAGCGAGCGGGCGCGGGCATCGCCGCGCAGTTCGCAGCCCGCCTCGATCAGCGCCGAGACAACCTCGGCCGAACCGGGGAACTGCGCGTCGAGCAGCAGCGTCTCCATCGCGCCGCAGATGCCCGTACGGCGCATCTTGGCGTTGACGGCCACCTCCTTGGCGACCTTGGGGTCGGCGGCGGAGTGGATGTAGGTGTGGTTGATCCCGTCGAGGTGCGCGAGCACGGGCACGCGGGCGTCCGACTGCACACGCGAGACGAGACTCTTGCCCCCGCGCGGGACGATCATGTCGATGAGCCCGGCCGCTGTCAGCATAGCGCCCACGACCGCGCGGTCCTGGGTCGGCACGAGCTGGATCGCGGCGGCGGGAATACCCGCTTCCTCCAGGCCTTTGGCAAAGGCAGCGCGGATCGCGTGGTTGGAATGCACCGCCTCGCTGCCGCCGCGCAGTAGCGCGGCATTGCCCGAGCGCAGGCACAGCGCGGCCGCGTCTGCGGTCACGTTCGGGCGGCTCTCGTAAATGATGCCGATGAGGCCGATGGGGATGCGCACGCGGCTCATCTTGAGGCCATTCGGGCGGCTCGTTTCCTCGATGACCGAGCCAACCGGATCGGGCAGCGAGGCGACCTGGTCGACCGCATCGGCGATGCCGGCCAGACGCTCGGCGTCGAGGCGCAGGCGGTCGAGCATGGCGCCCGAGAGGCCCTTTTCTTCGCCTGCGGCGATGTCCTTGGCGTTGGCTTCGAGAATTGCGGCTTCATCCGCGCGCAGCGCCTTGGCGGCGGCGCGCAGGGCCTCGGCCTTCTGCGCATCGCTCATGCGGGCGAGCACGCGCTGGGCGGCGCGGCCGTCGGCGGCAATGCGGGCGACGAGGGCTTCGGGGGTTTCGACAGCGTTGCTGTCGGCGGAAAGAGTTTCAACTGTCATAGGGTGCGGCCTACCATCTGTATTGCAGTGTGTCACGGTCGCGCCCGGCAAGCAGGGGGCTCGACTGGCCCACCTACGCCGGTTTTTCTGCGTTCACCTAGGGTTTGTACGAAGTGTACATTCATGAACGTGCAATCTTGAGCGCATTACTCAAACAAGGACTGGGGGCGCAAATGGTTCCCTCGGTTCATCGCTTTCGATGAACGGTTCACCCTGAAATGCGCATGGTGCGGGGCGGCTCGATTCGCCTTGTTAACCCTCCCCTGCTAGCCGGTCTGCCGGGGACTGGTAATAAGCCACAGCGTGGGGTCGTTTTGAAGCTTACATCTGTCAGGGCGCTATGGTCGCGCCTGCGGGCAGGCTTCCCGGATCGCGAATTTATCATGCGTTCTCAGGGGCATGTCCATTTCATCCGGATTTCGTCGCGGACCCAGATGGTTGCCGCGGGCGCCGCTGGTGCGCTTGCCACCGTCTGGCTCGGGTCGATGGGGGCCGTCGCGATCGAGCGCATGAGCGCGTCGTCGCAAGAGGCCGAACTGCTCAGCCGCGAGGCCCGGGTCGCCCGCGCCGAGGACCGCGTCGAGAACTACCGCGATGGCATCGACGAGGTCGCATCCGATCTCGCCCGCCGCCAGAAGTTCATCGAACAGATGGTCGAGGCCCACATCGGTGACCTCCCGCGCGACACGAAGGCCGGTGAAACCGTCTCCAACAGCGACGCGGAAGCCAAGCGCACGATCGAGAAGGTCAGCGCGGCCGTTCCCGAGGCGAGCGAACTGGCCCGACTCGAAGCGCGCCAGATCGCCTTTGTCGAGAATCTTACCCGCTACGCCGACCGCCGCGCCGAAAGCGCGAGCGCGGCGATCCGCAAGCTGGGTCTCAATCCCAAGACCATGGTGGCCAATGCCCCGGCAAGCCGCGCCTCGGCCCGTGGTGGTCCGCTGATGAAGCTCGCGACCCGCGCGGATGGTTCGGTCGATCCGCGCTTCCAGCGCCTGGGTGTCAGCCTCGCGCGGATGGATGCGCTGGAAAATGGCCTTGCCTCGATCCCGCAGGTCAAGCCGGCATCGGTCGCCTATGTCTCGTCGAGCTACGGCTACCGCTCGGACCCGTTCACGGGCGGCGCGGCTTTCCACGCCGGGCTCGACTTTCCCGGGCCGATGGGCTCGCCGATCTACGCGGCAGCCAAGGGCAAGGTGACCTTCGTCGGGCGCCGCCACGGCTATGGCAACTGCATCGAGGTGCGTCACGGCAATGGCCTGATGACCCGCTATGCGCACCTTTCGCGTTTCAAGTCCAAGGTGGGCGACAAGGTGGAAGCCGGCTCGACCATCGCCCTGATGGGCAGCACCGGCCGTTCCACCGGCTCGCACCTCCACTTCGAAGTGCGCCTCCACGGCAAGCCGGTCAATCCACGTCCCTTCCTCGAGGCCTCCGCCCATGTTCAAAAGCAGTAAGGCCGATCCCATGCCCAAGCCCGTTGCCACTTCGCGTTCGAGCGGCTCTGCGACCTTTTCCGTGCTCGGCAGCGACACGCTCATCACCGGGGACATCGAGGCGAGCGCCGATCTGCACATCGATGGCCGGGTGACCGGCGACATCACCTGCGCTGCGTTGGTGCAGGGCGTGGAGAGCGAGATCACCGGCGCGATCAAGGCGGACAGCGTGCGCATTTCGGGCACTGTGCGCGGCACTGTCGCTGCGCGCGAGATCGTCATTCTCGCCTCGGGCAAGATCGAGGGCGATGTGGCTTACGACACGCTCACGGTCGAACAGGGCGCGCGCATCGAGGGACGACTGTCCCCCAACGGTGGCGGTATGCCGCCTGCGATCGGAGTCGTGGCGGATGACGTAAAGGACGCCGTTCCGGCGTGAAGTAAGTTCCGAGGGCCATCGCCCTCGGGCTCCCAAAACTGTCTAGCTCACGCCCCGCGCGCTGCCTTGGCTGAGAAGTGCGAGGTCGCCCATTTTGGGGTCAAGGGGCGATGGCCCCTTGAATCAATCCCTTCTTTCCTTGTCTTACCAACGAAAAAGGCCCGCACTTTCGTACGGGCCTTTTTCGTATGCATGTGTGCGGGGGACGGGCTTATTCGCCGCGTTCCTCGGCTTCGGCAGCGCGCTTGGCCTGGAGCCAGGCGGCGGCTTCGGCTTCCTGCGCGGCCTCGTTAGCGGCCTTGGCGGCGGCGTCACGTTCGGCGCGCAGCTCCTCGATGAGGGCCTGGCGGTCATCGACGAGGCGTTCGTCGGTCGCGCCTTCGTTCTCGATACCGGCCTTCTTGGCGGCCTTGAAGACCATCGCGTCCAGCTCGCGCTGCGAGCACAGGCCCAGCGTGACCGGGTCCTTGGGCGTGATGTTGGCGATGTTCCAGTGCGAACGGTCACGAATTGCCGCGATGGTGTTGCGGGTCGTGCCGATCAGCTTGCCGACCTGCGCGTCCGAGACCTCGGGGTGGTTGCGCAGGATCCAGGCGATGCCGTCGGGCTTGTCCTGGCGCTTGGACACCGGCGTATAGCGCGGGCCCTTGGTGCGGCTGACGGTCACCGGTGCGCGGTGCATGCGCAGACGGTATTCCGGATTCGCCTGACCCTTCTCGATCTCTTCCATCGTCAGCTCGCCCGCGCGCACGGGGTCGCGGCCGGTGTACTTGGCCGAGGCCAGATCGTCGGCCATGGCCTGGACTTCAAGCATGTGCAGACCGCAGAAATCCGCGATCTGTTCAAACGAGAGCGCCGTGTTGTCGACCAGCCACGAGGCGGTCGCGTGCGGCATCAGCGGAGTGGGCTGGCTCATGTCTCTATCTCCGGCGGAAACAATAAGGGCCGCCCCTTCGCGGAGCGGCCGTACCGGCCCGACTTAGGTGAGTTTTGCGCGTTGGGCAAGGACTAGCGCCCGATTTGCGCGGAAAATCGGTGCCGGAGGGTCCGGATCGGAGCGTGCTGAGCCCATCTCCCTCGTGTGGGAGACGGACACGAAGACGAGCCGGGGATCACCCGCCGCCCATTCAGCCGCCCATGCGTTCGCGCACGTTGCGGGCATCCTTCCAGCCTTCAAGCCGCTTGGCGAGATCCTCGTCGCCCTCGGGCAGGGTGATTTCGAGACGGATGAGCTCGTCGCCGCGCGTGCCGTCCTTGCGGGTCATGCCCTTGCCCTTGAGACGCAGCGTCTTGCCCGAACTGGACCCGGCCGGCACCGTCAGCATGACCGCGCCCGAGGCCGTGGGTGCGCGCACCTTCGCGCCGCTGAGCGCCTCGTCGAGGGTGATCGGCAGGTCGAGGCGCAGGTCGTCGCCGTCGCGCTCGAAATAGGGGTGGTGCGCGATGGAGATGGTGATGATCGCATCGCCTGCACCGCCCGGGCCCGGTTCGCCCTTGCCCGAAAGGCGCATCTGGGTGCCGTCCTCGACCCCCTTGGGCAGCTTGAGGTCGATGGTCTTGCCGTCGGACAGGGTAATGCGCTGGTTGGCGAGCTCGGCCGCATCGGTCAGCGAGACCGAGAGGCGGTAGTTGACGTTGGCGCCGCGCGGGGCCGAGCGCGAACGTCCGCCGCCAAAGCCACCGCCCATGCCGCCACCCATGCCTCCGGGGCCGCCGCGCTGGCCGCCGCCGCCGAAGATGCCGCCGAACAGGTCCTCAAGGTCGATCCCGTCGTTTCCGCCGAAACCACCGAAACCGCCCGCGCCGCCGCCCATGCCGGAACGATGACCGCCGCCACCGCCGAAACCACCGGCCCCGAAGGGCATGGTAGGGTTTCCCTCCGCGTCGATCTCGCCGCGGTCGAACTGGGCGCGCTTTTCCTTGTCGGAGAGAAGGTCGTAGGCGCGGGTCACGTCCGAGAAGCGTTCGGCCGCCTTCGGATTGTCCTTGTTCCGATCGGGATGGAGCTCCTTGGCGAGCTTGCGGTACGCGGACTTGATGTCCTTCTCGCTAGCGCCACGTGCGATGCCGAGAGTGGTGTAAGGATCTGTTGCCATAATGCCACTTAGCTAGGTTGTAGAGCGCGTTCCGACAAGTTCTTCGCGTTGCTCGGGAGGTGCTTTTTCGTTCGCTGTGGCTGCAATACCCGCTCCGGACCTTCCCAGGTGCGGCGGGGCGGGCTATTCGGCGGCGCAAAGCGGCCCCGTGCCGCCGATCAAGGTCGCTCCCCTGTACGGGTGGTACCTTGCTGGCGACGTGGAGCCTATGGCCACAGCAACAGGACGAGATACGATGGAATCCGAACAGACCCGCGAAGTCATCCCCGATGGCGATCCCTTTGCCCTGTTCAGCGCCTGGTACGACGAGGCGCGCGGGACCGAGCCCAACGATTCCAACGCGATGGCCCTGGCAACGGCAACGCCGGAAGGCGTACCCTCGGTGCGCATGGTGCTTCTGAAGGGCCATGGCCCCGACGGTTTCGTGTTCTACACCAATGGCCACAGCCGCAAGGGCGGTGAGATCGCGGCGAACCCGCACGTTGCGCTGCTGTTCCACTGGAAGAGCCTGCGCCGCCAGATCCGCATCGAAGGCGCCTTGAGCCCGGTGACGCCTGCGGAGGCCGACGCGTACTTCCACTCGCGCCACCGCGATTCGCAGCTGGGTGCGGTGGCCTCCGACCAGTCCGCCCCGCTCGACAGCCGCGAGACCTTCCTCGCCCGCTACGAAGAGGTGCGCGCGCGCTTCGAGGGCGGCGAGGTCGAACGCCCCGCGCACTGGGGCGGCTACCGCGTGGTGCCGGTCGCCATGGAGTTCTGGCAGGACCGTCCTTATCGTCTTCACGAACGCCGCCGCTTTGAGCGGGTGGGCGAGGGCCCTTGGTCGAGCACGCTGCTCTACCCCTGATGTCTCTGGTTTCGATGGGAATTGATTCATGAGCGATGGACGCAGCCAGGTCCGCGCAATGCTGACCCGCAGTGCGGCGTTCGCCAGTATCGCGGCGGCGCTGTTTCTGCTCGTGCTCAAGGTCTGGGCGGCGATCACCACCGATTCGACCGCGATGCTGGGCAGCCTTGCCGACACCACGCTCGATCTCGTCGCCAGTCTGGCGACGCTGCTGGGCGTGTGGATCGCGGCGCAGCCGGCCGATGACAAGCACCGTTTCGGGCATGGCAAGGCCGAGGCGATCACCGCGCTGTTCCAGATCGTGCTCATCGTCATCTCGGCGCTGGGCATTGCCGCGCGCGCCGTCGAACGGCTGCTCGTGGGCAACGAGGTCCAGGCAGCCGAGCAGGGCATCGGCGTCTCGATTGCGGCAATCGCGGTCACGCTCGCGCTGCTGGCCTGGCAGCGCCACGTCATCCGCCGCACCGGCAGCCTCGCGATCACCACCGACAGCGTGCACTACCAGTCGGATCTGTTCCTCAACCTCGCGGTGATCGTGGCGCTGGTCCTCGACACCTATGTGGGTATTGCGGGCGCGGACGCGCTGTTCGGCTTCGGTATTGCGGCCTGGCTTGCCTACGGGGCCTGGGGCGCTTCGGACGAAGTGCTCGACCAGCTCATGGACCACGAGTGGCCGGAGGAGAAAAAGGAGCGCTTCCTGCAGCTTCTGGCGACGTTTCCGGACATCAGCGGGGTCCATGACCTGCGCACCCGGACCTCGGGCGACAAGGACTTCGTGCAGTTCCATATCTGGGTCGACCCGCAGATGACCGTGCGCGAGGCGCACCGGGTGATGGACGGGATCGAGCACCGCCTCGAGGCCGACTTCCCGGGCGTGGAGGTCCTGATTCACACCGATCCCGATGGTCTGGTCGACGAGAAGGGGGAGGCAGGCCGCGACGTACTGCCGCCGATCCGTGTCGGGTTGGAGCAGGACGTGAAGCTCTAGGCGTACCGGATATAGAAAAAGATGAATCCGAGGGCCACTGCCCTCGGGCTCCCGGAACCGTCGACCTCACGATTCTCGCGCAATCTGGGCCGAGATACGTAAGGTAGCCGGTTTTGGGGACAAGGGGTAATAACCCCTTGAATCATTGCCTTCATTCTTAATTCTTTGACGTTCTACTTCCCGCCCGGAAACAGCGCCAGAAGCGCCCCGATGCGCTCGTGCACGGCGCGTTCCTGGTTGGGCGCGCTGCGGCCCAGGCGCACTACGGTCAGAAGCTGTTCGGGCGAGCTCACGACGTACTGGCCGTATTCGCCCAGGCACGCGAAGACATCGGCCGGTGCGGTGGCGGGCCAGAGCCTTGCGGTTTCACCGGGAGGCGCGGTGTTGAGCCAGACCCCGGCGCCGTAGGCTGCGTTGCGCGGGCTCGGCTCGCGCATGAACGAGATCCAGCGGCGTGGCAGGATCTGGGCGCCAGCGACCGAACCACGGTGGCGCAGGAACTCGGCGAGCTTGGCCCAGTCGCGCGCGTTGGCGTGAATCATGCCCGAGCCGATCAGCGTGCCCGCCCGGTCAAACCCGGCCTGGGTCGATTCCATGCCGATGGGGGTGAGGACGCGGCTTTGCAGGTAGCCCATGACGGCGGCGCGGCGCGCTTCGGGTGATCCGTCCGGGGCAAGGACCCGCGCGGCAAGATCGGCGAGGATGATCGCGTTCGCGCCCGAATCCGCAAAAGTCTGGCCTGCAGGCGACTCCAGTGGCTGTGCCTCGGCGTAGGCGGCCATGTCGTCGCGCCCGTCGAGGTAGAGGAGGCGCATCGCATCGGACTGCTCCGTGATGCCGCCTTCGCGCCCCGGCCGGCCTTTGGCAAAGCGCAGGCCCGAGCGCATCTGGAGAAGCTGGCGCAGTGTCACTTCGCCGCGCGGATCGCCCGGCCGGCGCCATTCGGGGACAGGCGCGGACTCGTTGAGGCGCAGGCGCCCGTCGCTGACCAGCTGGCCGATCATCAGGCTGGTGAGGCACTGGCCCGCGCTCCAGCCCGGCAGGCGCGTCGTGTCGGAGATACCGGGGCCATAGCGCTCGGCGATGACCGCGCCGCGCTTCATGATGACAAGCGCGTGCGTCGGGCCGACCGCATCGGAGTTGAAGAGGCCATCGATCGCGCGGCCGAGTGCGGCGTGGGGGGCCCCGCCGTCATCGGCGATGGCCGCTTCGGCCTCGGTGCTGGGCGGGGGCGGGCCCTCGCTCGCGGGTTCTCCACAGGCCCACAGGCTTGGCAGGGCCAGCAGCGGGAGGATAAGGCGGATCGGATACACCGGCATGACGCGCGGTGTAGTGTGCGAGAAGATCGGGAATGGCAACACCGCCCAAATCGGGAGCCGGGGACAAGCTGCGGCAGGCCTGGCAGCAGCGACAGGCATCGCGTGGACCTGAGCGCGGGCGTGCGTCGGGGGGCCAGCCTGCCGCCAGGGCCCCGCGCGCTCCCCATGCCGCGCGCCAGCCTTCGCGCTGGCTGCGCAACCTGGTGGTCCTGGCGCTGCTGGTGGGGGCAGGGCTCCTGGCCTGGCAGTGGGCGGACCTGCGCGAGCGGACGCGCATCGGGGGCGCTTATGCCGCGCGGCTCGGCTGCGTGTGCCGCCATGTCTCGCAGCGCGATCTCAAAAGCTGCGAGGCCGACCTTGCGGTGGCCCCGCTTGGCGGCATCGCGGGGCGCGTCTGGCTGAGCGAGGACGCCGAGACGCGCAGTGTCAGTGCCGGGCTACCGCTGCTCGGCTACCAGAGTGCGCGCTACGACAGCCGCCATGGTTGCCGTCTCGAGCCTTGGGACGGGTGATCGGGCGCTTCGCTCAGAGCGGGGTGGCGGGCGTGGTGTCCTCGATCCAGCCCCCGCCGACCACGCGTTCGCCCGCATAGATCACCGCGGCCTGGCCCGGCGCGACGCCGTATTCGGGATTGGCGAAGCGCAAGGTGGTCTCTGCACCCTCGCCCAGCGGACCTTCAAGCGTGACGGGCACGGGCTTGGCCAGCGAACGGACCTTGGCGGTGAGCGGCGTGCCCTCGGGGAGGGGGCCAATCCGGTTGGTCTCGATGATCCGGGCCGAGGCGACCGCGAGCAGATGGCGCGGGCCGACGAGGACCCGGCGTGAGGGCGCATCGATGCCCACCACGTAGAGCGGTTCGGGCTGGCCGCCGATCTCGAGCCCGCGGCGCTGGCCCACGGTGTAGTGGATCACACCCTGGTGCGATCCGAGGACTGCGCCGGTCTCGACATGGACGATGTCGCCGGGCGCGGCCCCCTCGGGACGGACCGAGCGCACGATCTTGGCGTAGTCGCCGTCGGGCACGAAGCAGATGTCCTGGCTGTCGGGCTTGTCCGCGACGCGCAGGCCCGCCGCTTCGGCGAGGCGGCGCGTTTCGGTCTTGGGCAGGCCGCCGAGGGGAAAGCGCAGGAAGTCGAGCTGGGCCTCGGTCGTGCCGTAGAGAAAGTAGCTCTGGTCGCGCGCCGGGTCGGCCGCGCGGTGCAGTTCCGAGCCCGCCGGGCCTTCCACGCGGCGCACGTAGTGGCCGGTCGCGAGGCAATCGGCACCCAGGTCCCGCGCCATCTGCAGGAGGTCGGTGAACTTGGGCCCCATGTTGCAGCGAATGCAGGGGATGGGGGTGCGTCCGGCGAGGTAGTCGTCGGCGAAACGGTCGACCACCTCTTCGCGAAACGCGCTCTCGTGGTCGAAGACGTAGTGGGCGATGCCGAGGCGGTCGGCGACTGCGCGCGCGTCACGGATGTCGTCGCCTGCACAGCACGCGCCCTTGCGGCCCGTAGCGGCGCCGTAGTCGTAGAGTTGCAGGGTGATGCCGATGGTCTCGGCACCGGTGGCCGCGGCCAGCGCGGCGACGACCGAGGAATCGACACCGCCCGACATGGCGACGACGATGCGGCGCGCCGAGAGCGGCGCGGGCAACTGGAACAGGTCGGCCGGATCGAGGCCGTTGAAGAGGTTTGCGTCAGGGGACATGGGGAGCGCTCATACAGCGCCTCGTCGCGAATTCCTACCCGATCGGCGCGAAGGCGCGACCATTGGGATCGCCCTGGGCCTGTCATTAATCTTCCATTGACCATGTGAGCCCTATCCTGCCGCCATAAGCCGGGTCGTTTGGTGTGGTCCTGCCGGGAAGGCTGCGAGCGCCGGAGGGCTCGCGACGGTCCATGTGCATCGGGCCGGAGGTGTGGGAGGCAGGTTTGACGATGCAACTGGATGAAAGCGCGAACTTTTCCTGCTTGATGAAAGCCCCTGAACGCCCCGTGGAAAATCCTTAATAAGAGTCCCTAATGCTCATTAACCGTACTGCTTCAAGCAATGGCAAGTCCGAATGGACAAAGAGAGGCTCACCACCGGCTCCAGCAAAACCGGTGGGCGAGGGCTAAGATGATCGAAAACCAGAAAATCAGACCCGCGCAGGTAATCGGGCCGCTGGGTGAACCGCTCACTCTGGAGTCGCTTCCCCCCGCCAATACCACGCGCTGGGTCGTGCGCCGCAAGGCCGAGGTCGTGGCTGCCGTCAATGGCGGTCTGCTGACCATCGACGAAGTGTGTGAACGTTACCAGCTGACGCTCGAGGAATTCGCCTCCTGGCAGCGTGCCGTGGATCGTTCGGGAATGCAGGGACTGCGCGTCACGCGCATCCAGCACTACCGCGATCTCTACGAGCGCCAGCAAAAGTACTGATCACCCCCCGATCAGTTCCGCGGGACCGACAAACGGCGACGAACCTTCCGGGTTTGTCGCCGTTTTTCTATGTCTGTTGGTTCCATGCCGTTGAACGAGGCGAGAAGTCGTTGGTCGATCCGGGGCGTATCTGGAGCGAGACCGCGTTGCCACCTTTAGAGCGCGCACGTATACGTCAGGATCAGGGATTAACGGCCATGATCCGGGCCGTGCGGGGCGATGCGTGACCTTGCACGGGAAACTGGGGGACCTGTGAGGGTGCCGGGACGATGCGGCCAGTGCGGTGACGGAATGAATTACACGAGCAAGTTGGACAAGGATCGCGCCGAAGTCGTGAGCAAGGAGGACCTCGGCGCACAGACGGGCGCGGACGGGGCTTTCGAGGCACATGAGGCGCAGGCGCAAGGGCCGGACAAAGGCTCCACGCGCCTGATCTGGCTTGGCGTTGCCGGGGCCTTCGTGCTCATCGTGGGAATCTGGTTCTACCTCCACAGCGGCGCGGAAACCGCCTCGGTTGAGTCGGCGCAGGTGCCGGTCGTGACCGTCGTCAAGCCGGGTCGCTCGACCGTCGTGGGCACAATCACCGCCACCGGATCGCTCGCCGCGCGCCGCGCCATGCCGATCGGCTCGGTGGGTGAGGGCGGCGAGGTCCGCCGCGTTCTCGTTGAACCGGGGGATTGGGTGAAATCAGGCCAGGTGCTCGCCGTTGTCGACAGTTCGGTGCAGGTCCAGCAGCAGGCCAGCCAGGCCGCGCAGATCAAGGCCGCCCAGGCCGACGCGCGCCTCGCCCAGTCGAACCTCGACCGCGCGCTCCAGCTGGTCGATCGCGGGTTCATCTCCAAGGCCGACGTCGATCGCCTCACCGCCACGCGCGATGCCGCGCTGGCCCAGGTCGAACTGGCCCGTGCCTCGCTGCGCCAGCTTCAGGCCCAGGCCGCGCGCCTCAACATCGTCGCGCCCGCCGCCGGGCTCGTGCTTGAACGCAATGTCGAGCCGGGGCAGGTCGTGGGCGGCGGCTCGAGCGTGCTGTTCCGCCTTGCCAAGGGCGGTGAGATGGAACTGCTCGCCAATCTCAGTGAGGACGACCTGGCGCGCGTGCGCGTCGGCGCGCAGGCCGAGGTGACCCCGGTCGGTTCGGAGCGCTCCTTCACCGGGCAGGTCTGGCAGGTCTCGCCGGTGATCGATCCCACGTCGCGCCAGGGCACCGCGCGCATCGCACTTGCCTATGACCGCGCGCTGCGTCCGGGCGGCTTTGCCAGCGCCACGCTGACCAGCGGCACGGTGGTCGCGCCGATGCTTCCCGAGTCAGCGATCCAGAGCGATGCCGAGGGCAGCTTCGTCTACGTCGTGGGCAAGGACAACAAGGTGGCGCGGCGCGGGGTCGAAACCGGGCTCGTTACCGCCGATGGCATCGTCATCTCCAAGGGCCTTGCCGGCACCGAGACGGTTGTCCTGCGCGCCGGTGGCTTCCTCAATCCCGAGGACACCGTCGAGCCGCGCATGGCCAAGGCCGCGGACTGACGCGTCGGGCAGGGACAGACATGAACTTTCGCAACATCTCGGCCTGGTCGATCCGCAACCCGATCATTCCGATCGTCTTCTTCATCGGTCTGATGATCGCGGGGATGGTCTCGTTCGGGCGCATGAACGTCAACAACATGCCCGACGTGGATTTCCCGGGCGTGGTCGTGCGCATCAGCCAGCCCGGTGCCGCCCCGACCGAGATCGAGACCCAGATCACCCAGATTGTCGAGGGCGCCGCGCGCTCGATCAGCGGGGTCGAGGAGATTGAATCCAACGCCTCGGAAGGCAGCTCGGTCACCTTCGTGCGCTTTGCCATCGGCACCGATGCAGACGTTGCGACCAACCAGGTGAAGAACGCGGTCGACCAGGTGCGCGGCGACCTGCCCGACGGCATCCTGGAGCCGCAGATATCCAAGGTCGAGGCAGGCGGTGGGGGGACCCTTGCGGTCTTCGCGGTCAGCGCCGATGACATGACCATCGAACAGCTGAGCTGGTTCATCGACGACACCGTTTCCAAGAATCTGCTTTCAGTACAGGGGCTTGCATCGGTCAGCCGCAACGGCGGCGTGGACCGCGAGATCCGCGTCGTGGTCGATCCCGACAAGATGATCGCCTTTGGCGTGACCGCGCGCGACATCAACACGGTGCTGCGCCAGGTAAACACCGATGCGGCGGGCGGCGAGGCGGAAATTGCCGGGTCGCGCCAGTCGGTGCGCGTGCTGGGCAATGCCGACAGCGCCTATGACCTTTCGCAGACGCGGATCAATCTGGGCAATGGCCGTCAGGTCAAGCTGTCGGACGTTGCCAAGGTCTACGACGGCTATTCCGAGCGCTACCGCATGGCCAAGCTGCGCGGGCGCGAGGTCGTCACCTTCAGCTTCGACCGCGCCATCGGTGCCTCCGACGTCGCGGTCTACGACGGCGCGATGGAAAAGCTCGACGCGATCCGCAAGGCCAATCCCTCGGTCCACTTCACCCGCCTGTTCTCGCAGGTGGACTACACCCGCGAGCAGTACACCAGTTCGATGGAGATGCTGGTCGAAGGCGCGGTGCTGGCCATCGTCATCGTCTACCTGTTCCTGCGCGACTGGCGCGCGACCTTCATCGCGGCCATCGCCATCCCGCTTTCCGCAATCCCGACCTTCTGGTTCATGGATCTGATGGGCTTCACGCTCAACTTCCTCTCGCTGCTCGCGCTGAGTCTGGTGGCCGGTGTCCTTGTCGATGACGCCATCGTCGAGATCGAGAACATCGTGCGCCACATGCGCATGGGCAAGAGCGCCTACCAGGCCTCGATCGACGCGGCTGACGAGATCGGCCTTGCGGTTGTCGCCACCACCTTCTCGATCGTGGCGGTGTTCTTCCCCGTCGGCATGATGCCGGGTATTTCGGGGCAGTTCTTCAAGGCCTTTGGCCTCACCATCGTCGTGGCCGTGCTGATCAGCCTTGCGGTCGCGCGCATGATCACGCCGATGGTCGCGGCCTATTTCCTGAAGTCACATGGCCATGCCGAACATGGCGGCGGGCGGATCATGGACTTGTACGTGAAGATCCTCGCCTGGACGCTCGATAGCCGTGAGGCGCTGCGCCGCAAGGCCGCGCTGGTGCGCCCGGATCATGGCCGCTGGTATGCGCTCCCGGCCGTGATGCTGCTCTTTGTCCTGCTCCTTGCGGGCATTGCGGGGGCCGTCGTCGCCTTCCAGGCGCTCGCCGCAGGCGTGGCCGCACTGGGGCTTGGCAACAGCGCGCAGGTCGTCCTGCCTTCGCTGATTGCTCCGCTGGCGGTGCCGCTCGTGATCTTCGGGCTGGGCAAGGTGTTCCGACTGGTCTGGGGGCTCATGGGCACCTTTGGCCAATGGTACCGCTACTGGCACGACCGCGTGGCCGCGCGCACGCGCGATCACCGCTTCTACGCCTTCCTCGCCGGTGTCTACGCGCTGGTGGTGACCTTCGCGTTGCTGCTGGGCCTGCCGCAGGAGTTCATGCCCGCCAACAACTCCGACACGAGCCGGGTCAACATCGAGATGGTGCCCGGCACCACGCTCGAGCAGACCGAAGCCGTGGCCGACGAGGTGACCCACATCATCGAGGCGCAGTCCGAGGTGGAGCTGGTCATGGCTGCCTCGCGCGAGGGTGAGGCGACGCTCTACATCACGCTCAAGCCTGCCGATAAGCGCGATGCGACCAGCATCGAGTTCGAACGCCGCCTGGCGCCCGAACTGCAGCGCATTCCCGATGCGCGCGTGAGCTTTGCCACCCAGTCGGGTGGCTTCGGGTCGGGCCGCGATATCTCGGTCATGCTTTCGGGCAGCGATTCCGACCAGCTCAACGAGACCGCGCAGATCCTGGTCGACCAGATGCGCGAGATCCCGGGCGTGGTTGCGCCGCGTATCGCGGCCGACCTCCAGCGCCCTGAACTTATCATCGTGCCCCGGCTTGACCTCGCCGCCCAGCTTGGCGTGACCACGACCGCGCTCAGCCAGACGATCCGTATCGCGACCCTGGGCGAGATCGACCAGAACGCGGCCAAGTTCTCGCTCTCGGACCGCCAGGTGCCGATCCGCGTGGTGCTCGACCGGGATTCGCGCCGCGACTTCTCGACCATCGAGAACCTGCCGGTGACGACGAGTGCGGGGGGCAGTGTTCCCTTGAAGCGCGTGGCCGAAATCCGCTTTGGTGCCGGTCCTACCGAGATCGCCCGCTACAACCAGGCGCGCCGCGTCTTTGTCGGGGCCGACCTTGGGCCCGGGCAGATCAAGGGCACGGTGATGGAGGCGATCCAGAAGCTGCCGATCATGCAGAACCTGCCGATGGGTGTCTCCAACGCGCCGGTGGGCGAGGACCAGTGGCAGGCCGAGATGATCACCAACTTCATCATCGCGGTGATCAGCGGCATCTTCCTCGTCTTCGCGGTGCTGGTGCTGCTCTACAAGCGCTTCGTCTCGCCGCTGGTGAACATGGCCTCGCTGCTGCTGGCGCCGCTCGGCGGCCTGCTGGCCATCGCAATCCGGGGCGAGCCGATTTCGATGCCGGTCTTCATCGGCATTCTCATGCTGCTGGGCATCGTTGCCAAGAACTCGATCCTCCTCATCGATTTCGCGATCGAGGAAATGCACCGCGGCGTGGAGAAGGTGACCGCGATCATCGATGCCGGGCACAAGCGCGCGCAGCCGATCGTGATGACCACCGTGGCGATGACGGCCGGCATGGTGCCAACCGCGCTCTCGATCTCAGGCGATGGGGCCTTCCGCGCGCCGATGGGCCTCGTGGTGATCGGCGGGCTCCTCCTCTCCACCTTGCTCACTCTGGTAATTGTCCCCGCAGCCTTTAGCCTTGCCGATGGTTTCGAGAAGCGGATCGGACCCAAGCTGCGCACGACGCTGCTGACGTTCGAGCCGCACCATGCCGAGGAGGCGCACGCCCGTTCGCAAGGGGGCTCCGCGCTTCCCGCCGAATAAGGGAAAGGCGCGTAGTCTTGGCGCAGGACAGTACATTCAAGGAGGTCGGCGAGGGTAACGGCAAGGCCGACAGGGCGCGCCGCATGCGCCTCTTCGCGACCGGTCTCCTCCTGACCATGGCCGCGCTGTTCCTGGTGCTTCACCGCCTGCACGGGCTCTTTCCCGCTTGGGACACGCCGCTGGGCTACGCCATTGCCTTTACCGAGGCGGCGATGGTGGGCGGGCTGGCTGACTGGTTCGCGGTCACCGCGCTCTTTCGCAGGCCGCTGGGCCTGCCGATCCCGCACACGGCGATCATCCCGGAGAACAAGGACCGCATCGCCGATTCCATGGCGCGCTTCCTGCGCGAGAATTTCCTGACCCCGCAGGTTGTCGCCCGGCGCCTGCAGGGCTTCAATTTCGCCGCGAGTCTCGGCGGTTTCCTCGGCGATCCGACGCGGGGCGAGAATCCGAGGATCCGGGCGGGCGCGGCCAATCTCCTTGCCGATGTGCTGGAATCGCTCGACCCCGAACAGATGGGAGGCATGGTCAAGACCGGTCTCAAGGCGCAGCTTGCGCGGATCGATGCCGCGCCGCTCCTGGCCCAGATGCTCGAGAACGCGATTGCCGACCAGCGCCACCTGCCCGTCCTCGAGGCGATGCTGCGCAAGGTGGGAGAGGTGATCGAGGCCAACGAGCCGATGATCCGCGAGATGATCCACGCGCGCGCCAACACGATCATGCGCTGGACCGGCCTCGACGAGCGCCTTGCCAACGGGGTCCTCGATGGGACCTACCGTCTTCTGGCCGAGATCATCGTGCAGCCCGACCATCCCTTGCGCGGCAAGGTCGACGAGGCGCTGACGGCCCTCGTGCGTGACTTGCGCAGCGATCCTGAAATGCAGGCGCGGGTGGCGCGCATCAAGGCCGAATTGCTGGCCAATCCGGCGCTGGGCGCCTGGATCGAGGCGATGTGGGAGCGGGGCCGCACCGCGCTGCTCGAAGCCATGCGCAACCCTGACGCGGCGCTCTCCGGCTCGCTCGGCGCGACGCTGGGACAGGGCCTTGGCCAGCTGGGCGCGGCGCTGGGCGGTGACGCGCGCCTGCAGGTCATGGTCAACCGCTTTGCTCGCCGCACGCTCGTCGGCGTGAGCGCGCGTTATGGCAGCGAGATCGTGCGGCTCGTCTCCGAGACAGTGAAGCGCTGGGACGCGCATACGGTGTCGGCCCGGATCGAGGGGGCGGTCGGCCGCGACCTCCAGTTCATCCGCATCAACGGGACGCTGGTGGGGGGCCTCTTCGGCCTTGCCATCCATACCGTGGAGCGTTTCCTGTGAGCCAGGAGCCCTGGCCCGAGGGCCTGACCGCGCCCCTGCTCACCACCGCGCGCTTTGAACTGTGGCAGCCGCGGGTGGGGGATCTGGCCGCGCACATGGCGCTTCTCGCCGATCCGGAGGTGACACGTTACCTCGCGCCCACACCGCCCGACCCGGAAAAGCACATGGAGCGTCTGATCCGCCATGCCGAAAGCTGGCTCCAGCACGGCTATGGGCTCTTCGCGGTGCGCCCGCATGGATCGGAGGCGATGATCGCGAGCTGCGGCCTGTTTCACTCGAACCGGGGCTTCGGCAAGGGCTTCGACGAGGTCACCGAGGCGGGCTGGATCGTGGCGCGCGACTGGTGGAGCCAGGGCGTCGCCCGCGAGGTCATGGAGGCGAGCCTCGACTGGTTCGAGGAACGCCACGGCCCGCGCCGCATGGTCTGCATGATCGAGGAGGGCAACCTTGCGTCCGAGCGTCTTGCTACGGCGCTGGGCTTCGTCGCCTACGACCGCAAGGAGCCCGATGCCGAGGACCCGGTCGCGCTCAACCTTTACGAGCGTCTGCCTTCAGACCTGACCTAATTTAGTATGAAGGTGGCCGTAACAGCCCAGTAGCTCGTCACCGGGGTATCATCGGCAAGCCGCGCGGGCTCGAACGTGAGATTCGTCATCCGTTCGCATACCAGTTCGTCGAACCTTGGGTCGTTCTGGGACAGGGGCACGCGGCATCCCTGCATCTTCCCTTGCGGATCGACCGTGACGACGACGTTGACGCGGGCTTGTGCGCCCTTGCGGATGAGATTCCTTGGAAATTTCAGACCCATCTGTCGGCGCAGTTCGCCATCTCCGGCCGGGCGAGCTTCGTAGGCAACCTGATCTTGGACATCGGGATCGACGCCCCATTGGCGCAAGAGATCCCGAGTGCAGGTGCGCAAGGCGGCCAGAGGCTTCTCGAGAGCGCCGGTATTGAATCTGAGCGTGCGGGGGCCGAGGTCGACATCGAAATGATCGACTTCGCCGGCAACGGGACGCACGAAATGCGGATTGGGCTCCTCGCCTTTGGCGAGGGCCGAGGCACGCTGATCGGCGTCCATGCGATCGAGTTCATCGTGATCGATGGCGATCTCGGTGGTGAAGAGCAGGGAGTCGTAAGTGTCATCGACTTTCGCTGCGATCGCATCGGCTTCGTAGGAGGGGAAGGGTGCAAAGGCGACGTCGATGTCCCGGTGGGGCAGGTTGAGCTTGGCCGGGCCTCCGGTGAGCTGGATCTGGTAGGTGTAGTCCGGCGTGAAGTTCATGAAGCGCAGGAGGACGCCCTCCTCGCCCTCGCCGTACATGCGCTGCAGGAGGCAGGCGTTGTCGGCCCAGTCCACGTTCCAGGGCGAGGAGGCTTCCAGTACGAAGGTGTCCGGCTTGGCCTGTGCGTCCGGCGCCGTCAGCAGCCCACATACCGTCGCAATGGCCCAACCCGTCCTGCGCATTTCGATATCCCCCATCCAGTTGACCAAGACTGGCATGAGGCCGGGTAGGGGGCAAGCCGGTCTTGGGACGGCAATGTCGTATCGATCTACGAAAAAGCCCCCGCCAGGCCGGAGCCGGGCGGGGGCTTTTCAAACCTTCGGGCCGAAGCCTCAGAGCTTGCCGGTAAGTTCCGGCACCGCGTCGTAGAGGTCGGCGACAAGACCGATGTCCGCGACCTGGAAGATCGGGGCGTCCTCGTCCTTGTTGATGGCGATGATGGTCTTGGAGTCCTTCATGCCCGCAAGGTGCTGGATCGCGCCCGAGATGCCGACCGCGATGTAGACTTCGGGAGCCACGATCTTGCCGGTCTGGCCGACCTGGTAGTCGTTGGGGACATAGCCCGCATCGACCGCCGCGCGGCTGGCGCCGACGGCCGCGCCGAGCTTGTCGGCGAGCGGCAGGATGGTCGCTTCGAAGGTGTCCGCGTCCTTGAGGGCACGGCCGCCCGAGACGATGACCTTGGCGCTGGTGAGCTCGGGACGTTCGCTGGTCGCGATTTCCTGGCCCACGAAGCTGGAGAGACCCGCATCGCCCTTGCCCGAGACGGCCTCGACGCTGGCCGAACCGCCCTCGGCAGCGGCCTTGTCGAAGGCGGTGCCGCGCACGGTGATGACGAGCTTGGCGTCGGTGCTCTCGACGGTGGCGATCGCGTTGCCGGCGTAGATCGGACGGGTGAAGGTCTTCTCGCCCTCGACCGAGAGGATGTCCGAGACCTGCATGACGTCGAGCAGGGCGGCGACGCGCGGCGCGATGTTCTTGCCGGTGGTCGTGGCGGGCGCGAGGAAGGCGTCGTGATCGCCCATCAGTTCGACGATGAGCGGGGCGACGTTCTCGGCGAGGCCATGCTCGTAGGCCGCGTCCTCGGCGAGGTGTACCTTGGCGACGCCTGCGATCTTGGCGGCTTCGTCGGCGACGGCCGCGCAGCCTGCGCCTGCAACGATGAGGTGAACCTCACCCAGCTTGGCGGCGGCGGTGACGGTGGAGAGCGTCGCGTCCTTGACGGCGGCGTTGTCGTGTTCGACCCAAACAAGCGTCTTCATTACGCGACTCCCATTTCCTTGAGCTTGGCGACAAGCGCATCGACGTTCTCGACCTTGATGCCGGCGCTGCGCACCGGCGGCTCGGCGACCTTGAGCGTCTTGAGGCGCGGCGCGATGTCGACGCCATAATCAGCGGGCGTCTTGGCATCGAGCGGCTTCTTCTTGGCCTTCATGATGTTGGGCAGCGAGGCGTAGCGCGGCTCGTTCAGGCGCAGGTCGGTGGTGACGATGGCGGGCATCGCGAGCTTGACGGTTTCGAGACCGCCGTCGACTTCGCGGGTGACGGCGACGCTATCGCCCTCGACCACGACCTTGGAGGCGAAGGTGCCCTGCGGACGGCCCAGGAGAGCCGCGAGCATCTGGCCGGTCTGGTTGGAATCGTCGTCGATCGCCTGCTTGCCCAGGATCACGAGGCCCGGGGTCTCTTCCTCGACCACGGCCTTGAGGATCTTGGCGACCGCGAGCGGCTCGACTTCTTCGTCGGTGGCGACGTGGATCGCGCGGTCCGCGCCCATCGCCATGCCCGTGCGCAGGGTTTCGGCGGCCTTGGCCGGGCCGATCGAGACCACGACGACCTCTTCGGCGTTGCCCGCTTCCTTGATCTGCAGCGCTTCCTCGACGGCAATCTCGTCGAAGGGGTTCATGCTCATCTTCACGTTGGCAAGGTCCACCCCGGACCCGTCCGCCTTTACCCGCGGCTTCACGTTGTAGTCGATCACCCGCTTCACGGGCACGAGGATTTTCATGAGAATATGTCCTCTCAAACTCTGCTGCAGGCCTGTTTAGCCATGCGATTAAATTGCGCGGTGGATGCCATCGCGCCCCACGCTCAAGACGTCAACCCCCGCAATTGTTCCATCGCCCCAAGAGGGGCTTTAGTCATACAGGGGCAATTGGCCCGGGGAGTGCATGAGGGGGGCTGTCCCCGGCGTACAGAGCCGGGCCGGGCCCTGTTCAAAGGGCAAAAAGAAAGCGGCGGGGGCCTCGGGCCCCCGCCGCTTTGCGTGTCGTTTCGATGCCTGTGGGGCCGATCAGGCCGCCTTGACTTCGGCGACGATCTTCTTGGCTGCATCGCCCAGGTCGTTGGCCGGAACGATCGGCAGACCCGAGTTGGCGAGGATGTCCTTGCCCTGCTGCACGTTGGTGCCTTCGAGGCGAACCACGAGCGGCACGCCCAGGTTCACTTCCTTGGCCGCCGCCACGATGCCTTCGGCAATGACGTCGCACTTCATGATGCCGCCGAAGATGTTCACGAGGATGCCCTTCACGTTGGGATCGCCGAGAATGATCTTGAACGCCGCGGTCACCTTTTCGGTGGTGGCGCCGCCGCCCACGTCGAGGAAGTTGGCGGGGAACGAGCCGTTGAGCTTGATGATGTCCATGGTCGCCATGGCAAGCCCTGCGCCGTTCACCATGCAGCCGATGTCACCATCGAGCTTGATGTAGGCCAGGTCGTACTTGCTGGCTTCGATCTCGGCCGGATCTTCCTCGGTCTCGTCGCGCAGTTCACGCACGTCGGGGTGACGGTAGAGTGCGTTCGAATCGAAGCTCATCTTGGTGTCGAGGACGAGCAGCTGGCCGTCTTCGCTTTCCACCAGCGGGTTGATCTCGAGCATGTCGCAGTCGAGGTCCATGAAAGCCTCGTAGATCTGCTTGGCGATCTTCTGCGCCTGCTTGTTGAGATCGCCGGTCAGCTTGAGACCGAAAGCGACGGCGCGGCCGTGGTGGGGCTGGAAGCCTTCGGCCGGGTCGATCGTGATCGTGGTGATCTTTTCCGGAGTCGAGTGGGCGACTTCCTCGATGTCCATGCCGCCTTCGGTCGAGGCGATCATCGCGACGCGGCCGGTGGCGCGGTCGACGAGCATCGAGAAGTAGTATTCCTTGGCGATGTCGACGCCGTCGGTCACGTAGAGGCGGTTGACCTGCTTGCCTGCATCACCCGTCTGGATGGTGACGAGGGTGTTGCCGAGCATTTCCTTTGCGAATTCCTCAACCTCGTCGATCGACTTGGCGAGGCGCACGCCGCCCTTGGCGTCAGGGCCGAGTTCCTTGAACTTGCCCTTGCCGCGGCCACCGGCGTGAATCTGCGCCTTGACGACGTAGAGCGGTCCGGGAAGCTGCTTGGCGGCGGCAACGGCTTCTTCGACGGTCAGGGCGGGGATGCCGGCGGGGATGCCCACGCCGTACTTCGCAAGCAGTTCCTTGGCCTGATATTCGTGAATGTTCATCGGTCAGTCGCTTTCTGCTGGAGTTTCCTCGAAGGAGGGCGCGAATGGTGATTTTTGCAACGCCGCCTAAGCATATCCCTGCGCGCTTGAAAAGGCCTCTAAGGCTCCGCATGACGTGGGAAATGGACATCCGGGCGACTTTGTCGGCAAATCGCGAGGGAGTTTCGGCATAATGCGAAGCAATATCAATAGATCGGCGCCGGAGGGCTTCCCGCGATGATCGACCGCGCACGTCTCGAGGCGATCGTGCGTGAGGCCGGGCGCATTGCGCTCGCCGCCTGGCCGGGCGACGGACATGTCCTGGCGCACTGGGAGAAGGACCCGGGCAGTCCGGTCAGCGCCGCCGACCTTGCCGTGGATGCCTACCTCAAACGCGAGCTGCGCGCGCTGCTACCCGCTGCGGGATGGTTGAGCGAGGAGACGCTCGACAGCGACGCGCGCTGCGCGCAGGACCTGGTCTGGCTGGTCGATCCCATCGACGGCACGCGCGACTTTATCGGCGGGCGCGATGGCTGGGCGGTCTCGGTCGCGCTGGTCAATCGCCACCGTCCGCTCTTCGGCTATCTCTATGCGCCCGCGCGCCGGCGCGATGAGGGAGGCGAGTTCTGGAAGGGGGAGCTGGGCCGCGGCGCCACGCGCAATGGCATCCCCCTCATGGCGAGTGCGCGCCCCGCGCTGGCAGGCGCGCGGGTGCCGGCACGCAAGCTCGCGCCCGAAGACGCGGATCTGCTGCGCATCGAGCAGCCCAACTCGATCGCGCTGCGCATGGCAATGGTCGCGGCCGACGAGGCGGACCTGCTGGCCACGCTGCGCTGGGGGTTCGAATGGGACATTGCCGCCGCGGGGCTGATTGCCCGCGAGGCGGGCGCGGCCGTGACCGATGCCTTCGGCAAGCCGCTCAACTACAACAAGCACGATCCGCGCGCGTTTGGCGTCCTGTGCTGTTCGAGCGCGATGCACGGCGAGGCGGTGGCCCGCCTCGCCGACCGGGCCGCACGTTACTCGGCGTAGGCCTGAGGGGCGTGGCTCTCGTTCGAGGCACGCCACAGCTCGCGCATCTGGCGAAGTCCCGCATCTTCCTGGGACTGGATCACGCTCGGGGCCAACTGGGGGAAGACGCTCTCAGCTTCGCTGGTCGCCGGCGCCTTGGCGGAATGCGCCGCGGCCACCGAGAGCAGCGTCGACTTCAGTTCCTCGGCGCCGCAGGGCCAGGGCAGATATGCGCCTGCCCCCTTGAGGAGCGCTGCGGAACGGCGCTGCGGGCTCGCGTCGGCCGAGAAGGCAACGAAGGGGAGGTCCTTGTGGTGCATGTGCAGGAGACGGCACAACGAATCGACCGCTCCGCCGGCATCCTCGACCAACAGGACCGCGTCCCTGGGCCAGCACTGGGTGAGTTCGGAATAGTGTTCCAGTGGAATCACGTAACTAGCTAGATTGGTCAGCTCATGGGCAATTCTTGCCCGTCGATGCACATCGCTATCTATAAGTACAAACTGCGCTCTTTCCACTTTCGCCTCCATACTGAAAACAAACTCTCTCATGAAAATACATAAAATCACGAATGAATTGATTTCGTATTTCACGTAATGGATAACCAATAGTGCTTCTGCTCTAAGGGTAATTACTAAGAGGTCGGCCCGTATGAGGGTGGAGGGCGCAATTAAGCGTCAATGTGGTGGAGAAATAATCAGAAGTGCAAAACTGCGGGTGAGTCCGGTGCAACTGGAGCCGGATTCCCGAGGCGCGGAAAAGCGGGGATGTTGCACTTTGTGCAACATCGTTCGCCGTTTCGTCATTTGCCCGAATCCGGGGTTGAACGTACATGGGACGGGCCTTTCAGGCATCCTCTCCCAAATGAACTAAAACGGCCGGTCCGCCATGGACCGGCCTTTTTTTTGCCCTGCGCGGGCGAGGATGGGGAAGCGTGCAGCCCATGGGGGCGCACGCTTCGCATGTCGGGGCGCTCAGTTCGCCGACTGGGCTTCCTCGGTCGTGACCGGGGTGATCTTGATTTCCACGCGGCGGTTGAGCGCACGGCCCTCGGCGGTGGTGTTGTCCGCCACGGGGTAGTCCTCGCCCATACCCTGGGTCTGCAGACGGGCTGAAGCGACGCCGCGGCTGATCAGGTAACGCGCGACCGAATCGGCGCGTCGCTTGGAGAGGTCGAGGTTGTAGCTGGCCGCGCCTGTCGAATCGGTATGGCCGTAGACGTCGACGAGGCTGTTGGGATACTCGACCATCGACTGGGCGACCTTGTCGAGCGAGCTCTGGAACGAAGGGCTGATCGCGGTCGAATCGACGGCGAAGGTCACGTCGGGCAGGTTGACGAGAATGCCGTCGCCTTCCTGCGTCACATCGATGCCCGAACCGGCGGTGTCTTCCTTCAGTTCCTTGATCTGCTTGTCCATCTGGTAGCCGACCACGCCGCCCGCAACGCCGCCGATGCCGGCGCCCAGGATACGTGCAGTGCGCCCGCCGATGACGCTGCCCAGAAGGTAGCCCAGGCCCGCACCGCCGGCACCGCCGATGGCCGTGCGCGACACCTTGCGCTCGCCCGTGTTGGGATCGGTGACGCAGGCCGAGAGGCCCACCAGCGAAAGAGCGGCCGCTGCACTGACGAACAAACGCGATTTTTTCATAACGATGCCTTTCCTAGATCCGCATGCCTGCAGGAGGTCTGTGCTGTCGTGCACATTAATCCGTCCTGTCCACCTTGCCCACAACGAACAATGGGTCAGGGTGTTCCGCAGGCGGGCCCAAAGTCGTTTTTGAGAGGGAAGGGCTACGCAACCGCTTCGCGCTGCCGCCGAACTCTGCTAGCGCAGATCCATTGTGACGCCATTTCCCTGGACCGACCTTCTCGTCATCGTTGGGCTGATCCTGCTCAATGGCCTTTTTGCCATGTCCGAGCTTGCGATCGTGTCGGCCCGAGTCCCACGCCTGCAGGTCAGCGCGGACAAGGGCAACACGGCGGCCCGCACCGCGATCGCGCTGGCGCAGGATCCGGGCAAGTTCCTCTCCACCGTCCAGATCGGCATCACCCTCATCGGCATCGTCGCGGGCGCCTATTCGGGTGCGAGCCTGGGCGGTCCGGTGGGCGAGCGTCTGGCCATGCTGGGCGTGCCCGCGGCCTATGCCGACGAAGCGGGCTTTGCCCTCGTGATCGTGGCGACGACCTACGCCAGCCTGGTGGCGGGGGAACTGGTCCCCAAGCAGCTCGCGCTGCGCGCCGCCGAGCCGGTGGCTATCGTCATGGCCCTGCCGATGGCCTGGATGGCGCGCATCATGGCGCCGTTCGTGTGGCTGCTCGATCGCTCCTCAGGCTTGATCCTGCGCCTCCTGGCGATCCGAGGCGGCGCGCAGGAGCGGCTGACGTCCGAGGAACTCCAGATGATCTTCGCCGAGGCCACGCGTTCGGGCGTGATCGAGGAGGAGGAGCGTGCGATGATGGCGGGCGTCATGCGCCTGGCCGACCGCCCGGTGCGCGAACTGATGACGCCGCGCAACCAGCTTGACTGGATCGTCCTCGACGCGAGCGAGGAGGAACTGCGCGCCCGGATCGCGGAAACGCCGCATTCGCTGCTCCCCGTGGCGCAGGAGGAATCGCGCGACACCATTGTCGGCGTGCTGAAGGTGCGCGAAGTCCTCGCGGCGCTGGTTGCGGGTGAGCGCGTCGACATCGCAAAAATGATGACGCGCGCCGAGGTCATCCCCGATCAGCTCGATGCCATGGACGCGCTGCGCAAGCTCCAGAGCGCGCCCGTCGCGATGGCCTTCGTCCACGACGAATACGGGCACCTGGAAGGCATCGTGACACCCACAGACGTGCTTGAGGCGCTGGTGGGCAACTTCGCCAGCCATCAGGACTTGGGCGATGCGCCGCTGGTGATCGACCGGGAGGACGGCTCGATGCTCGTCTCGGGCGCGATGCCGGCTGATGCGCTCGCCGATCGCCTCGCCATGACGCTGCCCGAAGACCGCGAATTCGCGACGGCGGCGGGCTATATCCTCGCCGTCCTCAAGAAGGTGCCGGGGGAGGGCGAGCACTTCACCGAGCAGGGCTGGCGTTTCGAGGTGGTCGACATGGACGGTCTCAAGATCGACAAGATCCTCGTCCAGCGGCAGGGCGACGAGGCGGAAGGCGACGGCGTTACCGGCGAGGGGTGAGATACCACCAGAAGAATGATTCCGAGGGCCATCGCCCTCGGGCTCCCCAAACTGTCGAGCGCACCTTACATGCGCACGCTTGGCTAAGGCGGCGAGGACAAATTCGTACGTTGGGTTTCGCCTCATTGCGGACGGCAACGGATGCTGGCATCCTCTCTATGGATGATGAAGGGGCGAAGCCTTGAGCCAAGATTTGAAGGACTCTATTTTTCTTTGGTTGGTTGGAATCGGCTTTGCGGCTTTGATCTGGGCAGGCTTGCATTTCAAGCCGATGGAAGGCGTTTCAAAAGGTTGGAGAGACGTTGCAGGTTGGAGAGACGTTGCAGGTTGGGTGCTTTGTATAATCAACCTTGGATGGTTCTTCTGGGGCCTTTGGCAACGCCGCGCATCGAATCCTAATAATCCCAATCAAAACTAATTCGTTGACGCCCACTTTCCCGATATTTCGGCCATGACGAGCCGCTTGCGCGGAGCCCGATGGCAGGCGATTGTTTATGGCCCGGACCGACGGCTTCATTTGTCCACGCAGACTCGTACGGTGAGGTCGCCTGGTTCGGGTTCAAGGGACGATGGCCCCTTGAATCGGGCTCCTATTCTCTCCCGACTTCAGACGCAAAAAGGGCCGGAAGCGCATCGCCCTCCCGGCCCTTTTTGCGTCTTTGGAAGCCTGGCTCAGCCGCCGACGGCGACCTGGGCTTCGCGGCCGTCGCCTTCAGGGGCGGACAGGATCGAGCGGGTCACCTGGCCCTTGGCGACGGTGTAGGTGTCGGGATCGCCCACGGTCGAGCGGATGCCGGGCTCGGCCTTGCCGGCCATGGCGAGGGTGGCCGTTTCCACGTCGCTGCGGGCCTGCGGGCCGCCGAACAGCGCATCGAGGGTCTGCTCCTGAAGCGCGCCGTCGGAGGGGCGCGGTTCGCCCTGCTTGGGCGGCTGCAGCGAGAAGTCGGGCGGCACGACCAGCGGCGTCTGGCGCTGGACGGCGAATTCGTCCGGCCGCGCGCGGTTGAACAGGCCGCTGCTGCCACAGGCCGAGAGCAGGAATGCGCCGCTCGTGACAAGGATCAGGGCGCCGGTCTTCTTAACGAACATCAAATCAACTCTCCGGAGCGGGGCTTGCTGTGGTTTCGGGCTTGTCGCGCGAAAGGAGCGTGCGGGCAAGGATAATCAGGACGCCCAGGGTAATCGCGGCATCGGCGATGTTGAAGACCAGGAAAGGCCTCCATTCGCCGAAATGCAGGTCGGCAAAGTCGACCACGTAGCCGAAGCTGAAGCGGTCGCGGATGTTGCCGAGCGCGCCGCCCAGGACCAGGCCGAGCGCGCCGATCTCGGGCAGCTTGCGCTCGCGCAGCAGCCACACGAAGACGAACAGCGCAATTCCCGCGGTCATCGCGACCAGCGCCCAGCGCCCCTCGGGCGAGCCCGCGGTGAAGAGGCCGAGCGAAACGCCGAAGTTCTGCGTGAAGCGCAGCGCGAAGAAGGGCAGGATTTCCTGCACGTCGCCCACCCGGTCGATGCCGAGCGGGCCTGTGACCCAGGACTTCACGCCCTGGTCGACAAGGAACACAAGGGCTGCGGCCAGAAGGCCGAGCAGGCGCTTGCGCATGAGGGTCACGCGGCGGTCTCCGGCGCGTCCACCACGTCCTCGCAGCGCCCGCACAGCGCGCCGTCTTCCGATACTTCGGGAAGCAGGCGCCAGCAACGGCCGCACTTGTGGTGGGTGGTCTTGGTGACGGTCACGTCCTCGCCTTGCCCGCGCGAGACTGTCGCGGTGATGAACAGCGCGGCCAGGTCGGCGTCCGAGAAGCCCTCGGGCACGGCGCTGGCGGGCACGGTGACTTCGGCCTCGAGGCTGGAGCGCACGGTCTTCTCGCGGCGCAGCGGCTCGATGGCTTCGGTGACCTTTTCACGCAAGGCGCGCAGGGCCGCCCAGGTGTCCTTGTCAGCCTCGGGCGCGGGGACTTCGGGCCATTCCAGAAGGTGGACGCTGCCGCCTTCGGGATAGCGCGAGGTCCACACTTCCTCGGCCGTGAACACGGTGACAGGGGCCGCGTAGCGCACCAGTGCGTGAAACAGCGTGTCGAGCGCGGTGCGGTAGGCGCGGCGCTCGAGGCTGGCGGGATCGTCGCAGTAGAGACGGTCCTTGCGGATGTCGAAGAAGAAGGCCGAGAGGTCCTCGTTGCAGAAGTCGAGGAGTCGCCGCACGTAGGTGTTGAAGTCGTAGTCGGCGACCGCCTGCTTCAGGTCCGCGTCGAGATCGGCGAGCAGCGCGAGCATGTAGCGTTCGAGCTCGGGCATGTCGGCCAGGGCCACACGTTCGTCCTCGGCGAAATCGCTGAGGGCGCCGAGCATGTAGCGGAAGGTGTTGCGCAGGCGGCGGTATTGGTCGCCCACGCCCTTCAGGATCTCATCGCCAATGCGGTGGTCCTCGGTGAAGTCGACCGAGAGCGCCCAGAGGCGGATGATGTCCGCGCCGCTGGTCTCCATGACCTTGATCGGGCTGATTGTGTTGCCCAGCGACTTCGACATCTTGAAGCCCTTGGCGTCCATCGTGAAGCCGTGGGTGAGCACCGCCTTGTAGGGCGCATGGCCGCGCGTGGCGCAGGCTTCGAGAAGTGAGGACTGGAACCAGCCACGGTGCTGGTCGGAGCCTTCGAGGTAGAGGTCCGCGTGCGGGCCTTCATAGCCTTCGGGGCGCAGCAGTTCGGGCCACTTGCCCGATTCGAGGACGAAGGCGTGGGTCGAGCCGGAATCGAACCAGACATCGAGAATGTCGACGACGCGCTCGTAGTCCTCGGCCTTGTAGGCCTCACCCAGGTATTCCTGCGCGCGCTCGTCCGACCAGGCATCGACGCCGCTTTCGCGGATGGCCGCGATGATGCGCGCGTTGACCGCCTCGTCGACGAGGTATTCGCCGGTTGTGCGGTTCACGAAGAGCGTGATCGGCACGCCCCAGGCGCGCTGGCGCGAGAGCACCCAGTCGGGGCGGCCCTGGACCATCGCGCCGATGCGGTTGCGGCCCTTGGCGGGCACGAAGCGCGTGTGGGCAAGCGCCATCTCGGCGGTTTCGCGCAGGGTCATGCCATCGGGCATGCCCGAGGTTGCGGACGGCGTGTCCATGGGCACGAACCACTGCGGGGTGCAGCGGTAGATGACCTTGGCCTTCGATCGCCACGAATGCGGGTAGGAGTGGCTGTAGTCGGCCGAGGCCGAAAGCAGCGCGCCAGCCTCCTTGAGGTCCGAGCAGATCGGGCCGTCGGGGGCGGTGAACCTGGGGTTGATGACCGAGGCCGAGCGTTCGTCGGTGCGCGGCAGCCACAGCCAGTCCTCGCGGTAGCGGCCATCGGCCTCGACCACGAACTTGGGATTGAGGCCGTTGGCCTTGCACAGGTCGAAGTCGTCCTCGCCGTGATCGGGGGCGAGGTGGACAAGGCCGGTGCCCGAATCGGTGGTGACGAAATCGCCCGCCAGCATCGGGCGCAGTTCGGCGTAGAAGCCGCCCAGGTGATGCATCGGGTGGCGCACCTTGGTGCCTTCGAGGCCTGCGCCCTTCATGAAGAAGTGCAGGTCGTGCGTTTCATGGCCCAGGCGCTTCACGAAGGCGTCGACCAGCGGCTCGGCGATGAGGTAGCGGCGCCCGTCGGCCTCGATCAGGTGGTAATCGATGTGGGAACCGTAGGCGAGCGCCTGGTTGACGGGGATCGTCCAGGGCGTGGTTGTCCAGATCACCGCGTAGGCGCCGATGAGGTCGGGGTCCTGCGATTCGACGATCTCGAAGGCGACGTCGATCTGGGTCGAGACGATGTCCTCGTACTCGACTTCGGCTTCGGCGAGCGCGGTCTTCTCGACCGGCGACCACATGACCGGCTTCGCGCCGCGGTAGAGCATGTTGCTCTGGGCAAACTTGAGGAGTTCGGTGACGATGGTGGCTTCGGCGTCGAAGTCCATCGTCAGGTAGGGCTGGTCCCAGTTGCCGTTGATGCCCAGGCGCTTCAACTGCTCGCGCTGGGTGTCGACCCACTGGCGGGCGTAGGCCCGGCATTCGGCGCGGAATTCCTCGGCGGGAACCTCGTCCTTGTTCTTCTTCTTCTTGCGGTACGCTTCTTCCACCTTCCACTCGATGGGAAGGCCGTGGCAGTCCCAGCCCGGCACGTAGGGCGCGTCCTTGCCCAGCAGCGTCTGCGTGCGCACGACCATGTCCTTGAGGATGTGGTTGAGCGCATGGCCGATGTGCATGTCGCCATTGGCGTAGGGCGGGCCGTCGTGGAGGATGAACTTCTCGCGGCCCGCGCGCGCGGCGCGAACCTGGTCGTAAATCCGCTCGTTTTCCCAACGCGAAAGAATACCGGGCTCCTTCTGGGCGAGGCCGGCCTTCATGGGGAAATCGGTCTTCGGCAGGAAGACGGTGTCTTTGTAGTCGCGTTGTTCAGTCATGACCGGCCGCCACTAGAGCAATTGCGCGGTTCTTGGAAGGGAGGAAGAGTCCATGAACGGACTCTCTTTTACAGATCAGGTCAGGGGAGCGAGAAGTTCGCGTGCCTTGACGCAGTCGCGCCCGATCTGAGTCATCATTTCCTCGATCGAGGCGAACTTGGCCTCGGGGCGGATGAAGTGGTGGAACTCCACCTCGATGATGAGGTCGTACATGTCCTCCGACACGTCGAAGAAGTGCGGCTCGAGCAGCTCCAGCGGAGGCTGGATCGTCGGGCGGATGCCCAGGTTCGCTGCGCCCGGAATCCGGCGCCCGTCCGGGAAATTGCCGATCACGGCATAGATCCCGTAGTGCGGGCGCAGGTAGCTTGCCATGTCGATGTTGGCGGTGGGAAAGCCCATCTGGCGCCCGAACTTGTTGCCGTGCTGGACGGGCCCGCGCACCGCGAAGGGGCGGGTGAGGAGGCGTGCGGCGGCCTCGCAGTCGCCCGCGATGAGCGCTTCGCGCACGCGGCTCGACGAGATAGGTCCATACTGGTCGTGAACCGCAGGCACCGTGCGGTTGGTGACGCCGAATCGGGCTCCGATCTCGCGCAGCACGTCCGGATTGCCGCCACGGCCCTTGCCGAAAGTGAAATCCTCGCCGGTGACGACGCCAGCCACGCCGAGCTGGCGGTGGAGAACTTCCTCGATCCATTCAGCCGCGGTCATGCTGGCCATCAGCCGGTCGAAGTGGAGCACCAGCATGGCATCGGCCCCGGCCGCGCCGAACAGGTCCTCGCGCTGGTCGAGGGTGGTCAGCCGGAAGGGCGCTGCATCGGGCTGGAACAGGCGCACCGGGTGCGGATCGAAAGTCGCCACGATGACCGGGCGGCCCTCGGCGCGCGCCCAGCGGATCGCTTCGCCAACGACGGCCTGGTGGCCCTGGTGGAAACCATCGAAGTTGCCCAGCGCGACAATGGCGCCATGGAGCGAATCGGGGACGGGTACGCGGTTGTCGAGGCGAATCATGTCTGGCGGCTATAGGTTGCGCTGGAGGGTCACGAAAGCGTGAGGCGGAAAATTGCCGTTTGCCGGATGTTCCTCGCGCGCGGTCTCGCGCCAGGTGTCGTCCAGGATCGGGAAATGCGTGTCGCCGACGTAGTCCTCGTGGATCTCGGTCAGCTCGATGCGGTGGGCGTGGTCCAGGAACAGCGCGTAGATCTCGGCTCCGCCGATGATCGCGATCTCGCCTTCGCCTGCCTGCGCCAGCGCGTCCTGGGCGGTGTGGACCACTTCGGCGCCCTCGGCCTGCCAGGTAACATCGCGGGTGAGCACGATGTGGCGGCGGCCGGGGAGGGGCGAGGGAAAGCTCTCGAAGGTCTTGCGGCCCATGATCATGGGCTTGCCCATGGTCAGCGCCTTGAAGCGCTTGAGGTCGGCAGGAAGGCGCCAGGGCAGCTGCCCGTCGAGGCCGATCACGCCGTTCGCCGCGCGGGCGGTGATGAGGAAGATGTCCTGCACCTGCCCGCTCAGTCGAAAGTCAGGCGGGTGACGTGGCCCATCTTGCGGCCCGGGCGCACATCGCCCTTGCCGTAGAGGTGCAGGTGGTTGGCCGGGTCCTTGAGGATCTCGGCCCAGTCGTTTGCGGCCTCGCCGATGAGATTGCGCATTTCCACAGCGTCGGCGGCCAGTTCGGTGCTGCCCAGCGGGAGCCCGCAGATCGCGCGGATGTGGTTCTCGAACTGGCAGGTGACCGCGCCCTCGATGGTCCAGTGGCCGGAGTTGTGGACGCGCGGGGCCATCTCGTTGAAGACGGGGCCCGCTTCGGTGGCAAAGAATTCCAGTGTCAGGACACCGACGTAGTCGAGCGCGTCGGCGACCTTGGCGGCAAGCTCGCGCGCGGCCGGAACCTGCGCGGTGATCGCGTCGGGCGCGGGCACGGTGCTGAGCGCGAGGATGCCGTCCTCGTGGCGGTTGTGCGCGGAATCGAAATAGCGGATTTCCCCGTCCTGACCGCGACACAGGATCACCGAGAACTCAGCCGAGAAGTGGACGAAGCCCTCGTAGATCAGCGGCTGGTCGGGCAGGTCGAGGCCCTCGGCGTCTTCGGGCGACATGATCCGCCACTGGCCCTTGCCATCATAGCCATCGCGCCGGGTCTTGAGGATGCCGGGCGTGCCGATCTTGGCGATGGCGGCGCGCAGGTCCTCGGGCGAATCCACAGGCGCGAAGGGGGCAGGGGTGCCACCCAGTTCGGTGACGAAGGTCTTCTCGTTGAGGCGATCCTGCGCGGTTTCGAGCGCGCGCGGGTGCGGGAAGACCGGAACCTCGCCCAGCGCGGCGAGCGGGGCGACGGGCACGTTCTCGAACTCGTAGGTCACCACCGCGCAGTCCGCCGCGAAGGCCGACAGGCCCGCCGCGTAGTCAAACGCGGCCTGGGTGTGCGCAGCGCTGACCTCGGCGGCGACCGAGTGGTCCTCGGGCGCATAGATATGGCAGCGGTAGCCAAGCCGCGCGGCGGCCATCGCGAGCATCCGGCCAAGCTGGCCGCCACCAAGGATTCCGATGGTTTCGCCGGGAGCAATCATGCGCTGTCGTATCTGCCTTTGCGGTCGTGTGAGGAAGGGGGATCAGTCGGAGGTCGGGCGCTCGGCGACGCTCTGCGTCTGCTTTGCGCGGAAGGCCTTGAGCCGCTCGGCCAGGCCCTCGTCCGAGGTCGAGAGGATCGAGGCAGCCAGCAGGCCCGCATTGGCCGCACCCGCTTCGCCGATGGCGAGCGTGCCGACCGGGATGCCTGCGGGCATCTGCACGATCGAGAGCAGGCTGTCCTGGCCCGAGAGCGCGCGGCTCTGGACCGGAACGCCCAGCACCGGCAGATGCGTCATCGAGGCGACCATGCCCGGCAGGTGGGCGGCACCGCCTGCACCTGCGATCACGACCTTGAAGCCGTCCTCTTCGGCGCTCTTGGCGAAGTCGACGAGGCGGTCGGGGGTGCGGTGGGCCGAGACGATGCGGGCATCGTAGGCGACCTCGAGCGTGTCGAGCATGTCGGCGGCGCGCTGCATCGTCGGCCAGTCCGACTGGCTGCCCATGATGATGGCGACGCGGGGCTTCTCGCTCATCTCAACGCTCCGAGAGGTAGTAGCGGTCGAGAACCGCAAGGTCGGTGTCGAGATCGTAGACGATCGGCTGGCCGGTCGGGATCTCGAGGCCGGTGATCTCCTCGTCGGAGATGCCCGACAGATGCTTCACCAGCGCGCGCAGCGAGTTACCATGCGCCGAGACGATCACGCAGGCGTCCGCGCTCGTCTTGAGGTGCGGCACGATGGAGCTCTCATAATAGGGCAGGACGCGCGCGATGGTGTCCTTGAGGCTCTCGGTCTGGGGCACGTCGATCCCGGCGTAGCGCGGGTCGGAGGCAAGATCGAACTCGCTGCCGCTCTCGAGCACCGGCGGGGGCGTGTCGAAGCTGCGGCGCCAGATCTTGACCTGGTCCTCGCCGTGCTTCTCGGCGGTCTCGGCCTTGTTGAGACCGGTAAGGCCGCCGTAGTGACGCTCGTTCAGGCGCCAGTCCTTGGTCTCCGGGATCCACAGGATGCCCGCCTCTTCCAGCGCAAAGTGCAGCGTCTTGATCGCGCGGGTCTGCAGCGAGGTGAACGCGACGGTAGGCAGGATACCCTTGTCCTTGAGCAGACGTCCGGCGGCGCGCGCTTCGCCTTCGCCCTTCTCGGTAAGATCGACGTCCCACCAGCCGGTGAAGCGGTTTTCAAGATTCCACTGGCTCTGGCCGTGGCGGACAAGGATCAGACGGGGCAAGGCAGGTATCCTTTGCTGGTATCGTCGCCCCGGTGGCATCCGGCTGATGCACCGTGCGGGCAAGGCTACGGGTCTTGGCGCAAGCCCCTAGCTTTCCGGGGGCGGTTTGGGAAGCCTGCCTGATTCGTGTCCGGCGCGCGGAGAGGGCGAGTCGCTTGCCGATTCGCTGTCGGATCCGGCCGATTCGGACACGATGGTGGCGCGGGCCTGCGCCTTGCGGCGTCGCAGGTTCTCGCGCAGCTTGGCCGCGAGACGTTCCTCGCGGGTCAGGTTCTTCCCCCCGGAAACCGCAGACTTGTCAGGCTTGGGAGAGGATTTGTCGGGACCGCTCATGGCCTGTGCAATGGCCCTGCTCACCAGAAAGTGCAAGCAGCGCTTGACAATTCATTCCGGCACGACCAATAGCGCCCCCCTGTCCTCGGGACGCTTCACTTCCCCCGCGAAGAGAGGCCGCTTTTCCAGGACGGCGCTTTGAAATTTTCAGCGCCCGGTTCGGCGCTGCTGTAGCTCAGTGGTAGAGCGCACCCTTGGTAAGGGTGAGGTCGGGAGTTCAATCCTCCCCAGCAGCACCATTCCCCCTTCTTCCAGATATATCTGTCTGTCGCATTGCAGCATCTGCGATGCCTCTTTTTCCTCCCTGTTTCCCGCAGGTTGCTGTCATGCGAGCGTGTCGCACCTGTCATGGAACTGACAGAATAACAGCATTTGCCTGTCATATTACGCACCTAGGGGGCCCTTCAAACACGTTTGATCAGGGTACACAGGGGCTCTCTTCCTTATGAAAAATTCCGTCCGCATTCTTGCAGGGCTGCTCGCCACCGCCGCATTTCCGGCCATGGTCCACGCCGGCGAGGTCGCCGGTCACGTCTCGGACGCGACGGGCACCCGCGCGCTGCAGTCGGCAAGCGTGCGCATTGTCGAGCTCAACCGCATTGTCGAGACGAGCCGCGATGGCAGCTACATCTTCGGCGACGTGCCCGCCGGTGACTACACTCTCGAGGTGACCTACGTCGGCGCGATCGTCGAGACCCAGACCGTCTCGGTCCCCGCCACCGGCCGTGTCGAGGGCAACTTCGCGCTTGCCGGCATTGGCGGCGAGGCGATCCTGGTCGTGGGGCAGACCGCGAACCTCGCTAGCTCGCTCTCGCGCCAGAAGGCGGCAGACGGTGTCTCCTCGGTGCTGACGCGCGACGCCATCGGCCAGTTCCCTGACCAGAACGTCGCGGAATCGCTGCGCCGCCTGCCGGGTGTCAATATCCTCAACGACCAGGGCGAGGGCCGCTACGTCTCGGTCCGCGGCCTTGATCCCGATCTCAACTCGACCTCGCTCAACGGCGTGCGCGTGCCTGCGCCCGAATCCGATTCGCGCGGCGTGGCGCTGGACGTCGTCTCCTCCGACCTCATCGAATCGGTCACCATCAAGAAGTCGCTGACCCCCGACATGGACGCCGACACCATTGGCGCCTCGATCGAGATCAAGACTACCAGCGCCTTCGACCTCAAGAAGCCGACGTTCACCGTCACCGCCGAGGGCAGCTACAACGACTATTCCGACGCGGTCACGCCCAAGGGCGCGTTCAGCTTCTCGGCGCCCATCGGCGACAGCTTCGGCATCTCGGGCGGCGTGAGCTACTATGAGCGCAAGTTCGAGACCGACAACGTCGAATCCGATTTCTGGGCCGACGACGATGGCGTCCCCTACAGCGAGACGCTGGAATACCGCGACTACGACGTGAAGCGTAAGCGCCTTAACGCCAACCTCAACTTCGACTGGCGCGTGTCCGACACCACCACCGCCTACATCAAGGGCGTGTGGAGCCAGTTCGACGACCACGAATACCGCAACCGCACCACCTTCGAGTTCGACGAAGCGCCCAGCGCCTTCGGCGCGAACGGCCCGAGCTTCAGCGACGAGGACGGCGAGATCGCCATCGAACGCGACCTCAAGGACCGCTTCGAGCGCCAGCGCATCCGCACGGTGGCCGTGGGCAGCGACACCGACACCGGCACCTGGAAGTTCAACTGGGTCGCCAGCTGGTCGAAGTCGACCGAACTGGAAGACAACTCGGTCGACCCGATCCGCTTCGCACGCGACTTCGACGGCGATGGCCTGACTATCGACTGGGACTACTCCGATCCGCGCGTGCCGACCTACACCGCCTCGAGCGGCGCAGCGATGCTCAACGATCCGGCCTCCTACGAGTTCGACAAGATTGACCACACCACCCTGTCGGACAGCCAGGATGAGGAATGGGCGATCAAGGCCGACCTTGCGCGCACCTTCGCGATGGGCACCGGCGACCTGACGCTGCAGGCGGGTGGCAAGGCGCGCTGGCGCAAGAAGTCCTATGACTTCAACGTTACGACCTACAAGGACGGCGATATTCCCTACACGATGGAAGGCTGGACCGGCGAGCAGACCTACCGTCTGGCTGACATCAGCCTGGGTCCGGTCAGCTACAAGGGGGCGGGCAAGGACTTCCTCGCGCAGTACGGCGATACGCTCGAAGTCGATGCGTACGGCTCGGCCTACGATTCGGCGGTCGATGACTACAGCGTCAAGGAAGACATCTACGCCGGTTACGCTCTTGCTCGCTGGGACTCGAGCGACCTTCGCGTGGTGGGCGGCGTGCGCATGGAGCACACCGAGAACCAGCTCGACGGCAACATCGTCACCGACGATGAGGACAACTTCGAGCTGCCCCCGATCGAGGCCGTGCGCTATGATCGCAGCTACACCGACTGGCTGCCCAGCCTGACCGTGCGCTATTCGCCGCAGGACAACATCGTGGCGCGCATCGCGGGCTCCAAGAGCCTGGTGCGTCCCAAGTTCTCGCAGCTGGCCCCGCGCAACACCGTCAACGAGGACAACGAGGCCGAGTTCGGCAACCCCGAGCTGCTGCCCTTCATGTCCTGGAACTTCGATGCGGGCGTGGAGTACTACTTCTCCTCGAACGGCGCGCTGACCTTCAACGGCTTCTACAAGTCGATCGAGAACTACACCTACACGCAGACCTTCGACGACTACACCTACGAGGGCCGCACCTACGACGAGTTCCGCACCGCGCTGAACGGCGAGACCGCCGAGATCGTGGGCTTCGAGGCCAGCTACAGCCAGGCCTTCTCGATGCTGCCCGCGCCCTTCGACGGCCTGCTGACCCAGCTCAACTACACCTACACCCATTCCAAGGGCGAACTGGCCGATGGCCGTTCGATCTCGCTGCCGAGCACCTCGAAGAACACCTTCAACGCGGTGCTGGGCTACCAGAAGGGGCCGCTCAACCTGCGCTTCTCGGGCACCTACCGCGATCGCTACCTAGACGAGGTGGGCGACGACGTGACCGAGGACCGCTACGTCGACAACCACTTCCAGCTCGACTTCTCGGGCAAGGTGCGCGTCACCGAGAACGTGCGTCTCACGCTCGACGTCATCAACATCAACAACGCCAAGTACTTCGCCTACCAGAACCTCGCTGGCGCGCAGCGCCTGCTGCAGTTCGAGAAGTATGGTCCCACGGTGAAGTTCGGTGCACGGGTGAACTTCTGATGAGAACATCTTTCACGAATCTCAGCATGATCGTGAAGCAGGGGTCGGGCGCATTGCTCCCGGCCCTTCTGCTTGGCGCCTGCGCGACCACGAGCGAGGAACCGTCCGTTCGGCTCCCCGCCGTCGAGGTGCCCGCGAGCGGCGAGACGAAGCCTGTGGGCACGGTCAATGACGATGCGGCCGATGACCCGGCCATCTGGCGCAACCGGACCGATCCGGCGGCAAGCCTGGTGCTGGGCACCGACAAGAAGGCGGGCCTCTACGTCTATGGGCTGGACGGCGAGGTGCGCGATTTTGCCGCTGCAGGCCGTCTCAACAACGTGGACCTGCGCGAAGTGACTCTGGACAGCGGGCAGACCGCGGTGCTGGTCGCGGCGAGCGACCGGGGCGATGAGGCCGAGCCGCGCATTGCGCTGTTCTGGCTCGACACAGCGACCGGCAAGCTTCGCGACCTGGGGACGCAGACTTTCCTCTCGGAAGGGCACCGCGCGATGGAGGCCTATGGCTTCTGCATGGGCGCGCCGCTGGGCGAGGGGGAACTGGCCCGCGCCTACGTCGTGATGAAGGACGGGACCGTGGCCGAGAGCGCGCTCACCGAGGCGGATGGCGCCATCCGCGCGGCCTTCACACGCGAGGTCAAGGTCGCGACGCAGGCCGAGGGCTGCGTGATCGACGATGCCACCCACACGCTCTACCTCGCTGAAGAGGATGTCGGGATCTGGCAGGTCGCGCTTGGCGCGGCCACGCTCGTGCCCGAAGCCCTGGCGAAAGTCGGGGCTAAGGACGGTCTTGTCGACGATGTCGAGGGCCTTGCCCTGGCACGCGGCGAGGATGGCAAGGCCTGGCTTCTGGCCTCGAGCCAGGGCGACAGCGCCTATGCGGTCTTCACGCTGCCGGGCGGCGCCTACGCCGGGCGCTTCCGCATCAATGGCGGCGATCTGGGCGGCACCAGCGAGACCGACGGGATCGAAGTTGCCCTGGGTGATTTTGGCCCCACGTATCCGGGCGGGGTGTTCATGGCGCAGGACGGCGACAACGCGCCTTATGCCCAGAACTTCAAGCTGGTGGCCTGGGACGCCATCCGCGCAGCCCTGAAGCTCGACTGACGGCGCGCGGCGGCTGGGTCTGCGAAGGGCCTGTCCGCCGCGGCGTTCCTGGAGTAAGGAACAGGGCATGAAACACGGGTGGGCACGGCATCGCGCCAAGCGATTCGCGCTGGTGGCAGCTGCCACCGGTCTTGCCGTGTTCGCTTCGTTTCCCGCACGGGCCGACGTGCTCGAAATCGGGCAGTCGGGCGCGCAGTGGGTGGCAGGTGGCCCGCAGCCGAACGCCGAGCCGGATCTGCCCCTGGACGAGGGCGCGCTCGCCATCGACCAGGCTTCGCTCACGCAGACGCTCGATGCGGCCGGGCCCGAGCGCTGGCGCGCGCATGTTGCGCAGCTCGCGGCCAAGTACGACATCAGCCCGGCGCTTCTGGAAGCCGTGATCTGGCAGGAAAGCCGCTGGAACGAGGGAGCCCGCTCGCATGCAGGCGCACGCGGTCTTGCCCAGCTCATGCCCGGGACCGCGCAGCAGATGGGCGTCGATGCCGACAACCCGCACGCGAACCTGGAGGGCGGCGCGCGCTACCTGCGCGAACAGCTCGACACCTTCGGCGGGGATATCGAGAAGGCACTTGCCGCCTACAACGCAGGCCCCCGGCGGGTGGCACAGGCGGGCGGCATTCCCCGCATCCGCGAGACTCAGGCCTATGTCGCCGCGATCATGGGGCGCCTCGCCGATCCGGTTCGCAAGTAACCGTCTGGCGCGAAGCTGGCCGCCAAGGATGGTCGGCGGGGCAGAGCGCTGCTACGGGCGCGGCCTTGAACCCTGACGATTTCTTGCGGAAAGGCCGCCGATGATTACCCCCACCGACACCTTCAAGGACAACCTTGCCCAGCTTCCCTCGATCGAGGGCGTGGAGCGCATCGACTTCGTTGACGGGACCGGGGCCGTGCTCGACACGATCCCCAACGCACCGGGCAAAAAGGGCTCGCTGGCGCTCTACCAGTACCTCCAGCAGGAGTTCGGCACGCTCGACGCCAAGGCCGCGGACCATGGTCTCGCCATCTTCGCCGAGATGGTCGAGGACGCGCGGGCCAACCCGGGTGCACACCCCAACATCGATCGCCTCGTGGCCATCGTCAACGGCGCCGCGCCGCTGGGTATCGAGGTTATTCCGGCTTCGGAGTGAAGTTTCTTTTCAAGGGGCCATCTCCCCTTGACCCCGGATGGGCAACCTCACCTTTCTCAGCCAGCTGGGCGGGCGAAAGGTGAGCCAGCCAGTTCGGGGGCCCGAGGGCGATGGCCCTCGGATCTATCTTTCTGATACCTCGAAAAAAGGGGCGCAGTTCGTGTGAACAGCGCCCCTTTTTTTGCCGCAGTATCCAGGCCAATCAGCCCAGGATGCGCTTGGCCATCGCGCGCACGTCCTCGCCCATGTCCTCGCGGTCGAGGGCAATCGAGAGCGTGGCTTCGACGAAGCCCAGCTTTGAGCCGCAGTCGAAGCGCTGCCCCTCGAAGGTGACGGCGTGGAAGGGCTGGGTGTCGATCAGCTTGGCCATCGAATCGGTCAGCTGGATCTCGCCGCCCGCCCCCTTGTCCTGGCTGGCGAGCAGGCCCATGACTTCGGGCTGGAGGATGTAGCGGCCCGAGACGATCTTGTTGGAGGGCGCGTCTTCCACCTTGGGCTTCTCGACGAGGCCCTTCACTTCGGTCAGCTTTCCATTCACCGCACCGGGCTTGATGACGCCATAGCTGGAGACCTCGTTCTCGGGCACTTCCAGCACCGAGACCAGGTTGCCGCCAACTTCGTTGTAGGCCTCGATCATCTGGGCCATGCAGCCGGGCGAGCCGTACATGAGTTCGTCGGGCAGGAAGATTGCGAAAGGTTCATCGCCGGTGACCGCGCGGGCGCACCAGACCGCGTGGCCCAGGCCCAGAGGCACCTGCTGGCGCACGGTGACGAGGTTACCCGGCTTCATGCGCGTGGGCTCGAGCGGGTCGAGCGATTTGCCACGACCGCTCATCGTGGCTTCGAGTTCATAGGCCGTATCGAAGTGTTCGACGATCGCGGTCTTGCCGCGGCCAGTCACGAATACGAATTCCTCGATGCCGGCTTCGCGTGCTTCGTCCACCGCATACTGAATAAGCGGGCGATCTACGACCGGGAGAAGCTCTTTTGGAATGGCTTTAGTTGCGGGGAGGAAGCGGGTTCCAAGTCCGGCCACCGGGAATACGGCTTTGCGGACAGGCTTTCGGAAGTTGTTGGCAGTCATGGACCTCGCAGTACCCTTCAGATGTTGCAAAGCAATTAAAGCGTTTTCGGCGCTGCAGTGCAACCAAGCCCTTCCACAAACACATGAAGCTGCCAATGGTTGCGCGCTTGCTGGCGCGCCAAATCACGCTAAATGGGTGGGGATGGACAAGATCGTTATTCAAGGCGGCAAACGCCTTTCCGGCACTATTCCCGTTTCCGGCGCAAAGAACGCAGCGCTCACGCTGCTGCCCTGCGCGCTCCTGACCGAGGAGCCGCTGACGCTGCGCAATCTGCCGCGTCTCGCGGACATCGACGGTTTCCAGCACCTGATGAACCAGTTCGGCATCTCGACGGCCATCGCGGGCTCGCGGCCGGAGGATTTCGGCCGGGTGATGACCTTGCAGGCCACCCGCATCACCAGCACGGTCGCGCCCTATGATCTGGTGCGCAAGATGCGCGCCTCGATTCTGGTGCTGGGCCCGATGCTGGCGCGCATGGGCGAGGCGACTGTCTCGCTGCCCGGTGGCTGCGCCATCGGCAATCGCCCGATCGACCTGCATTTGAAGGCCCTCGAGGCGCTGGGTGCGCAGATCGAGATGGCGGCGGGCTACGTGAAGGCGATTGCGCCCGATGGCGGCCTTCCCGGCGGACGTTTTTCTTTCCCGGTGGTCTCGGTCGGCGCGACCGAGAACGCGCTGATGGCCGCGGTCCTGTGCAAGGGCAAGTCGACCCTCCACAACGCCGCGCGCGAGCCGGAAATCGTCGACTTGTGCAACCTTCTCACCGCGATGGGCGCCCGGATCGAGGGCATCGGCACCTCGGATCTCACCATCCATGGCGTGCCGCGCCTGCACGGGGCGACCTACATGGTCATGCCCGATCGCATCGAGGCAGGGTCCTATGCCTGCGCCGCGGCGATCACGGGCGGCGAGGTCCTCCTCAAGGGCGCGCGGATCGAGGACATGGAAGCGACCGTGCAGGCGCTACGCGATGCGGGCGTGCTCGTCGAGCCGAGCGAGGACGGCCTCTACGTTGCGGCCAATGGCCCCTTGCGTCCGGTCACGCTCTCGACCGCGCCGTTCCCGGGCTTTGCCACCGACATGCAGGCCCAGCTCATGGCGCTCCTGTGCAAGGCGGAAGGCTCCAGCGTTCTGACCGAGACGATCTTCGAGAACCGCTACATGCACGTGCCCGAGCTCAACCGCATGAGCGCGCATATCGAGACCAAGGGCCGCACCGCCATCGTCCATGGCGTCGACACGCTGACCGGCGCCGAAGTCATGGCAACGGACCTGCGCGCCTCGATGAGCCTTGTCATCGCCGGGCTTGCCGCCGAGGGTGAAACTCAGGTGCACCGCCTCTACCACCTCGACCGCGGCTACGAGCGTCTGGAAGAGAAACTGGCGCTGCTCGGCGCACAGATCGAACGTATCGGCGCCGATTGAGGAACCGCACGGGCCCCTTGTGCATTTTCCCTTCAAACGCCCGCAAGGGCGGCTGAGAGGAGATTGGACAATGGGCCTTATGCGAATGGCCGCGCTCGGCGCGGCAGGCTACGCGTTCTACAAGTACACGCAGAAGGACAAGGGCGACACGCCCAAGGTCCGCGATGCAGGTGCGGCGAACATGGAAACCACGCCCAAGTCGTGGTCCAAGACCGACGAAGCGCTCGACGAGACCTTCCCGGCCAGCGACGCGGTCGCCAACTACTGACAACGCAGTTGCATGTCCCTGATGCAACGTACCCGAGGGGCGGGGCCGAAAGGCTGTCCGCCCCTTTCCCGTTGGGGCGTCGGAAGGCGCAGAGAGAAGGAAAGTCGGATACAAGGGGCCATCGCCCCTTGACCCCGGAATGGGCGACCTCACCTTTCTCAGATAACGATGCGCGCCAAAGGTGAGTCAGACAGTTCGGGGAGCCCGAGGGCGATGGCCCTCGAAACTGTTTTTCTGATTTTCGTGTCGACTCACTCTTCAAGCGGGGTCACCGAACCGGCAAAGCGCAGCATCAGCCAGACCCGGATCGCACTTGCAAGGCCAGGCGGTACTTCGGCCTGTGCGCGTTCGAGGTCGATGCGCGCGACAAGCGCGTTGATCGGCACGCGTTCTTCCTCGGCGGCCGAGACCAGCGCGTCCCAGAACACCGGTTCCAGGCTGATCGAGGTCTTGTGTCCGGCGATTTCCACCGAGCGTTTGACGGGTGGGTGAAAGGGGGAGACCATCCCCCTGCAATAGGGGCATGCCCCCGGGCCGGCTACGATTTTTTTGGGGTGCCCTGTACGCGGCTCGCGCCCTAGGCTTTGCAGGCCAAGTGATTGCGATCACGCGTGGAGACAGATGGGATCATGGCAGAAGGGGACCTTCAGGACGGCTACGCGGCCCTGACCGAGCGAGAGAAGGAGACGCTGCGGCTGATGGCGCGCGGGCATGACGCCAAGTCCTTGGCACGCCATTTCGAATTGTCGGTTCACACGATCCACGAGCGCCTTCGCAACGCGCGGCGCAAGATGGCCGTTTCGAGCAGCCGGGAGGCAGCCCGTCTGCTTCTGGATCGCGAGGAAGGGCTGGGAGCGGAACCGCCCCCCCAATCGCCAGGGGACACGGAAATGGGGGCTGCGTCCGGCGCGGATCGCACGGCAGACCGGGAGGAGCCGAAACGCGCTTCGAAGACCCGGCTCCTTCTGGTCTGGGCGCTCGGCGGAGCCCTTGCCATGTCGCTTGCCCTTGTTGCCGCTCTTCTGGTGCTGTCTCCGTCTGCCTCGCTTCAGTCCGCACCCGAGGCGCAAAGCGTGGAAAGCGCGCCGGTCGCCTCGGCACGCGCCTGGCTGCACCTTGTCGATGAAGGGGAATGGGAAAAGAGCTGGGCCGAAACCGGAGAGGTTTTCCAGGCCCAGAACACGGCCGCACGCTGGGCCAGCCTTGCGGGCCAGGTGCGCCCGCCGCTTGGCGAGGTCGTCACCCGCCGCCTGCTAGGCGAAGAAGCCGTGCCCGGCCCGCCAAGCGGGCTCAAGGTCGTCAAGTTCCAGAGCGAGTTCGCCCACAAGGCGAACGTCATCGAGACCGTCTCGCTCAGCCCGGAAGAGGGGCGTTGGAAGGTTGTCGGCTACTGGATGTCCTGAGTCTAGGTCGGGAAAAGAGGAATCCGAGGGCCATCGCCCTCGGGCTCCCCATCCCGTCAACCTCACCTTCCGCGCGCCGCCCTGGCTGAGAAAGGTGAGGTTGCCCGTTTTGAGGGCAAGGGGCGATGGCCCCTTGAATCCGGGCTTCGTGTCCCGGTGTCTTAGTACATGTGCTGGCCGCCGTTGATCGACAGCGTCGAGCCGGTCACGAACTCGGCGTTCTCCGAGCACAGGAAGGCGACGCCGCGGGCAATCTCGTAGGCGTGGCCGAGGCGGCCGACCGGGATCTTGGCGACGATCTTTTCCAGCACCGGCGCGGGCACGGCCGCGACCATGTCGGTGTCGATGTAGCCCGGCGCAATCGCGTTGACGGTGACGCCGTACTTGGCGCCTTCCTGGGCCAGCGCCTTGGTGAAGCCGTGGATGCCCGACTTGGCCGCGGCGTAGTTGACCTGGCCGTACTGGCCGGCCTGGCCGTTGATCGAGCCGATGTTGACGATGCGGCCCCACTTGCGCTCGCGCATGCCGGGGAAGGTGGCCTTGGCCATGTTGAAGCACCCGCCGAGGTTGATGCGCATCACCTCGTTCCAGTCCTCGAAGCTCATCTTGTGGAGCACGCCGTCGCGGGTGATCCCCGCGTTGTTGACGACGATGTCGACCGGGCCGACTTCCTCGGCAACCCTGGCCACGCCTTCAAGCGTCGCTTCGTGGTCGCCCACGTCCCACTTGTAAGCCGGAATACCCGTCTTGTCGGTAAAGGCCTTGGCCTTCTCATCGTTGCCTGCGTAGCTCGCAACAACCTTGTGGCCCCTGTCCTGCAGAGCCAGGGAAATAGCCTCTCCGATACCGCGGGTGCCGCCAGTAACAATCGCAACGCGTGCCATATTCAGCCTTTCGCTTTCGTGTGCATCCACCAAGCACATTGCTAAGAAAGGAATATGAATGCGGCAAGCTCAGTGTGGCGATATTTGCATTCGCCCTGGCGAATTAAGGGTGCGACAAGTGCAACTGCGCTTGCGTGCCTGCGAATTACAGGCAGCTAGCGGTCATATTTCAACAATTTAGCAATATTGTCAGAAGCTGAACTGGGTTCCGACATAGACCGCCTGGCTGTCCTGACGGCCATCGGTGAGCGGCTGCAGGCGTTCACGGTCCTGCGAATAGCGCACGCCCGCGGTCACGTTGAGGTTCTTGGCCACGCGGTAGGCACCGCCCAGGTCCACCTCGCCCTCGATCCCCGCGAAGGTGCGGGGGGCACGCCCCGCCGCGCGCTTTTCGTCGATTGAGATACGGGGGGTGAAGCGCGATTCCTTTTCCTCCTTGGTGCCCGGCGTCAGGCTGTAGGACTGAAGGTCGGGCAGGGCGGCCACGGAGCGCTTCTCCGAAGGCTTCACCAGGTCCTGTGCAAAGTTCTGGTACCCGCGCGACGTACCCAGGCTGAACGAACTGGCCGCGATCTGCGGGTTGGCGGCTGCGCGCGGGCTTTCGGCCTTCGGCGCTTCGTAGCGTCCGCGCACGATGATCGCCTTGGCCGCGACCGGATCGTCGCGCACGACCACCAGCACCGAGCGTTCGGGGCGATGCGGGGTGCCGGCCGGGGTGAAGGCAAATTCGCCCCCCTTCGCAAGCGAGCGCATGGCGACCGCGCGCGAGAGCGTTTCGCCCGAGGCCTGGGATTCCAGCGAGCCCAGGCTCTCGCCTTGCGGATCCTCGCCATGAAACGACGCGGAAAAAGCCATGACTGCGCTGGGCAGCGCGAGCAGACCGACCGATCCTGCCAGCAGGGCACCGGCCCGCACACCGCCGCGCGAAGCGGCCGGGGCTTCTGTCGGGGGTGGGGCAGGGGTCTGCGCGGTCACGTCGAGGCACTCCCTAGAGGTGGCCAGCGTACTGGCCATGGTCATGGCGTCTTGGTCTTGCACGATTCTTCTTAACACAGTCTGAGCCGGAAGGGGAAATGGGGATCGCACCGGCGTGGCTCAAGAGGGAGGCGGAGGCCGAGGACAGGCGAGCATTCATCGCGGGTTTACCTGCCAGCGGCTCTACAGGGCGCCAGATCCAGGCCCGCCTACGGCCTGGGCTGTCCCGTTTGCGGCAGCATCAAAGGCAAGGGCGCTCTTGCTCCGAGGCAATGGCGGTTATAGAGGCAATGCAACATGTCGGGGACCGCAGGGCCAACCTCTGGGCCGATCCCTGCCGACACAGACCAGGAACCGGGAAGTAAAATGACAGGCAGCACTGAATTCGGCCTTTTCGCCCCGCGCAAGACGATGACCGCCGCGGTATGCGTGGTCGCGGCCCTCGCGCTGGCCGGCTGTGGCGGCAAGAAGAATGACGTGTCGGGCGCGCTGGCGCCTTCGCATGTCACCACTATCGGCGTGAACAGCTACCTGTGGCGCGCGAGCCTTGATGCGCTCTCGTTCATGCCGCTGGTCCAGTCCGACAGCAATGGCGGCGTGATCATCACCGACTGGTACGTGAACCCGGACAAGCCGAGCGAGCGCGTGAAGGTCTCGGTGACGATCCTCGACCAGGACCTGCGCGCCGATGCGCTGCGCGTCTCGGCCGCCCGCCAGGTCCGCGAAGGCGACGCCTGGGTCGGTGCTCCGGTTCAGGCCGCGACCGTCCAGAAGCTGGAAAACGTGATCCTGACCCGTGCGCGTGACCTGCGCCGCGATTCGGTCGGCGGCTGATCCGGCCCTTCGCCGACCCAACCCCAATTTCGAAAGGTCCCCTGCGTGGGGGCCTCCACCATGCAAGAACGCAAGGGCCGCAAGGGTCCTCGCAGGAGACCAGACTGAAATGACCGAGCGGTTCGACCCGGCGCAGGCGGATGTCCGCTGGCAGGCAGCGTGGGACGAAGCCCAGTGCTTCAAGGCGGACGACACCTCGACGAAGCCGCGCAGCTACGTCCTGGAGATGTTCCCCTATCCCTCGGGCCGCATCCATATCGGTCACGTGCGCAACTACACCATGGGCGACGTCCTGGCGCGTTACAAGCGCATGCGCGGCCACGAGGTGCTCCACCCGATGGGCTGGGACGCCTTCGGCATGCCGGCTGAGAACGCGGCCATGGAAAAGGGCGTCCACCCGGGCGGCTGGACGCGCGACAACATCGCCAACATGAAGGCGCAGTTGAAGCGCCTGGGCTTCGCGCTCGACTGGTCGCGCGAACTCGCCACCTGCGAGCCGGACTATTATGGCCACGAGCAGGCGCTGTTCCTCGACATGTACGCCCACGGCCTTGTCTACCGCAAGGAATCGGCGGTGAACTGGGACCCGGTCGACATGACCGTGCTCGCCAACGAGCAGGTCATCGACGGGCGCGGCTGGCGCTCGGGGGCGCTGGTCGAGAAGCGCAAGCTGAACCAGTGGTTCCTCAAGATCACCGACTTTGCCGACGAACTGCTCGAAGGGCTGGGCAATCTCGACAAGTGGCCTGAAAAGGTCCGCACGATGCAGGAAAACTGGATCGGCAAGTCGCAAGGCCTGCAGTTCAGCTTCGACCTTTCGGATGGTGGCAGCGTCGAAGTCTACTCGACCCGCCCCGACACGATCTTCGGCGCGAGCTTCGTGGCCGTCGCCGCCGATCATCCGATTGCGCAGGGTGTGGCGAAGGACAGTGCTGAGGCGCAGGAGTTCATTGCCGAGTGCAAGCGCGGCGGCACCACCGCGGCCGAGCTTGAAACCGCCGAGAAGCTGGGCTTCGACACCGGCATTACCGCGAAGCACCCCTTCACCGGCGCGGATCTTCCGGTCTTCATCGCCAACTTTGTGCTGATGGACTACGGCACCGGCGCGGTCATGGCCGTTCCGGGCCACGACCAGCGCGACTTCGAGTTCGCGACCAAGTACGAACTGCCCATCCTGCGCGTCGTCGCGGCCAATGCGGACGATGCCGACAAGCCCTTCGCGGGCGAGGCGGAAGCCGGGGACGGCGTTCTTGTCCACTCCGATTTCCTCAACGGCATGAGCGTGGCCGAGGCCAAGGCCGAAGTCATCCGCCGCGCCCAGGACGGCGGCTGGGGCGAAGGCAAGACGGTGTGGCGCCTGCGCGACTGGGGCATCTCGCGCCAGCGCTACTGGGGCACGCCGATCCCGTTCATCCACTGCGAGGTCTGCGGCGTGGTGCCGGTGCCCAAGAAGCACCTGCCCGTGACGCTCCCCGAAGACGTCGATTTCCAGACGCCGGGCAACCCGCTCGAACGCCACCCCACCTGGAAGCACGTCGATTGCCCGCAGTGCGGCCATGCCGCGCGCCGTGAGACCGACACGCTCGACACCTTTGCCGACAGCTCGTGGTACTTCCTGCGCTTCGCCAGCCAGCCCGGCGACAAGCCCTTCGACAAGGAGGCCATCGCCAAGTGGCTTCCGGTCGAGCAGTACATCGGCGGCATCGAGCACGCGATCCTGCACCTGCTCTACGCCCGCTTCTGGACCCGCGCGCTCGCCCGCATCGGCCTTGTCGACGTGAAGGAGCCGTTCGCGAGCCTGTTCACGCAAGGCATGGTCACGCACGAGGTCTATTCGCGCAAGGAAGGCGGACGCGACGTCTACTTCGCGCCCTCCGAGATCACGCGCACGGCTGATGGCGCCACCTTGAAGGCCGACGGTTCGACCATCGAGGTCGGCAAGGTCATCAAGATGTCCAAGTCGAAGAAGAACGTGGTCGATCCCGACGAGATCGTCGCGACTTACGGCGCGGACGCGATCCGCTGGTTCATGCTGTCCGACAGCCCCCCCGAGCGCGACCTGCCCTGGTCGGAAGCCGGGATCGAGGGCTGCGCACGCTTCGTGCAGCGCCTGTGGAGGCTGTTCGCGCAGTTCGACGCATCGGCTGAGGGCGAGGACAAGGCGCTCGACCGCAAGCTGCACCAGACCATTGCGGCGGTGGCCGAGGACATCGAATCGCTCGGCTTCAACAAGGCCGTTGCGCGCATCTACGAGCTGACCGGCGCGGTCGAGAAGGCCAAGCCTTCGGCAAGCCGCTCCACCGCGATCCGCGAACTCCTGCTGCTCATCGCGCCGATGATGCCGCACCTTGCCGAGGAAGCCTACGCCACCTTCGGCAAGGGCCTTGTCGCCGAGGCGCTGTGGCCCGAAGTCGATCCGGCGCTGCTGGTCGAGGACGAGGTCACCATCGCGGTTCAGGTCAAGGGCAAGCTGCGCGACACGCTGACGGTTGCCAAGGGCGCGTCGAAGGAAGACCTCGAGGCGCTTGCGCTGGCCAGCGAGAAGGTCCAGCGTGCGATCGATGGCGCCGAAATTCGCAAGGTAATCGTCGTGCCCGATCGTCTGGTCAATATCGTCGCGTGAGGTCCCTTCGCGCCTTTGCCGCCGCGCTTGCGCTGGCCGTTCCGCTGGCCGGATGTGGCCTCTCGCCGATGTACGCGGGCGGTGGCAGCGGCGAGGTCGCGCGCGGCCTCTCCGACATCCAGGTCGCCGCGATCGAGGGGCGCGCGGGCTGGCTCGTGCGCAACGCCCTGATCGACAAGATGGGCGAGCCGCCGGCCGGTACCACGCCGCGCTACCGGCTCGACGTGCGCCTTGACGATCAGCTCGAAGGCTTTGGTCTCCTTTCCGATGACACGATCGGGCGCGAGCGGCGCACGCTGCGCGCGCGCTTCCAGCTCGTTGACACGGCCAGTGACGAGATCGTCGTCGACGCGACTGCGGGCTCGGATGCGGGTATCGACGTGGTCTCGTCCGACTACGCCACCATCGCCGCGGAACAGCGCGCGCTGGAGAACCTGGCCAAGGACGTCGCCGACCGTATCGTGACCAATCTCGCGCTGCGCCTGCGCGACGATGCACGTCCGTAAGGTCCCGTGAAGGCCACCCAGAAGGACTTCGCCTCGGTTGCGGCCCGGGTCGCGCGTGAGGCCCGGCTGTTCTTCCTGTGTGGGCCCGACGAATCGGGCGCGAGCGATGCGGCCGCGAAGATCGTCTCGCTCCTGGACGACCCGGGCGAACGTATCGAGATGAGCGGGGCGGAGCTGCGCCGCGATCCGGTGCGCCTGGGCGATGAGGCCCGCTCGACCTCGCTGTTCGGCGGCACTCGCCACATCTACGTGCGCGCGCAGGGCGACGAGGCGCACGATGCGGTCAAGACCCTGATCGAGAACGAGGTCGAGGGGTGCCCGGTCCTGATCGTGGCGACCGGCGCGACCGACAAGTCGCGCACGGCCAAGCTGCTGGCCGGGCGCGGCGATGCGTTGGTGGGCATGTTCTACCCGCCCGATCTCGCCTCGGTGACTGCCACGGTGCGCACATTGGCCAACGGCGCGGGACTCAAGATGGGGAGCGAAGTTGCCCAGCGCATTGCGCGTGCGGCAGGGCTCGACACGCGCCTTGCGCGCTCGGAAGTCGAGAAGCTGGCGCTCTATCTTGATGCCGTGCCCGAGGCGCCGCAGGCGGTGACGATGGAGGCTCTCGATGCCATTGGTGCCTCGACCGAGGACGATGCCTTCGGTCCGCTCGTCGATACGATCCTGGGGGGTAAGCGCGAGCTCCTCGCCTCCGAACTCAAGCGCATGCATGACCTGCAGATCAATCCGGTGGGTCTGTTGCTGGCGCTGGAGCGGCGTGTGGCCCAGCTCGCCGCGCTCAACGCGCAACTGGGAGCCAACGGCGATGTCGGGGCCCTGCTCGAAGCCGAAGCCAAGGCGCGTCGTGTATTCTGGAAAGACAAGCCGGCGCTGGCGCAGCAATTGCGGGTCTGGCGCGGCCCGCGTCTCGACCGTCTCGTGTCGCGTCTTGTTGCACTGCACCAGAATCTCTTGTCCAATAGTCAGGATTCAGAGCTCTTGTTGGCTGATGGTCTCGTGCGAATTGCCCGATTGGCTATAGGATCTACAAAACAACGCGTAAGCAGAACCGTCTAAGGTTTTTCGATTGCTACTTGGGGGCCATGAGGACTATACGTATTGCACTGCAGCATTACCGTCTTCGAACTAACGCAGGGGGCAGGGCAAGGTGAAGCTGGCTGTCGGGAGTGCCGAATCCATGAATGCGCCGTTCGCGCCACGTGCCGTGCTTAATACTTCGCCGGAGCAAGGGGTTAGCCCCGTTGCGCCGGCTCTCGTGCGGCGGCGTTTGCAGTGTTACCTGGGCATCATGCTCGGCGACATGCTGGCGATCGCGATCGGTTTCGCGGTGATCGGCTGGGCGATTCACGGCCAGGTCGGCTTCGCGCGGGCGCTCGTCTATGGACAGCTGGTCCTTCCCATCTTCCTGACACTGGCCCTCTACAACGGCAGCTATTCGCTCACCACGCTGCGCAACGCCTGGTCCGGGGTCGCCCGCACGATGATGGCGATGACGCTTTCGGTGGCCGTCGCGGTCTTCGTGCAGTTCCTTATCCGTCCCTCCGGCGAATTGCCGCGTCTGGCCTTTGTCCTTGGTTCGGTCACGGCGATGATCCTGATGGCCATTTCGCGCCGTCAGATGCGGGCCCTCGTCCGCTGGCGCTGCGGCGCCCAGGTGCTCAACGAACTGGTGATCGACGATGGCGGTCCCAAGGTCGATTTCCCCGGGGCCATTCGCGTTTCGGCCACCGCGATGGGGCTGCGTCCCGATCTCAAGGATCCCGATGCGCTTGACCGCTTCGGTCTGGTTCTGCGCAATATCGACCGTGTGATCGTGAGCTGTCCGGTCGGGCGCCGCGCGGAATGGGCGATGATGCTCAAGGGCGCCAACGTCGATGGTGAAGTGCTTGACGATGTCGTTGTGCGGCTTGGCGCGCAGGGGGCCCGAGTCTCGGGCCAGCATGGTCTCCTCCTGGTTTCGGCAGGGCCGCTGGGGCTTCGCGAGAGGGCGATCAAGCGCATGTTCGACCTTGCCTTTGCGGGCAGCGCCATCCTTGCGCTCTCGCCGCTTCTGATCGTGATTGCGCTGGCCGTGAAGTTCTATGACGGGGGCTCGGTGCTCTTCGTCCAGCGGCGCATGGGGCGCGGCAACCGCTTCTTCAACATGTACAAGTTCCGTTCGATGACCGAGGCCTTGTGCGATGCCGATGGCAACCAGTCAGCTTCGAAGAACGACCAGCGCATCACCCCGGTCGGCAAGTTCATCCGCAAGACCAGCATCGACGAGCTGCCTCAGCTCTTCAACGTGCTTCTGGGCGACATGAGCCTCGTCGGCCCGCGCCCGCACGCCACGGGATCGCTGGCGGGCGACAAGCTGTTCTGGGAGGTGGACCTGCGCTACTGGCAGCGCCACAGCCTCAAGCCGGGCCTGTCGGGCCTTGCCCAGGTGCGCGGCTATCGCGGCGCGACCGACAAGGAATCGGATCTCGTCAACCGCCTCCAGTCGGACCTGGAATACCTCGAAGGCTGGACGATCATGCGCGATGTGCAGATCATCTTCCTCACCTTGCGCGTTCTGGTCCACGACCGCGCGTTCTGAGCACGCGGCGCGCCAGACCAGGCACGAAAAAGCCCGCCGGGTCACTTCGACCGGGCGGGCTTTTTCGTGGCCGTGTTCGGCCAGGCTCAGTTGGACGAGGTGGGCACGTTGAAGGTGCCCTTGACGCGTCCGCCGGAGGCCGAGGAGACGCCGGTCTTGAGGTCGACCACGAAACGCCCGCCGCGCAGCGTGTCGGTGCTGCCGCGCTTGAGCGAGGCGTTGCCGACCATGGTGATGATGCGCTTGTTGAAGTCGTAGACGGCCACGTCGCCCGTGGCGACTTCATCGCGCCGGGTCACGCGTACGCCGCCGGTCGCGGTGATGCGCTGGACCTCGAGGCGCTCGGCGTTGGTGAAGTTGACCACCGTGCGCGCGGCTTTCAGCGTCAGGCCGGCCTGGCGGATGTCGACATTGCCGGTGAGCACGACGCGGTCCTCGCGGTCCTGCAGTTCGATCTTGTCGGCCGAGAAGTCGACCGGTGCGTCGGTGTTGTGGCCTTCGAGGGCCTGCGCCCCGATCCGCTGGGAGGCGACAAGGCCGCCTGTTGCCAGGATCGCGAGGGCAAGGGCCGAACGCAGCGCAAGGGAGGGCAGGCGAACGGACGTCATTGGGGTATCTCCAGCTTGCTGCCAGGGGTCATCCGCAGCTTGGCATTGCCTTCAAGGGTTACGGTGCGCGCTTCGAGGTCGGCCTGCATGGTCTCGGCCTTGAAGGTGCCGCTGGGCACCCGGCCTTCGACTCCGCCCGAGCCATGGGCGAGCTTGGATGCGATATCGACCGAGACGTTGTTCGCGGTCATGTGGTAGCCATCGCTCGCGGCGAAATCGACAGGTCCATCGACGTCGAGCAGGTCCTCGTCGTAGTTGTAGCGCCCGCGTGGGGCGACGATCTTGCCGGGCCCGTCGCTGAGTGCAAGCTGGGCGGCGAGGTCGAACATCTCGACGATGGGACTGGCTGCGCTTTCCTGCACGGCCGTGCCGGCCGTGACGGTGAAGGCGCGCCCCCGGTCGTCCTTGCCGCTGTAGGCGGCATCGTCGACCGAGAGGCGGTTTTCGGTGACCTCGACCTTGTTGCGGTCAAGCAGGAAGCTGACTTCGCCGCGCGGGCTGAGGGGCACGAGGATCATCACCGCGGCAACCACACCGATCGCGGCGGGTAGGCCCTTTACCAGGAAACCCACCAGGCGGTCGTGCGAGCCGCCGGGCGCGGCCAGGTGCCGGCGGCGGTTGCGGATCTGTCTGGCTTCCTCAGACATGGGCGCGTGGTTCCTGCAGCGTCAGGCCGCTTGGTGGCTGAAAATGTCGTGGTCGGGCCACCCGGCGAGGTCGAGACGCGCGCGGGCGGGAAGGAAATCGAAGCAGGCCTGGGCCATTTCGGTGCGGCCCTCGCGGGCGAGGCGCTCGACCAGGATGGTGTGCATCGCGTGGAGGTGACGCACGTCCGAGGCCGCGTATTCCTTCTGCGGATCGGACAGGTCCGGTGCGCCCCAGTCGCTCGACTGCTGCTGCTTGGACACTTCCTTGCCGAGCAGTTCGCGCACCAGGTCCTTGAGGCCGTGGCGGTCGGTGTAGGTGCGCACCAGCTTGCTTGCGATCTTGGTGCAGAACACAGGCGCAGCCATCACGCCCATGTAGTGCTCCATCGCGGCGAGGTCGAAGCGCGCGAAGTGGTAGAGCTTGAGACGCGCCGGGTCGGCCAGAACCGCCTTCAGATTGGGCGCGGCATAGTCGCTGCCCGGCGCGAAGCGGACGAGATGCTCATCGCCTCCGCCATCGGAAATCTGGACCACGCACAGGCGGTCGCGGCGGGTGATGAGTCCCATCGTCTCGGTGTCGACGGCAACGGGCCCCGGCGCCAGGACGCCCTCGGGGAGATCTTCTTCGTGGAGATAGACAGCCATGATGCGAAAGTGCTTAGGGATTGCCGGTCGGTTGCGCAATGGGCGCAAGCCCACCTTGTTGCCGGGCGCGGAGGAAATTTGCGATGAGCGGATCGGAAAGCCATACCGCTGCCGAGGGCGCCGAGGCGGTGCCGGACAGCTGGCGTGCCGCGCTTGCCCCGGTGCTGGAAGCCCCCGAGGCCCGCCGCCTGGGCGCCTGGCTACGCGCCGAGGAAAATAGCGGCAAGACCATCTATCCCCCGCGCGGCAGCCGCCTGCGCGCGCTGGAACTGACCCCGCTCGATGCGGTCAAGGTCGTGATCCTGGGGCAGGACCCCTATCACGGGCCGGGACAGGCGCACGGGCTGGCCTTCTCGGTGCAGAAGGGTGTGCGCGTGCCCCCCTCGCTGGTCAACATCTACAAGGAACTGGCCAGCGACTGCGGCATGACGGCGCCCGGGCACGGCAATCTGGAAGGCTGGGCCCGCCAGGGTGTGCTGCTCCTCAACAACGCGCTGACGGTCGAGGCAGGGCAGGCCGGTTCGCACCAGAAGCGGGGCTGGGAGGCGATCACCGATGCCGCCGTGGCAGCCGTTGCGGCGCGCCGCGAGCCGTGCGTGTTCCTGCTGTGGGGTTCGCATGCGCAGAAGAAGGCGCAGCGGGTTCCGGGTCTGATGCAAAGCCAGCACCTCATCCTGCAGGCGCCGCATCCCAGTCCGCTCTCGGCGCACCGCGGGTTCCTGGGATGCGGGCATTTCAGCCGTACCAACGCCTTCCTGAAAGAGAATGGCCGTCAGCCGATCGATTGGGGCTGCGTCTGATTGACGCAGCCGATCAGGCTGATCGCAAGCCCTGCGGCAACCACTTGGGCGCCTGACGCATTCTCTTTGGCGAACCCCCAATCGCCGAGAGGACCCATCCATGGCCGACAAGCCCACCCTGACCACCAGCGCCGGTGCCCCTGTTCCCTCCAACGAGAACTCGCTGACCGCAGGCACGCGCGGGCCCGTGCTGATGCAGGACTACCAGCTCCTGGAAAAGCTCGCCCACCAGAACCGCGAGCGTATTCCCGAGCGCACCGTCCACGCCAAGGGCTGGGGCCTGCAGGGCACTTTCACGGTGACCAAGGACATCACGAAGTACACCTGCGCGAAGATGTTTTCCGAGGTGGGCAAGGAGACCGAGGTGCTTTCGCGCTGGTCGACCGTCGCGGGCGAGGCGGGCGCGGCCGATGCCGAGCGCGACGTGCGCGGTTTCTCCCTCAAGTTCTACACCGAGGAGGGCAACTGGGACATGGTGGGCAACAATACGCCCGTCTTCTTTGTGCGCGATGCCTACAAGTTCCCCGACTTCATCCACACGCAGAAGCGCCATCCGCGCACCAACCTGCGCAGCCCCGAGGCCATGTTCGACTTCTGGGCCGCCCAGCCCGAATGCGTGCACCAGGTGACGATCCTGATGTCGGACCGCGGCATCCCCAAGAACCCGATGCACATGAACGGCTATGGCAGCCACACCTTCTCGATGTGGAACGCAGATGGCGAGCGCTTCTGGGTCAAGTTCCATTTCAAAACCCAGCAGGGCCACAAGTTCTACACCAACGCCGAGGCCGAGAAGCTGATCGGCAAGACGCGCGAATCCTACCAAGAGGACCTCTACAACGCGGTCGAAAAGGGCGAGTATCCCAAGTGGACGCTCTACATCCAGGTCATGCCGGAGGAGGACGCGCTCAAGACGCCCTACAACCCCTTCGACCTGACCAAGGTCTGGCCCCACGGCGATTACCCGCTGATCGAGGTGGGCGTCCTGGAGATGAACAAGAACCCGGACAACTACTTCCAGATGGTCGAGAACGCAGCGTTCAGCCCTTCGAACATCGTGCCGGGTATCTCCTTCTCGCCCGACAAGATGCTGCAGGCGCGCGTGTTCTCCTATGCCGATGCGCACCGCTACCGCCTGGGCACGCACTACGAAGCGCTGCCCGCCAACGCCGCCAAGGCCGCCAAGGTGAATCATTATCACAAGGACGGCGCGATGCGCTTCTTCACCAACGACTTCGGCAACCCGGACGCCTACTACGAGCCCAACCAGTACGAGGGCCCGGTTGCCGATGCGGGCGCGCAGGAGCCGCCGCTGCGCATCGATGGCGACATGGATCGCTATGGCAACCCGCAGGAGATGGACGACTTTACGCAGCCGCGCGCGCTCTATGAGATGTTCACGGACGAACAGAAGCAGCGCCTCTACACCAACTACGCGCAGGCCATGGGGCCGTGCTCGAAGGGCGTGAAGGAGCGCTGGTTCGCGGTTCTGGAGAAGGTCCACCCCGACTACGCGGCGGGCGTGCGCAAGGCCTGTGAGGAACTCGACAGCGACGTGAACGCGGTGCCGATCACGAGCGAAACCGCGACCGACGCCGAAGAGGTGAATACGGCGCCCGACACCGTGAAGGCACACGCGGAGTAAGCAGGACGTCTAATTTCAAGGGGCCATCGCCCCTTGACCCCTAAACGGGTGAGGTCACCTTTCTCGTCCAAGGCTGCGCGACAAAGGTGAGCTTGCCCGTTTTGGGAGCCCGAGGGCGATGGCCCTCGGATTTCTCTTTCTTGCCTGCGGCTCAGGCCACCGCGCTGGTCCGCCGCAAGGGTTCGCCCTGTCCTGCGATCTCAGGGCGCGCCTCGCGCATACGGGTGCGGAAACCCGACATGAGTTCGCTGAGACCGCGCGCCTCGCTTTCCAGGCTCCGGGTCGCGGCGGTGGTTTCCTCGACCATGGCCGCGTTCTGCTGGGTCATGCGGTCCATTTCGCCGACCGAGGTGTTGACCTGGTCGAGGTCGCTTGCCTGCTGGCGCGCAGAGGTGGCCATCTGCTCGATGAAGCTGCGCAGTTCGCCCACTTGCGCCAGGATCGCCTCGAGCCGGGAGCCAGTTTCGCCGACCAGCTCGACGCCGCCTTCCACTTGCGCGCTGCTCTTGGTGATGAGCTCCTTGATCTGGTGGGCGGCGTCGGCGGAGCGCTGGGCGAGGTCGCGCACCTCGTTGGCGACGACCGCGAATCCCTTGCCCGCATCGCCCGCGCGTGCGGCTTCGACCCCGGCGTTGAGGGCCAGGAGATTGGTCTGGAAGGCGATGCCGTCGATGAGGTCGATGATGGTCGAGATCTCGCGCGCGGACGCCTCGATGGCAGACATCGCGGAGACGGCCGCGCGCACGACCTCGCCGCCCTCGCTGGCCTCATCATGGGCGGTGGTGATGGCTTCTTGCGCCTGAGCGGCGGTTCCTGCCGATTCGCGGATGCGGTCGGTCACCTGCGCCATGGCCGCAGCGGTCTCCTCCAGGCTCGCGGCCTGCTGCTGGTTGCGCTGGGCAAGGTCATCGGACCCTGCGCGGATTTCTGAGATCGCGTTCATCACGCTGGAGGCGCCGACGCGCACGGTGCCCATGGCCTTGCAAAGGGCGGTCACGGCCTCGTTGAAGTTCGTGCGCAGCGCCTCGTAGCTTTCCGGGAAGGGCTCGGTGATGCGGTATTCGAGGTCCTTGGCCGCGAGCTTGTGGAGGCCGACCGAGACATTCTCGACCACGCGCCGCTGCTCCTCGTCCGCGCTGGCCTTTTCGATCCCGGCGCGGCGGAAGACATCCATCGAGCGGGCCATCGTGCCGAACTCGTCGCGCCGCTCGGTGCCGTCAATGACGATGTCGAAGTCGCCCGAGGCGAGGTGGCCGAAGCTGCGGCTGGCGTTCTCCAGCGGGGTGACGATCCTACGGTCGATCAGCCGGGCGGCGTAGGGGATGGCGCCCGCCAGCAGCAGCGCGATGAGAGCGCTGGCCAGCAGGCAGGCGGCGGTGATCCAGGTGTCGGTGCGCATCTCGGCCGTGGTGAAGGCGCGGGAGAGGGCGACGAGCTTGAGCACTTCCTGGCGCTGGCGGTCGTAGATGGGGGAGAGCTCTCGCACCTGGATCCAGTACATGGCATCCCGGTCGCGGCCCTTGGCGGCCTTGGCGAACTTGCCGTCGACAATGCGCCAGAAGTGGTCGGCCACCCGAATCACGCGGGCCAGCTGGTCGCGCACTTCGGGGGGCACCTCGTTCTCCTGCCAATAGGCCTGGCGTTCGCGGAATTCGCCTTCGAGACGCGCCAGCTCTTCAAGGACGAGCGGGGCGTTGCCCGGGTTGGCGGTCGCCTGCGTGACCTGAAGGTAGGGTTCGACGACGAAGGCGGGCGGCGGCAGGATGTCGGCCAGCATCTCGTTCTGGAGGGCATGCTTGCGCTCGATCGGACCGCCGAAGCGGATCATGTAGACGGCAAGGCCGGTCAGCAGCACGGCGAGCGCCACGAGCGCGGTGAGCCCGCGTCCGGCCTTCCGGGTCTGGTCCTTGATCACCGTCTCGCTCCATCCCTTATGCGCATACAGACGCGCGTCCTTGCAGGCGGCCCGTGGCCGGGCTGCCGGGAAGATGAGGTAACGGCGCACGGTGAAATGGGCGCCAAGGCGCACCTAGGCGACTTTGCGGGGGAGGCGGGCAGGAAGCGGCAAGATGCCACTGCGTTGGAGTGGGCGCGCGCAAGGCCTTCGCAAGGCCATGAAAAAAGGGGCGCCCCTGCGGACGCCCCTTTGTCTCTTACAGGCCGTGTCGGCCTGTCTCAGCGCGGCAGTTCGCTCGCACCCATCAGGGCCTCGTCGACGGCGCGCGCGCACTGGCGGCCTTCGCGGATGGCCCAGACGACGAGGCTCTGGCCACGGCGCATGTCGCCGCAGGCCCAGATCTGCTCGTCCGAGGTCTGGTAGACCTGGGTGTCGGCCTTGACGTTGCCGCGCGCGTCGAGCTCAACGGCGGCCTGGTCGAGCATGCCGGCCTTCTTGGGGCCCACGAAGCCCATGGCGAGAAGGATGAGATCGGCTTCGAGCGTGAACTCGCTGCCCTCGACCTCGACCATCTTGCCGTCCTTCCACTCGACGCGGACGCATTCGAGGCCCTTGACGTCGTTGTCGCCCACGACGCGCTTGGTCAGCACGGCCCATTCGCGGTCCGCACCTTCCTCGTGGCTGCTCGAGGTGCGCAGCTTCAGGGGCCAGAACGGCCAGGACATGCCCTTGTCCTCGTGGACCGGGGGCTTGGGCATGATCTCGAGCTGGGTCACCGACTTGGCGCCCTGGCGGTTGGAGGTGCCCACGCAGTCCGAACCGGTGTCGCCGCCGCCGATGACGATGACGTTCTTGCCGGTCGCGGTGAGCGAGCCGCGCGGCGCGGCGCGCAGTTCATCGTCGCCCGCGTTGCGCTTGTTCTGCTGGGTGAGGAACTCCATGGCGAGGCGCACGCCGGGCAGTTCGGCGCCCGGGATCTGCAGCTTGCGCGCATCCTCGGCGCCGCCGGCAAAGACGATCGCGTCGTAGTTGTCCTTGAGCGAGCTCACCGAGACGTTCACGCCCACTTCGGTGGAGGTGCGGAAGGTCACGCCTTCGGCCTCCATCTGCGCGGCGCGGCGGTTGATGAGGTGCTTCTCCATCTTGAAGTCGGGGATGCCGTAGCGCATCAGCCCGCCCACGCGGTCGTTCTTCTCGAACACGGTGACCGAGTGGCCCGCGCGCGCCAGCTGCTGGGCGCAGGCGAGGCCCGCCGGGCCCGAACCCACGACCGCCACCGACTTGCCGGTCTTCGCCTCGGGAATCTTCGGCGTGATCCAGCCTTCCGACCAGCCCTTGTCGACGATCGCGCACTCGATCGACTTGATCGTGACGGGTTCGTCGATGAGGTTCAGCGTGCAGGCTGCCTCGCACGGAGCGGGGCAGATGCGGCCGGTGAACTCGGGGAAGTTGTTGGTCGAGTGGAGGACCTGCAGCGCGTTGCGGAAGTCGTCCTCGTAGACCAGGTGGTTCCAGTCGGGGATGATGTTGTTCACCGGACAGCCGGTGTGGCAGTGCGGCACGCCGCAGTTCATGCAGCGCGAGGCCTGCCCCTTCAGCGTTTCCGCCGAAAGGGGGACCACGAACTCCTTGTAGTTCTTCAGACGCTCGTCGACGGGTCCGTACGTACGGTCCTGGCGGTCAAGCTCGAGAAAGCCGGTTTCCTTGCCCATGTCTTCTATATTCCTTCGAACTTATTCCGCCGCGACCGTGGCGGCTTCGAGACGCTCGGCTTCGAGCATCTTGAGCGCCTTGGCGTAGTCGCGCGGCATCACCTTGACGAACTTGCCCAGCGCATCCTCGAAGTTGTCGAGGAGTTCGCTGGCCCGGCTCGAGCCGGTGTGCAGCTTGTGGCGTTCCAGCAGGACGCGGATGCGCTCGGCGTCGTGACGCAGCATGTCGCCCATGCCTAGGTCATTGACGCTGACCGTGCGCTGCTGCGGACGGCCGGTGCCCTCGTCCTCGTCCGGGGTCGCCGAGACGCTTTCGAGATCCACCATGGCGGTGTTGGCGAGGTCCTTGAAGCGGCCTTCCTCGTCGTAGACGTAGGCGATGCCGCCCGACATGCCGGCTGCAAAGTTGCGTCCGGTCTTGCCCAGCACCATCACCACGCCGCCGGTCATGTACTCACAGCCGTGATCGCCGCAGCCTTCGACAACCGCGATCGCGCCCGAGTTGCGGACTGCGAAACGCTCGCCGCCCACGCCGTTGAAGAACGCCTCGCCCGAGACCGCGCCGTAAAGCACGGTGTTGCCGACGATGATGTTCTCGGTGGGAACGCGCTTCACGTTGTCCGGCTGGCGCACGATCACGCGGCCACCCGAGAGGCCCTTGCCGACGTAGTCGTTGGCATCGCCGACGAGGTCGAGCGTCACGCCGTGGCCGAGCCAGGCCGCGAAGCTCTGGCCAGCAACGCCGGTCAGCTGGATGTTGATGGTGTTGTCGGGCAGGCCTTCATGGCCGTAGCGACGCGCCACCTCACCCGAGAGCATCGCGCCCACGGTACGGTTGACGTTGATCACCGGCTTTTCGATGCGCACGGCCTCGCCGTTCTCCAGGGCCGGGGCCGCAGCCGCGATGAGCTCGTTGTCGAGCGCGTTCTCGAGGCCGTGGTCCTGGCGCTCCGACCAGTTCAGCGAGGGGCTGTCGCCCAGCGGTGCCTGGTAGAGGATGCGGGAAAGGTCGACGCCCTTGGCCTTCCAGTGGGTGATCGCCTTCTTCATGTCGAGCTTGTCGACGCGGCCGACCATCTCGGCGACCGTGCGGAAGCCAAGCTGTGCCATGATCGCGCGCAGTTCCTCGGCGACGAAGAAGAAGTAGTTGATCACGTGCTCGGGCTGGCCGGTGAAGCGGGCGCGCAGAACCGGGTTCTGCGTGGCCACGCCGACCGGGCAGGTGTTGAGGTGGCACTTGCGCATCATGATGCAGCCGGCCGCGATCAGCGGAGCCGTTGCAAAGCCGAACTCGTCGGCGCCCAGGAGCGCGGCAACCGCCACGTCACGGCCCGTACGCAGGCCGCCGTCCGCCTGGACAGCGACGCGGCTGCGCAGGTTGTTGAGGATCAGCGTCTGCTGGGTCTCGGCAAGGCCGATTTCCCAGGGGGAGCCCGCGTGGGTCAGCGAGGTCAGCGGCGAAGCGCCGGTGCCGCCCTCGTAGCCCGAGACGGTGATGTGGTCCGCACGGGCCTTCGAGACACCCGCGGCAACCGTACCCACGCCCACTTCGGAGACGAGCTTGACCGAAACGCGGCTCGTCGGGTTCACGTTCTTGAGATCGTGAATGAGCTGCGCAAGGTCCTCGATCGAGTAGATGTCGTGGTGCGGCGGCGGCGAGATGAGGCCCACGCCCGGGGTCGAGTGACGGGTCTTGCCGATCACCTTGTCGACCTTGTGGCCGGGCAGCTGGCCGCCTTCGCCGGGCTTTGCGCCCTGCGCCATCTTGATCTGGATGTCGTCGGCGTTGACGAGGTACTCGGTGGTGACGCCGAAGCGGCCCGAGGCAACCTGCTTGATCGAGGAACGCATCGTGTCGCCGTTTTCCAGCGGCTTGAAGCGCTTGGGATCCTCGCCGCCTTCACCGGTGTTCGACTTGCCGCCGATACGGTTCATGGCGAGCGCCAGCGTGGTGTGCGCCTCCCACGAGATTGAGCCGTAGCTCATCGCGCCGGTGGCGAAACGCTTCACGATCTCGCTGGCGGGTTCGACTTCCTCGATGGGGATGGCCGTGTCGGCCACCTTGAAGTCGAGCAGGCCGCGGATGGTCAGCATGCGGGCCGACTGGTCGTTGATGCTCTCGGCGAACTCCTTGTACTTGGCGGGCACATTGCCGCGCACCGCGTGCTGGAGGTTGCCGATGTTGTCGCTGGTCCAGGCGTGGTCTTCGCCGCGCACGCGCGAGCCGTAAATGCCGCCCACGTCGAGCATGCCCGCGTAGATCGGGTTGTCGCCATAGGCTTCGGCGTGGCGACGCACGGTTTCTTCGGCGATTTCGGCAAGGCCGGCGCCTTCGATGGTCGTCGCGGTGCCTGCGAAGTAGGTCTCGATGAACTCGCTCGAGAGGCCGACCGCGTCGAAGATCTGCGCGCCGCAGTACGACTGGTAGGTCGAGATGCCCATCTTGGACATCACCTTGCGGATGCCCTTGCCCACGGCATAGACGTAGTTCTTGGCGGCATCGTCTGCCGAGATCGGCAGCTTCTTGCGGACCCGCATCTCTTCGATCGTCTCGAAGGCGAGGTAGGGGTTGATCGCTTCGGCGCCGTAGCCGGCAAGCGCGCAGAAGTGCTGGACTTCGCGGGCTTCACCGGTCTCGATGACAAGGCCGGTCTGCATGCGCAGGCCCTGGCGCACGAGGTGGTGGTGCACCGCTGCGGTCGCCAGCAGCGCGGGCATCGGGATGCGGTCCGGGCCCTGAGCACGGTCGGACAGGATCAGGATGTTCTTGTCCGCGAGCACGGCTTCGGTCGCCGCCCAGCACATTTCCTTGATCGCCATCTCGAGGCCGGCCGCGCCGCTTGCCGCGTCCCAGGTCATGTCGATGGTCTCGGTGCGGAAGGCGCCGTCAAGGGCGGCTTCCACCGAGCGGATCTTGGCCAGACCCTTGTCGGTCAGGATCGGCTGGCTGACTTCGAGACGCTTGTGGGTCCCGGCATCGTGGCCCAGCAGGTTCGGGCGCGGACCGATCATCGAGACGAGGCTCATGACCAGTTCCTCGCGGATCGGGTCGATCGGCGGGTTGGTGACCTGCGCGAAGTTCTGCTTGAAGTAGTCGTAGAGCAGGCGGGCCTTGTTCGACAGGACCGGGATCGGCGTGTCGGTGCCCATCGAGCCGATCGGATCATCGCCGTTCATGGCCATCGGCTCGAGGAAGCGCTGGGTGTCTTCCTGCGTGTAGCCGAAGGCCTGCTGGCGATCGAGCAGCGTGCCGGTGGGCGCGGGGATCTCGGCCAGTTCGGGCTCGATCACGTCGAGGTCGGCGAGCTTGTACTGCGCCTTGTCGAGCCACTTCTCGTAGGGTTCCTCCTCCGAGAGCTTGGACTTGATTTCCTCGTCCTCGATGATGCGACCTTCCGCGAAGTCGATCAGCAGCATGCGGCCGGGCTGGAGGCGCCACTTGCGCACGATGCGCTCCTCGGCGATCGGCAGGACGCCGCTTTCCGAGGCCATGACGCACAGGTCATCGTCGGTGACAAGGAAGCGCGCGGGGCGCAGGCCGTTGCGGTCGAGGGTGGCGCCGATCTGGCGACCATCGGTGAAGGCCACGGCGGCCGGACCGTCCCAGGGCTCCATCAGCGCGGCGTGGTATTCGTAGAAGGCGCGGCGCTTGGCGTCCATCAGCGGGTTGCCGGCCCAGGCTTCCGGGATGAGGATCATCATCGCGTGGACCAGCGAGTAGCCGCCCGCAAGCAGCAGTTCGAAGGCGTTGTCGAGGCACGCGGTGTCCGACTGGCCGTGCGGGATGATCGGCCACATCTTGTCGAGGTCCGCGCCCAGGAGGTCGCTTTCCATGGTGCGGCGGCGCGCGTTCATCCAGTTCACGTTGCCGCGCACGGTGTTGATCTCACCGTTGTGGGCCATGAAGCGGTAGGGGTGCGCGAGGCGCCAGCTCGGGAAGGTGTTGGTCGAGAAGCGCTGGTGTACGAGGCCAAGCGCCGAGACGAAGTCCGGGTCGCGCAGGTCATCGTAGAACGAGCCGACCTGGGTTGCCAGCAGCAGGCCCTTGTAGACGATCGTGCGGCTCGAGAAGCTCGGCATGTAGAGCTCGGTCAGGCCGGGCATGTCGTTCTTCTCGGCAAGGTCGTGCAGCGGGTTCTGCGTCTGCTTGCGGATCACCAGCAGCTTGCGCTCGAACGCGTCCTGGTCGGCGCAGTCACCGTCGCGCGCGATCACGCACTGGCGCACCACCGGCATCGATTCGAGCACGGCCTTGCCCAGGCCGTCGAGCGTGACCGGCACGTCACGCCAGCCCACGAGGCGCTGGCCTTCCTTGGCAATGAACTTTTCGAACTTCGTGACCACGAAGTCGCGCGAAGCCTCGTCGCGGGGCAGGAAGCACATCGCAACGGCGTAGTCGCCCGGCTGCGGCAGCTCATGGCCATTGGCCTCGGCCCACTTGCGGAAAAGCTGATCGGGAATCTGCGTGAGAATGCCCGCACCATCGCCCAGCAGCGGGTCCGCCCCCACGGCGCCGCGGTGGTCGATGTTTTTCAGAATCTCCAGAGCCTGGGTAATAATGGCGTGCGATTTCTCACCCTTGATATGGGCTACGAAGCCCACACCGCAGGAGTCATGTTCATTTCGCGCATCATAAAGGCCCTGGGGCTTAGGAAATCCCATCGATAATACCCATCCTGTCATTTTGTCAGGGGTCGCAAAACCCGCTTCGCCCGCGCAGCGCGCACGAATCGAGCGCCGCTCTTGAGCGACATAGTGACCCCACGGTCCCCATGCAGATTGAGGGCCGGTTTTGCAACCGACTTCGGGCCTCGACGGATGAAAAATTCCAATTGACGCCGATTCTAGGCCATTTTGTTATCAAGAATCGGCGTTTGAGAACTGTCGCAATGGTTTGGTGATGCAAGTGTCCGTGGAGCGGAACCCGCTTCGGGGGACGGAAGGCAGGCGATTGCGTTCGTGGGCCCCGCGATGAGGTGGCGCGATCAGGCGGCGCCGCTCATCCGCTGGAGCGTGGCGAGGGCTGCGCGCAGGGCCTTCTCGGTCTCTTCCGCGTCTTCGCGCGGCGGAGCATCGAAGGGGCGAGGCTGCGCATGGGAGGCATCGGCCTGCAGTTGGCGCGGGAAGGCCAGGGGCTCGGACCCTCCGGCTGGGGTCGCATCGAAGGGACGCGTTGCCTCGCTCGATGTGCGGGCAACCTGACTGCGCGCCTCTTCGCCCGGGAAGATCACCACCGGTTCGATCTCGTCGTGTGCCTCGGGTTCCTCGACGCGCACGAAGGACGGCGCGTCCTCGGCCGGGCGCGAAAGGCCCAGAAGCGAGGAGTAACCCTGTTCGAGCACGCTTTCTTCCTCGGCGTCGTTTTCCTCGGGCTCTGCGGGCGCAAGACCGGCGGGCGCGGCGAAAGGGGCCGAGAGCGGGGACGCTGCGGACGGGGGCGCGGGCGCGCGGATGTGGCGGGCCGGGATGTAGTCCGGCAGCGCCTCGTCGTCCTCGTCCTCGAACGCATCAAAGTCGATTCCGCGCATGGCGGCGGGCAGGACCGGCTTCGCGGCTGGGGCGTCTTCGGCAGTTGTCTGCGCAGCCTCGTGCGAGGCAGGTCCGCTGGTGGCTTCGGAGATTGGCGCGGCGAAGGGGCCGCGGGCCAGAGCGACCGGGGTCGGCTCGGGAGCCTCAACCTGCGGGGGTGTCGCCTCCTCTTCGGCCGATGGCGTCGGAATCGGCGGCGCCTCGGCGGCAGTTTCCGGCGAATAGGGCTCCGGGATGGCTGGTTCGCTCGTGGACGACGCCGAGGTCGGTTCCTCCGGGGTCTCCTGGGCCGCGTCCCGCGCCTCGGTCTCGCGGCGGCGCGTCATGGCCAGAGCGAGGCGCTCGAGCAGTTCGATCGGCGAGAGTTCATCGAGTTCGCGTGCGGCGATGCGTTCCGCGCCGCTGCGCGGGGCTGTGCCTGCGCCTGCGGTGAACTCGGCCATGGCCGCCGCGGCGAAGGGCAGCACTTCGGGCGCGTCGGACGGAGCGGTTTCGGCGCTGCGGGGCTCCTCCGTCGCAGTGGGCTCGGACATGTCCGGGGTATCGTCCCAGATCAGTGCGCTTTCGGCGCTCTCTTCATCCTTGTGCGGGAGCAGCGAGAAACCGGGAGCCGCGGTCCTGGCGGCGATTGCCTGCGAATAGGCATCGAACAGGCGCTGGCCGGGGGCGGCAGGTACCTCGGCGTCGGGCGCGGAGGCGGAGGGTGCGCTTGTCCGGAAGACCTGCGCTTCGGGTGGGATGGGGCGCGACGGGGCCACGTTGTCCTCCGGAACGACAGGCGCATCCGGGGCTTTGGCTTCGCTTGGCGCGGGCATCGCGTCCGGCTCGTCTGCGGGGGCCTGCGCGCTGTCGAGATAGGCGTCGAGATCGAACTCGCGCATGTCGAGGATGCCCTCGGCAATTTCGCCTCGTTCGGTCGTTTCAGGGAGCGCCTCGGCAGATGCAGGTGCAGCGGCCGTCTCGGGCTGCGCGAAGGGCGCGGCGGTCTCGAGCGCAGTACTTTCCTGCGCCTCGGCGGTCTCCGCGCTCGCTTCCTGGGCGCTCGCGGCTTCCAGTTCCATGTTGGCCAGCGCCCGGCGACGGCCCGCAGGGGCGCGTTCAGCGGCAGGCACAGAGGCCGGGGCCTCGTCCCGAGCCATCTCGGTGCGATCTGCACGGGCGCGGGCGGACGGGCGCGGGCGCACGATGCGCAGGGCCAGGAACCCGCCGAGGAGGGCACCGATCCCGGTCATGGCAAGGGCAAGGGCGATGCGGAAGGTGGCCCCCAGCGGCGGAGCGGCCATGGGCACGAGCGTGTCGAGGCCGGTGGCGAGAATCGCCTGCTCGACCACGGCGGGGCGCAGCGCGATGCTGCACAGCCCGGCCAGCGCGCCGCACCACAGCGCGATGATGGCGGGGAAGATCGGATGCTGGCTGATCGGCGGCTTTCCGCCCTTGGTCTTGCGCATCTTATCGGCCACGTCGCACACCCCCAGGAGTGATTATCGGGCCGGGAATCGCGGAACCGATCGCGTTCTAGTGCCCATGTTGCGCCACCACAGGTGACAGCATTTGGTAAACGTCTTGATAACGCCTGGCATTGGCGGACCAGTCGTGCGCGCTGCGCACATGGGCAATGCCCGCTGCGCGTAGGCGTTCCCAACTATCGCGCGCGCCAAGCAGTTCGGCAAGCGTGTGCGCGAGATCCTGTGGATCATCGGGCGCAAAGAGCACGCCGGTCTCGCCATGGGTGACCAGTTCGCGATGTCCGCCCACGTCACTGGCCGCGACGATCTTGCCCTGGGCCATGGCTTCCAAGGGCTTGAGCGGGGTGACGAGATCGGTGAGCCGGCTGCGCTTGCGCGGATAGGCCATGACATCGCACAGCGCGTAGTAGCGTTCGACCTCGGCGTGGGGAACGCGGCCCACAAAGCGGATCGCGTGGGCAGCCGGAGACTCTTTGGCCTGTTTGGCAAGCGCCTCGGCGCGCGGGCCTCCGCCGACCAGCAGCAGGCGCGCGTCGGGCTCACGGGCGAGCAGGGCGGGCATGGCCGCGATGAGGTCGTCGAGGCCCTCGTAATCGTAGAAACTGCCGATGAAACCGATGACCGGGCAGGGGCGCCCGTCCGCGCGCTGGAAGCCGAGCGTCTGGGCAAGCGCCTCGTCGCGCCGCGCAGGCGTCCCGAAAAGGTCGAGATCCACGCCGTTGGGCATGACCGTGATCTTGTCGGCGGGCACGCCGCGCCCGGCAAGGTCGGCGCGCAGGCCCTCGCAGATCGTCACCACCGCATCGGCGCGCGCGACGACGTGGTTCTCAAGGCCGCGGGTCAGCCGGTACTTGAGCGAGCCTTCGCTACCTGTGCCGTTGCCCACCGCGGCGTCTTCCCAGAAGGCCCGGATCTCGTAGACGAGGGGGATCGCGTGGCGCCGGGCGGCCCGCAGCGCCGCTGCGCCGCACAGCGCGGGCGAATGGGCGTGGAGGATGTCCGGGCGCCAGGCCGAGATCGCGGCCTCGATCCCGGTGTGGAAGCGGGCGACCTCACGCGCCTCGCGCCAGACGGGCGGGCCCTTGGCGGTTCCGGGGGTGCGGTGGAAGAGCAGGCCATCGGTCTCTTCAGGGGCCGTGTCAGCGGGAGATGTCTCGGCCTTGTGGCGCAGCCCCGTGACGCCGCGTACCTCGTAGCCCATCGCCTGCTGCGCCTTCAGGATCGCGCGGGTGCGAAAGGTGTAGCCACTTTGCAGCGGCAGCGAATGGTCCAGCACGTGCAGGATGCGGGGCGGGCGTGTGCTCATGGCGCTCGTTTGCTACAGGACAACGCTTAACGCGGCGTCAACCCCGGCGCCTTAGCAGGTTTTGCGATGGTCGACATCTTTGCCCTTGCCCTCTCCCACGGCCTGATCGCGCTGGCCGTGTGGCGCCTCTTGCAGCGGCCCGATCTCGACCGCGAGGGCGAGCCCCCAGCGCCGCGCCGTGCCCCGCGTGGGCAGGGGATGCGCGTTCCCGGCCTTGTTGCCGAACCGCAGTCCGAAGAGGATGCGCACACGCCGCCTCCGGGAGCGCCCGGTGCTTAACCTCGCCTTCACCGGCTTTTTTGTCGCGCTTCTGCTGGCCGGGCTGCGCCGCCCGTTCCTGTGGGTGCTGTGCTATCTCTACATCGACATCGTGGCACCCCAGATCATTTCCTGGGGTTTCCTCTCGGTCATCCCGACCTCGCTGATTGCCTTCGTTGCGGCCTTTGGGGGGTGGCTGGCGCTCGACGGGAAGGAGGGGACGCGCTTCACCTGGCGCCAGGGGGTGATGCTGGCGCTCCTTGCCTACTGCGCGATGACCACGCTGCGCGCGGACTATCCGCTGCCCGCGCTCGAGAAATGGGGCTGGGTGTGGAAGGCGCTGGTCTTTGCGATCTTCCTCCCGCTCACCTTGCGCACGCGCCTGCGGATCGAGGCGGCCGCGCTGGTGATGGTGCTGGCGGCCAGCGCGCTCATCATCGACGGAGGGATCAAGACCGCGCTCGGCGGAGGCGGCTATGGCACCTTGCGCATCTTCGTGGAGAACAACACAGGGCTCTACGAAGGCTCGATCCTCTCGTGCGTGGCCATCGCGATCATCCCGATCATCCTGTGGCTGGCGCGCCATTCGACGATTTTTCCCTCCGACTGGCGGGTCTGGACTTTCGCGGTGGCGCTCATCTTCGCCTGCTGCCTGATCCCTGTGGGCACGCAGGCGCGCACCGGCCTCGTCTGCCTTGCGGCCCTATGCATCCTCTATCTGCGCACTGCGCGCCACCGCGTCCTGATCCTTGCGGGCATGACGCTGGCTGCCTTTGCCGCGATTCCCTTCCTGCCCCAGTCTTTCGTCGCGCGCATGAACACGATCGAGAACCACGAGGCCGACCAGTCGGCCGGCACGCGGCTGGGGGTGTGGAAATGGACCTGGGACTACGCGCGGGAGAACCCGCTCGGCGGCGGTTTCGAGGCCTACCTTTCGAGCCGGGTCGAGTACGACACGGTCGTGCGTGAGACCACGGGCGAGCTCACGACGGTGCGCCGCGAGCACGTGGTCGAGAAAGGCCGGGCCTACCATTCCAGCTACTTCGAGATGCTGGGGGAGCAGGGCTATCCCGGCCTGTTCCTGTGGTTGCTGCTCCAGGCCTCGGGGCTGTGGCAGATGGAGGCTCTGCGCCGCCGTTACCGCACGCAAAGCGCGCCCGAGGTGGCCTGGGTGGCCCCGCTTGCCAATGCGCTCCAGCTCTCGCAGGTGTCCTACCTCGTCGGCTCCCTTTTCGTGGGCATCGCCTTCCAGCCCTTCATTCTCATGGTGATCGGTCTGCAGTGTGGCCTGTGGAGCTATCTTGCGCGGGTCGGTACACCACAGGTGAAGGGCGACCGCGCGAAGCCCCGTGCGCGCGTGGAAAGGAAAATGAAGGTGCGCCCCTTAACCTGAAGGGCACATCGCCGTTTTGGTTACCGTGGGGATGTGCGGTGGCACGACTAAGAATCTTTCCATAGTCTGCACTTCGCTTCCGCATTTACGGCAAATTAACCTTTAACCTTCATCCCACCTATGGTTAATTCTCGGCAAGGTCCGTTGCGAAGCGGTTACCGCAGTCTACACCGGGAGCCGATAGGGTCGGCAAATAAGGGCAACAAGGGGATCACCCAATGCGAGTTCTGTTGATCGAGGACGAACCCACCACTGCACGTGCGATCGAGCTGATGCTCACGGCAGAAGGGTTCAATATCTACTCGACGGACCTGGGCGAGGAAGGCCTCGATCTGGGCAAGTTGTACGATTACGACATCATCCTGCTCGACCTCAATCTGCCCGACATGCACGGGTACGACGTGCTCAAGAAGCTGCGCGTGGCCAAGGTGCAGACCCCGGTGCTCATCCTCTCGGGCATCGCGGAAATGGATTCCAAGGTCCGCTCGTTCGGCTTCGGCGCCGACGACTACGTCACCAAGCCCTTCCACCGCGAAGAACTTATCGCGCGTATTCATGCGGTTGTGCGCCGTTCCAAGGGGCATTCGCAGTCGGTCATCCGCACCGGCAAGCTGGTCGTCAACTTGGATGCCAAGACCGTTGAAGTCGATGGCGCGCGCGTGCACCTGACCGGCAAGGAATACGCGATGCTGGAGCTGCTCAGCCTGCGCAAGGGCACCACGCTGACCAAGGAAATGTTCCTGAACCACCTCTATGGCGGCATGGACGAGCCCGAGCTGAAGATCATCGACGTCTTCATCTGCAAGCTGCGCAAGAAGCTCAGCCACGCCTGCGGCGGGGCCAACTACATCGAGACCGTCTGGGGTCGCGGCTACGTCCTGCGCGATCCGGATGAACTGCAGGAAGTCGCCTGAGCGCCCTGCGCCCCGATCTGACCGATTCGCAAACGGCCGGCGTTCCTTGATGGAATTGCCGGCCGTTTCGATTCGCACCGGCTCAAAGGAATATTGCGAGCAGTGAAAGCAGGGCCGCCGTCATCACCGCGTTGAGCGCCATGCCCAGGCTCGCAAAGGCGCCTGCGGTCTCGCTGACCTGGAACGCGCGCGCGGCTCCGAAACCGTGCGCGGAAACGCCAAGGGCAAAGCCGCGCGGGCGGTAATCGTCGAACTTCATCGCGTTGAGGAGCGGGGTGGCCGTCATCGCCCCCACGATACCGGCGAACAGGACGATGCAGGCCGCCAGCGCCGGCACGCCGCCCAGCTGCTGGGCAATGGCCATGGACACGGGCGTCGTGGTCGCGCGGGGCGCGATCGAGGCAAGGATGTCCGCAGGCGCTCCGAACAGGGAGAGAATCCCGACCGCGCTTACGATCGAGGTGACCGCACCGGCCGCGAGGGACAGGACAATCGGGACAGCAAGGCGGGCAATGCGCTCACGCTGCGCCCAGATCGGGACCGCAAGGCCAACCACGGCCGGGCCAAGCAGGAAGCTGAGGAGAAAGGTGTCGGCCTGGTAGTCGGCATAGGAGGTCCCCGTGGCCCAGAGCAGCGCGATCAGCACCGGCGTGGTCCAGAGCACCGGGTGGCACAGCGGATGGCGTCCCGAGCGCTGCGAAAGGCGCTCGAAGATCTCGAAGACACCCAGCGTCGCGGCCAGCCACAGGAGCGGGGTGGCGAGAAGACCCGTCAGCGCACTCATGCCCCACGCTCCGCAGGCTGTACGGGGCGCTTGCCGACCTCCTCGGGGGTAAAGCGGCGAAGCGCCCAGCGGAACACCAGCGCGGTGACGGCGATGGTCAGCAAGGTCGAAACCCCGGTCGCCAGCGCAAGCCCCAGCCCATAGCGGGCAAGGGCGGGACCTTCCTGCATGAGGCCGACCGCGGCGGGCACGAACATGATCGAGAGATGCGCGGTCAGCCACCCACTGACAGCGCCCAGCGTGGGCCGCTCGCGCCGCACCAGCGCCAGCCAGCCCAGCAGTAGCACCATGCCGATCACCGAACCGGGAAGCGCCAGCCCGGTGATCCGGTGCAGCGCCTCTCCGATGAGCTGGCAGGCAAGAAGGAGGAAGATGGCGGCGAGCATGGTGAAAGGTCCGGTCCTGTTGGGGGCGGGTGGTTCGCCCTGCCTGGGAGGGGGTATGGCCGGGCCGGGGCGTGCGTGCAATTCGTCCTTTGCGTGGTTTCAAGGAACGAAGCCATGTGCGGACAAGGATGGAAAGATGATTCCGAGGGCTATCGCCCTCGGGCTCCCCAAACTGTCCAGCGCACCTTTCTCGCGCGGCCCTGGCCGAGACGGGTGAGGTCGCCCGTTCTGGGGTCAAGGGGTAATAACCCCTTGAATCAGGACTTCCTTCTTCATCTCTTCGGTCAACCGCCCTGCACCGGGAAAGAGAGGCCCTGCTGCCCAGCCCACCACGTGCAATATTGACCCGCACGCGCTTGCCTGCCAGTGCCGCGGCCCATGACTGCGCACAAACCCGGCGATCCCACGACTCTCAACCGCCTCTATGGCCGCTCCAAGGGCAAGCCCCTGCGTGCGGGCCAGCAGGGCCTCGTCGACAACCTCCTGCCCAAGATTGCGATGCCCGAGGACGGGCCGATCACGGCCGAGGGGCTGTTTGGCGATGATCGCCCGCTCCATTTCGAGATCGGCTTTGGCGGCGGCGAGCACATGGCCGCGCGCGCCGACATGCTGCCCGGCCACGGTTTCATCGGCGCCGAGCCCTTCATCAACGGTGTCGCGCAGGCGCTGATGCACGTTGCGGGCGACAACGGCGCGCATCCGCCGCTCGGCAATGTGCGCATCCACCATGGAGACGCGCTCGAGGTCCTCGCACGCATTCCCGACGGTTCGCTCTCGTTCCTTTACCTGCTGCACCCCGATCCCTGGCCCAAGGCGCGCCACGCCAAGCGGCGCATGATGAACGATGGTCCGGTGGACATGTTCGCGGCCAAGCTGAAGCCCGGTGGCGAGTTTCGCTTCGGCACCGATCACGCCATCTACCTGCGCCATGCGCTGATGGTCATGCAGCGCCACACCGACCAGTTCGAATGGCTCTGCGACAAGCCCCTCGATTTCCAGAAGCGCCCGGGCGGCTGGCCCGAAACGCGCTACGAGGCCAAGGCCCGCGCGGTCTACAAGCACGAGGTCTGGTACTTCCGCTACCGCCGCAAGGGCTGAGCGGAAGAACGGAAAAATGGTTCCGAGGGCCATCGCCCTCGGGCTCCCCGAACTGTCGACCTCAGGGTTCTCGCGCCACGTGGCCTGAGAATGGTGAGGTCGCCCGTTTTGGGGTCAAGGAGTGATGACCCCTTGAAAAATGTCTTCCTGCTTATGCTTGTACCGCTTCAGAGGTACTGCTGCACCTTGTTCAGCAGATCGCGGCGGCGGCGGCGCTGGCGGATCTGGTCGGTGGCGATGCTGAGCGGCTGGACGCGCGGGCCCTTGGGCACGTTGCGTTCAAAGTGGAAGCTGCGCGTCGCGCCCACGGGCAGGTCCTCCAGCGCGTAGAGCGCAACCACGGTGAGGTCGAACTGGTCGACTTCCTCTTCCTGCACGTCGGTTTCCTCGTTGGCGTCGAGCAGGGTGCGCACGATGTCATCGAAGTGGCCGATGTTCATGAACTGGCCGGTTGCAAGGCTGCCCTGGCCCATGATCGAGCGCGGGTCTTCGCCAAGGTCCCCAGGCAGTTCGCGCAGGTCCGTAAGCGCCAGTTCGATCTGGCGCCCGCGCACGTGCACTGTCGCGATGAGACTGGAGACGTAGAGCGGCTGGCTGCTCATGTTGGTGACCAGGCAGCGGCTGCGCATGCCCCGGCCCGCGGCGCGGGTGATGAGGATCGTCGAGCGCTTGGTGCCCCGAAACTGGACCAGCAGCAGCTGCAGGTAGATCACCCAGACGATCAGCATGGCAAAGCTGAGGGCCACGCTGACGACCTGCGTGTTCCCGGTAAACCATTGCCACACGGGGCGCCTCCTTGATTCCATGCTGCGGCCCGGTGCCGCGATGGGGGGCAGCCTTTAGGATGGACCCGGGGCGGGTCAATTGAAATTCGCGCCGATCAGGCAGCGTTCGGGCGCTGGACTGCACTTCGCAGGCCAGGCGTTGCAAAAAGGCCCCGGCAGGAGAGTCCTGCCGGGGCCTTCTTGTCAGGTGTCGCCGGGAACAGGGCCGTCCGGGAAAGCGGCCCTCTCCGGTTGCGTTGCCGTGGCCTCAGCCCGCGATGCCGGCGGCCGCGAGCACGGCGCTCGTGAGCACGTCGGGCGCGATCGCGGTCATCGGTACGATCTGGACCGGCTTTTCCATGCCCAGCAGGATCGGACCGATCGAGGTCGTGCCGCCGATCTCGCGCAGCAGCTTGGCCGAGATGTTGGCCGACTGCAGACCCGGCATGATCAGGACGTTCGCCGGGGCCGAGAGGCGGCAGAACGGGTAGAGCGCCATGATCTTGGGGTTGAGCGCGGCGTCGGGAGCCATTTCGCCTTCGTACTCGAAGGGCACGTCGTCACGCTCGTCGAGGATGTGCACGGCATCGCGGGTGCGCTCGACCCACTGGCCCTCGGGGTTGCCGAAGGTCGAGTAGGAGAGAAACGCAACGCGCGGCTCGTGGCCCATGCGCTTGGCGACCGACGCGGCTTCGGTGGCGATGATCGCCAGTTCCTCGGCGCTCGGACGCTCGTTGATGGTGGTGTCGGCCAGGAACACGGTGCGGTTCTTGCCCACCAGCATGTGCATGCCGAAGGGCAGCTTGTCCGGGGCCGGATCGAGCACGCGGCGCACGTTCTTCATCGACTGCGCGAAGGGACGCGTCATGCCGGTGATCATGGCATCGCCCACGCCCATCTTGAGCAGGCCCGAGGCGAAGGTGTTGCGGTCGGTGTTGACCATGCGCTGCACGTCGCGTTCCAGATAGCCACGGCGCTTGAGGCGCGCGTAGATCATCTCGACCATCGGGGCGACGTGGTCGGACACCATCGAGTTCTCGATGTGGAAGCTCTCCGGGTTGGGCACGCCCAGCTCGCCCATGAGGTCGAGGATGTTCTGGGTGCGGCCGACCAGGATCGGTTCGCCGTAGCCGAAATCGCGGTACTGGATCGCGGCGCGCAGCACCACTTCGTTGTCCGCTTCGGCGAAGATCACGCGCTTGGGGTTCGCGCGAACCTGGGCGTAGACCGAACTCAGCACCGAGGTCGTCGGGTTGAGGCGGCCCTTGAGCTGGAGGCGGTAGGTGTCGAAGTCCTCGATCGGGCGCTGCGCGACGCCCGAATCCATCGCCGCCTTGGCGACGGCGGCGGGCACGACTTCCATCAGGCGCGGATCGAAGGGCGCGGGGATGATGTAGTCACGGCCGAACTGCTGGACTGCACCACCGTAGGCCGCCGCGACGTCCTCGTGGACCTGCTCGCGGGCGAGTTCGGCGATGGCCTTGGCCGCTGCGATCTTCATCTCTTCGTTGATCGCGGTTGCCGACACGTCGAGCGCGCCGCGGAAGATGAAGGGGAAGCCCAGCACGTTGTTGACCTGGTTCGGGAAGTCCGAACGGCCCGTGGCGATGATCGCGTCCGGACGCACGGCCTTGGCCTCGTCGGGATTGATCTCGGGAACGGGGTTGGCCATCGCGAAGATGATCGGCTCGTCGGCCATCTTCTTGACGTATTCGGGCGGAAGCGCGCCGGCGGCCGAGAGGCCGAGGAACACGTCGGCGCCGACCAGCGCCTCTTCCAGAGTACGCGCCTCGGTGTTGGCCGCGTGCGCGCTCTTCCACTGGTCCATCTGCTCGGTGCGACCCTGGTAGATCGTGCCCGAGCGGTCGCAGATGATGACGTTGTCGTGGCGCACGCCCATCGACTTGATGAGCGAGGTGCAGGCCAGCGCGGCCGCGCCCGCGCCGTTCACCACGACCTTGATCTCGTCGATCTTGCGGCCGGTGATGAGGCAGGCGTTGATGAGGCCGGCTGCGGTGATGATCGCGGTGCCGTGCTGGTCGTCGTGCATGACCGGGATGTTCATGCGGTCGCGCAGGGTCTGCTCGATCACGAAGCACTCGGGCGCCTTGATGTCTTCAAGGTTGATGCCGCCAAAGCTGGGTTCCATCATCGCGATGGCTTCGATGAGGGCCTCGGGGTCCTCGCTGTTCAGCTCGATGTCGATCGAGTCGACGTCGGCGAAGCGCTTGAACAGGACCGCCTTGCCTTCCATCACCGGCTTGGACGCGAGCGCGCCCAGGTTGCCCATGCCCAGGATGGCCGAGCCGTTGGAGATGACCGCGACGAGGTTGCCCTTGGCGGTGTAATCGTAAGCCTTCTGCGGATCGTCGGCGATGGCCTGGACAGGCACGGCGACGCCGGGCGAATAGGCGAGCGACAGATCGCGCTGCGTTGCCATCGGCTTGGATGCGATGATCTCGATCTTACCCGGACGGATTGTCTGGTGGTAAAACAGAGCCTCGCGCTCGGTAAACTGGACCTTGCTTTTCTCGGACAATGAATTTCTCCCGGATGAGCGAGGGCCGATAACGAAAGATTCCGGGACGCGATAGGGGAAAGGCAAGGGGCTTGCGCTTCACAAGCCCCGGGGAGCGGGGCTAACGCAGCGCCATGAGTTCCGGCGCAACACCCATGATGGCCCAGTATCTCGCGCTTCGCGAGGAAGCTGGCGAATGCTTGCTGTTCTACCGTATGGGGGACTTCTTCGAGCTTTTCTTCGAAGATGCAAAAATCGCAAGTCAAGTTCTCGATATCGCACTTACCACGCGCGGGGAGCACAACGGAACCCCGATCCCGATGTGCGGCGTGCCGGTCCATTCGGCCGAAAGCTACCTTGCCCGGCTGATCAAGGCGGGCTGCCGCGTGGCCATCGCCGAGCAGACCGAGACGCCCGCCGAAGCGAAGAAGCGGGGAGGCTCCAAAGCCCTTGTGGCCCGCGATATCGTGCGCTTCGTGACGGCGGGCACGCTGACCGAGGAAGCTCTCCTCGAACCGCGCCGGGCGAACGTTCTCGCCGCGGCCTGCGAGGTGCGCGGCGTGATCGGTCTTGCCGCCTGCGACATCTCGACCGGGCAGATGGTGCTTGAGGAATGTGCACCTGATCGCTTTCTTGCAAGCCTTGCACGTCTGGGCGCGCGCGAACTGGTCGTGCAGGATGGCTGGGAGCTGGCGCCCGAGGACGCAATCGGGCGTTCCGGCCATGAATTCTCCTCCGAAGGCGGCGAGGAGCGGCTCAAGGGCATCCACGGCGTCTCCACGCTCGACGGCTTTGGGGCCTTTACCCGCCCGATGCTGGCCGCCGCTGGTGGCCTCATTGCCTATCTCGACCATGTCGGGCGCGGCGCGCTGCCGCTGCTGCTGCCCCCTGAAGCCCGTTCGGGCGAGGCGACGCTGGCGATGGACGAGGCCACGCGCGCGAGCCTGGAAATCCTCGAATCCGCGCAAGGATCGCGCAAGGGCAGCCTGATCGATGCGGTCGACCGCTGCGTGACCGGTGCGGGCGCACGCCAGCTGGCCGAGGACCTTGCCGCGCCGCTGACCGACCGCACCGCCATTTCCGCGCGTCTCGAACTGGTCGGCTGGCTGCATGAGGACCCGATGCTGCGCGAAGACCTGCGTGCCGCGCTGCGCGCGCTGCCGGACGTGGGCCGTGCGCTGGGCCGCGTGGTTGCCGGGCGCGGATCGCCGCGCGATCTGGGCCAGTTGCGCGATGGTCTGGCTGGGGCCCATGCCATTGGCGGGCGCCTTGCGGGCCGCGCGGACCTGCCGGTGCTGCTCGACAGCCTGCTCCCCGCGCTGGGCGGCCATGTCGCGGGCTGGGGCGCGATGGTGGAGCATTTCACCCGCGCGCTCGTTTCCGCGCCGCCGACCGAACGCGGGCAGGGCGGCTTCATCGCCGAAGGCTACGATGCGAGCCTTGATGAGCTGCGCGTCACTTCAGGCAACGCGCGCAAGGCGATTGCGGCGCTTGAGGCGAAGTACCGTGAGGATACGGGCGTCTCCGCGCTCAAGATCAAGCACAACAACGTGCTGGGCTACTTCATCGAAGTGCCCTCGCGCCACGCCGACACGCTGATGCAGGCCGAAAGCGGCTTTACCCACCGCCAGACGATGGCGGGCGCCATGCGCTTCAACGCGCTGGCGCTGCACGAGGAGGCGAGCCGCATCACCGAGGCGGGCGCGCACGCGCTCGCGGCTGAGGAAGCGCATTTCGAGACGCTGGTCGAGGAGGCCGTCGCCGCACGCCAGGTGATAGCGGCCACCGCAGCCGCGCTCGCCCGCATCGACGTTGCCGCCGGACAGGCCGAGCGCGCTGCGGAAGGGGGCTGGGCACGCCCCGAAGTGGTCGAGGGACTCTCGCTGGAAATCGAGGGCGGGCGCCATCCCGTCGTCGAGGCGGCCCTCAAGGCGCAGAACGAGCGTTTCGTCGCCAATGACTGCCGTCTCGCCAGCCACGACCGGCTCTGGCTCATCGGCGGCCCCAATATGGGTGGTAAGTCGACGTTCCTGCGCCAGAATGCGCTCATCGTCCTGCTTGCGCAGGCGGGCGGGTTCGTTCCGGCGGACGCCGCGCGGATCGGCTTGGTCGACCGCCTGTTCAGCCGTGTGGGGGCCTCGGACAACCTGGCGCGCGGGCGCTCGACCTTCATGGTCGAGATGGTCGAGACCGCCGCGATCCTCTCGCAGGCGACCGAGCGCAGCTTCGTGATTCTGGACGAGGTCGGGCGCGGAACGTCGACCTACGATGGCTTGGCGCTGGCCTGGGCGGTGGCCGAGGCGGTGCACGAGACCAACCGCTGCCGCTGCCTTTTCGCGACCCACTACCACGAGATGGCGCGCCTTGCCGAAACCTGCGAGGCGCTTTCGCTCCACCATGTGCGGGCGCGCGAGTGGAAGGGCGAACTGGTGCTTCTCCACGAACTGGCCGAAGGTGCGGCGGACCGCAGCTATGGCCTCGCCGTTGCGCGCCTTGCAGGGGTTCCCCCCAAGGTCATCAGCCGGGCCAAGTCGGTGCTGGAAAAGCTCGAAAAGGGCCGTGCGGAAACGGGCGGCCTGGCCGCCGGCCTTGGCGAGCTTCCGCTGTTCGCCGCTGCCGAAGAGGCGCGCGAGGAAGCCTGCGACAGCTTGCGCGAAAAGCTGCGGGACATGGATGTCGACGCGCTTGCTCCCCGCGACGCGCTGGAAATCCTCTACGATCTCAAGCGCGAGGCGGGAACGGAGGGTTAACCGGGAAGGTCCACAAGGGGGCCATGATGTTTCTCGGTCCGCGCCTCACCCGCGTCTTCCGCAGCCGCTGGCACGCTCTCTTCTGGGCGGCCAGCGTGCTGCTGACCGCCTACTGCACTGTCCCGGCGTCCGAAGACGGGGGGCGCGACAAGCCGGAAGCTGTCGCCAAAACGCATGGCAAGCATAAGAACCCTTGGGCGACAGAAACGCCCACCTCTCCCGATTGATTTTCGTGTTTCTGGGCTGAGATCCTAGCCTCAACTGCCGTCGGACGCCAGATCCGGTTCGGGCGCGCTTTCCCGTCCGTAGCGGTCTTCGAGGTCATCCATCGCCTCTTCGCCCGCGTATGCGGACATGTCGATGGTGCCGCTCGTGTCCATCTGGCGCATGTGGTCAACCAGATCCTGCGCGTTCGCGCCGTCGAGGCTGGCGGAGAGCTTTTCACTCTGTTCGAGCCCCAGCACCGAGGTCGACTGGTTCAGGGCCTGCTCGGCCACTTCCTGCGCCTGCATGGGCGCATCGGCCTGCTCGGCGTTGACCGTCTCGGGGGCGAAGTCGTCGTTACGTTGGGCCATCGGATATCTCCTTTGACATCTGTAACGGAGCGAATGCGAGTCGCGTTCCCCGTGAAGGGACAACGAAGATTGGAAGAAGGGGAAATCCGAGGGCCATAGCCCTCGGGCTCCCGGACCAGTCAACCTCACCTCCCACGCGCCACGGTGGCTGAGAAAGGCGAGGTCGCCCGTTCTGGGGTCAAGGGGCGATGGCCCCTTGAATCTTCTTGTTCTTTCAGCGGGTCGGGACCGGCTCCTCGCCCGAATAGTCGTAGAACCCCTTCCCGCTCTTGCGGCCGTACCAACCCGCCTCGACGTACTTCTGGAGCAGCGTGGCCGGACGGTACTTGGGATCGCCGGTGCTCTCGAAGAGGACCTTCATGATCTCGAGCAGGGTGTCGAGGCCGATGAAGTCGGCCAGCGTGAGCGGCCCCATCGGGTGGTTGGCGCCCAGCTTCATCGCCGCGTCGATGTCCGCGACATTGGCAACGCCCGCGCCCAGCACGCAGATCGCCTCGTTGAGCATCGGGCACAGCACGCGGTTGACCACGAAGCCGGCCTCGTCGCCCGCGAGGACGACGGTCTTGCCCAGCTTCTCGCCGAAGGCCTTCATCTTCGCGACGGTGTCTTCGCTGGTGGCAAGACCGGGGATCACCTCGATCAGGCCCATGACCGGCACCGGATTGAAGAAGTGCAGGCCGCAGAAACGGGCCGGGTCGATCGTGCCTGCGCCCATGCGGGTGATCGGGATCGAGCTGGTGTTGGAGGCCATGAGCGCGCCGTCCTTGAGCACCTTGCCCGCCGCCTCGAAGATCTTGGCCTTGATGTCTTCGCGTTCGGTCGCGGCCTCGATGATGAGGTCGCACTCGGCCATCGCCTCGTAGTCGCCGGTGGGCGTGATGCGTGCAAGGAGCGCGTCTGCATCGCCTTGCGTGATCTTTTCCTTGGCGATCAGGCGGCCCAGGCCCTTCTCGATCTTGGCCTTGCCCTTTTCGGCCGCCTCGAGGCTGACGTCGGTCAGGACGACGTCCATGCCCTTGCCCGCGACGGTCTGGGCAATGCCCGTGCCCATGATCCCTGCACCGATGATACCGATTGTCTGCACGCTGTGTGCTCCCTCTCGAACGTCTGGCCGCAGGGACGCGCAGGTCCGGGGCCTGGTGAAAATTACATCTGCCGCATTACCGGTTCTGCCCGGGCACCCACAATACGTCGCGCGCGCCGTTTTCGTTCAGCGCGCGGGCGAGCACGAAGAGGTAGTCGGACAGGCGGTTGAGATAGGCAAGTGCGGCCGGGTTGACGGGCTCGTCCCCCGCCAGCGCGGTCGCACAGCGCTCGGCGCTGCGGCAGCTCGCGCGCGCAATGTGGACGCGGCCCGCCGCTTCGCTGCCGCCGGGCAGGATGAAGCTGGTGAGCGGCTGGAGCTCGGCGTTGACGGCGTCAATGGCGCCTTCCAGCCAGTCGACCTGGGCGGTGACCATACGCAGGGTCATCTCGCCCGGGGTGAAGTCCTCACCCGGGGTCGCGAGGTCCGCGCCAAGGTCGAACAGGTCGTTCTGGATGCGCACGAGGTTGGCCCTGTGCGGGGCCTCGGTATCGAGCGCGCAGACCGCGAGGCCGATCGCGCTGTTGACTTCGTCGACGCTGCCGATGGCCTCCATGCGGCGCGCGTGCTTGGGCAGGCGCGATCCGTCGACAAGGCCGGTGGTGCCGTCATCGCCGGTGCGGGTGTAGATCTTGTTGAGCTTGACCATGGTTCTCTCTCGCCGGGGTGTGGCCGTCCCTAGTGTGTCGGTCAGGCGAATGCACCTCCCAAAGGGAGGGCAACTGCCTGTCGGATCGCTCAGGAAAGAGGTGGCGGCGCCTAGCGTGCGAAGGCCAGAAGCAGCGCGCAGACCAGAACCGCGGCGGCCTGGTACTTGATGCGGTTGAACATCATCCGGTTCTGCATCTGCTGGCTTTTCGACGGGCCGGTCTCACTGGGATCGCGGTTGAGGTCCTCCTTGGTGCCGTTGAGGAAGGCGATGATCCCGCGCACCAGACTGATCACGACCGCGATCATCAGGGCGACAATGACGATGACGAGTAGAGTGTACATGGCCTCAGGCTACGCCTTCGCCCAGCGAAAGGCCAGCGGGGAAGGCATGGGCGCGCAAGGCCGCGGCGAGCGCGGGGCCATCCTCACCCGCGCGGCGCCGGTCGGCCAGCGAGGGTGAGCCACGCCGTTTGGCAAGCTTGCGGCCATCCGCCTCGACCAGCAACGGGTGGTGGTGCCAGGTGGGCACGGGCAGGTCGAGCAGGGCCTGGAGCAGACGGTGGATGTGGGTGGCGCCGAAGAGGTCCATGCCCCGGGTGACAAGGGAGATGTCGTCTGTGGCATCGTCGAGCGTGGCGGCGAGGTGGTAGCTGCCCGGAAGGTCCTTTCGCAGCAGCACGACATCGCCGTAGGGCGCCGGATCGGCCTGCTGCACGCCGGCCCGTTCGTCCTCCCAGATGAGGGGCCCGGCGTGTGAGATCGCCGCCTCCATGTCGATGCGCCAGGCCGCACCTTCGGGGGCGAAGGTGCGGTGCTTGCAGGTGCCGGGGTAGACCGGCCCATCGGGTCCCATTCGGGTGGCGGCGGCGGCTATTTCGGCGCGCGTGCAGCGGCAGGGATAGAGGAGCCCCATCGCCTTCAGCCGCTCGCCCGCGGCGACGTGTGCGCCGACGTTGCGCGACTGGATGCGCACCGGTCCGTCCCAAGTGAGGCCCAGCCATGTAAGGTCCTCCAGCGCCTCCTCGGCGAGTTCCTGACGGCTGCGCGCACCGTCGATGTCCTCGATGCGCACGAGGAATTCGCCGCCGCGCGAACGGGCCAGATCATGCGCAACGATAGCGGCATAGGCATGGCCCAGGTGAAGCGAGCCGTTGGGGCTGGGCGCAAAGCGTGTACGGATCATGAAAAAGGCTCGTGAATTGAAGATGATGCCCTGAACAGCGCGGAGGTGTTCGTCGCATTTCGGCAGGGCTGTACCATAGGGGACTTGACGCCGAGTCGCGCAAGTGCTGCAAAAGACTTCATGTGCTGCCATGAACTTGTCATCACGGCCTGCGACAGGAGGCCATGCTCAGATCGGAGCTGATAGAGCGCGCGGCCCGTTTCCGCAGCGCGGAGGATGATCCCTCCCGAAGTCTTTCGGACTGCCCTGCGCTTGTTCTCAATGCGGATTACACGCCGCTCTCCTATTACCCGCTCAGTGTCTGGCCCTGGCAGACCGCGATCAAGGCGGTGGTGTTGGAGAAGGTGGACGTGGTCTCGTGCTACGACCGGGCCGTGCGCAGCCCCAGCTGGACAATGCAGATCCCCTCGGTAATCGCGCTCCACGACTACGTCAAACCCTCCGAGTTTCCCGCCTTCACGCGCTTCAACCTGTTCCTGCGCGACAAGTTCACCTGCCAGTACTGCGGATCGCCCCACAATCTGACCTTCGACCACGTGGTCCCGCGGAGGCTGGGCGGAAAGACGAGCTGGGAGAACATCCTCACCGCCTGCTCGCCCTGTAACCTCAAGAAGGGCGGGCGCACGCCCAAGCAGGCGAACATGCCGCCCATGGTCGCACCCATCAAGCCGACCAGCTGGCAACTGCAGGACCGTGGCAAGGCCTTCCCGCCCAACTACCTGCACGAAACCTGGCGCGACTGGCTCTATTGGGACATCGAGCTGGAGCCCTAGGCACAGGGTCCTAGTGGACTGTCGGCGCATCAGGCGCGGCATCGTTCTCGTCTTTTTCTTCCCCCGCAACCGCCGTGGTCACCGCGACGTCCATCGTCACGTTGCCCAGCGTGCGCATGATGTCGGGCAGCATTTCCACGGCCACAAGGATGCCGAGCGGCCAGAGCGGCGCGCCCATTGCGGCGGCAATCGGCCCGGTTGAGGCGATGAAGCTGACCGTGCCGGGGAGCGAAACCGTGCCGAAGGTGGTGACGAAGGCGACGAGGACACCGGCTGCGATGGCGCTCGCCGAAAGCTCGTACCCGGCCAGCTGCGCGGCGTAGACGGCGACGCCCACGTTCATCGCCGGGCCGGTCGCGCGAAACAGCGTCACGGCAAGGGGGAGGGCAAATTCGGCCGCCGTGGCCGGAACTCGCAGCGCCCGTGCGGCGGCCAGCATCGCGGGCAGGCTGGCGAGCGAGGACTGGGTGGAGACGGCCACCACCTGCGCAGGCAGAACCGCGCGGGCGAAGGTGCCGAGGTGCCGCCGTCCGACCAGCACCGCGAGCGGGTAGGCGGTGAGCAGGAACACCGCGCCCAGCGCCGCGACCAGCAGGATGTAGTGCCCCAGCGTCCCGATGGCCGCCGCGCCAGTCCGGGCGGCGAGCGAAAGGCCAAGGGCAAAGACGCCGAGCGGCGCGAGCTTGAGCACCCATCCGATGACCACGATCATCGCGCCCGCCAGCCCCTCGAACAGGAGGGCCAGCTGGCGGCGCGGTTCCTCGGCGAGGCGGGTGGAGGCGAGCGCGAAAAGGGCAATGAAGACGATGACCGGCAGCATCGCGTCCTCGGCCGCTGCGCCCAGCACGTTGGAAGGGACGAGTGAGCCGAGGAAATCGCCAAGGCCGGGCAGGTTTGCCTCGGGCGCCTCGCCGTGCCCTGCAAGATCGAGCGCGGGAGCGGGAAACAGACGCAGGAGAAGCGGCATCAGGAGGCCGCCGAGGCAGGCGCTGGCCGCCAGCACACCTACGATGAGGCCGAGCGTGCGGCGGGCCATGGCGCCTGCCTGCGCGGCCGCGGCGGTCTCGACGATGCCGGTGAACAGGAGGCCTGCGACCAGCGGCAGGATCGTCATCTTGAGCGCGCGCAGCCACAGGTCGCCCAGCGGCTCTGCCAGAACCAGGATATCACGCAGAGGTGCCGAACCCTTGAACAGGGCGCCCGCGGCGAGCCCGGCGAGGAGGCCGCCCAGCGTGAGGAGACCCGGAACGCGGATCTCGGGCATGCGGCTGGCGCTGGAAGGCTCGGTCATCAAGGTCCCTGGTCGTGTCTGGAAGGGGGTAGGAAAAGGCGCATCCGGGTGAAAGGACGGGCGAGGGGGGTGACATTACCAGCCCGGCGCGGCATGGCAATTTGCAAGACGCACGGCAGGTGACGGACAGGCATGAGCAAGCAATTCTTCGGAACCGACGGCATTCGCGGCCGCACCAACCAGGGTGCGATGACCGCCGCGACAGCCGCCAAGGTCGGCCAGGCGGCGGGCAAGCTGTTCCAGCGCGGCACCCACCGCCACCGCGTGGTGATCGGCAAGGACACGCGCCTGTCGGGCTACATGCTCGAGAACGCGATGACCGCCGGTTTCACCAGCGTGGGCATGGACGTGATCCTCCTGGGCCCGATGCCCACGCCTGCGGTCGCGCTGCTCACCCGCGAATTGCGCGCCGATGTCGGCGTGATGATCTCGGCCAGCCACAACCCTTACGAGGACAACGGCATCAAGCTGTTCGGCCCCGACGGTTTCAAGCTCTCCGACGCCGACGAACTGGCGATCGAGAAGATGCTGGGCGAGGACCTGGAGCTTGCCGATGCCGAGGATATCGGGCGGGCCCGGCGTATCGATGACGCGCGCGGGCGCTATATCCACGCGGTGAAGGCCTCGCTGCCCAATACGGTGCGTCTGGATGGCCTCAAGATCGCGGTCGATTGCGCCAATGGCGCGGCCTACCAGGTCGCCCCATCCGCGTTCTGGGAACTGGGCGCCGAAGTGGTGACGGTGGGCGTGACGCCCAACGGCAAGAACATCAACAAGGCCTGCGGCTCGACACACCCCGAGCTGCTGCAGGAAACGGTTGTTTCGGGCGGCTGCGATATCGGCATTGCGCTCGATGGCGATGCCGACCGTCTGATCGTTGTTGATGAGAACGGCAAGGTCGTGGACGGTGACCAGATCATGGCGCTGCTCGGCACGCAGATGGCCGCCCGCGGCAAGCTGCGCGGCGGGGGTGTGGTCGCCACGGTCATGTCGAACCTGGGTCTGGAGCGCTACCTCCAGGGCCTCGAACTGACGCTGGAGCGCACCAAGGTGGGCGACCGGCACGTGCTCGAACGCATGAAGTCGGGCGGTTTCAACGTGGGCGGTGAACAGTCGGGCCACATGATCCTGCTTGACCATGCGACGACCGGCGATGGCACCGTGGCGGCTCTCCAGGTGCTCGCCGCGCTTGTCCAGTCGGGCAAGAAGGCGAGCGAGGTGCTGCACCTTTTCGATCCGGTCCCTCAACTCTTGCGCAACGTGCGCTTTGCAGGCGGCAAGCCGCTGGAGGATGCGCGCGTGCAGGCTGTCATCGCCGAGGCCGAGAGCACGCTGCGCGGCGAGGGCCGCCTCGTCATCCGTCCCTCGGGCACCGAGCCGGTGATCCGGGTCATGGCCGAGGGCGATGATGCCACCAAGGTCGAAGCGGTGGTCGCCGCGATCTGCACCGCCATTGAAGAGGTAGCCGGCTGATGGCTCTGGAAATGCGTCCCGATTGCGCGCGCTGCGGCGCGGCCCTTCCCGCCGAAGCGCCCGGCGCCTTCATCTGCTCGTTCGAGTGCACCTACTGCGCGGAATGCGCCGAGGATCTCGATGACCTGTGTCCCGAATGCGGGGGCGAGCTGACCGACCGCCCGACCCGCGCCAAGAAGCACCACGACGCCGCGCCCCCGTCCAAGGTGCGCCGCTACAAGGTCAAGTGACACGCCTCAGGCCATGACCACACCTCCTCGTATTCTTTCCATCGCCGGCTCGGATTCCTCAGGGGGAGCGGGCATCCAGGCCGACATCAAGACGATCACGATGCTGGGCGGCTACGCCATGACCGCGATCACCGCGATCACGGCGCAGAACACCTGCGGAGTGACCGACGTCGTCGCGCTGTCGCCCGAGATGGTGGGCGCGCAGATCGACGCCTGCGTCAGCGACATCGGGGTCGATGCGGTGAAGATCGGCATGCTGGGTTCGGCCGAGATCGCGCACGTGGTGGCCGCGCGGCTGGAGGAACTGGGCGTGCCGGTGGTGTTCGATCCGGTCATGGTCGCGACGTCGGGATCGGTGTTGGCCGATGCGGCAACGATCGCGGCCTTCTCCCGGCTCATGGCCTGCGCCGCGTTGACGACGCCCAACGTGCCCGAGCTTGAGGCTCTGGGCGGCGATGCGGCCCTGGAGGCCATGGGTGTGGCCTACCTCGCCAAAGGCGGCGATGCCGAAGGCGACGTGGTCGAGGACCGCTTGATGGTGCCGGGCAAGGACCCGGTCATCTGGCGCGCCCCGCGCATTGTCACCTGCCACACCCACGGCACCGGCTGCACGCTTTCGAGCGCGATTGCGACCGGACTCGGGCAGGGAATGTCGCTTCCCGAAGCGGTCGAAGGCGCGCGCGAATTTGTTCGCCGTGCCCTCAGCGCGGCCCCGGAGCTGGGCGCCGGGCATGGCCCGATGGGCCACCAGGCGGTCCGATAAGTTCAGGAAGAACAACGTGATTCAAGGGGCCATCGCCCCTTGACCCCGGAATGGGAGACCTCACCCGTCTCAGCCAGGGTGGCGTGAGAGCCTTGAGGTCGACAGTTTGGGGAGCCCGAGGGCGATGGCCCTCGGATCTGTCCTTCTCTTGTCCTGCCTCACCCGCAGTCGAGATCGTAGAAGGCACGGATCGCCTTCCACCCGTCCTCGGCGGTTTCGCACCAGGTGAACAGGTCGAGGTCCTTGCGGGCGATCACGCCTTCCTCGGCCAGCGCCTCGAAATTGATGACCTTTTCCCAGAACTCGCGTCCGTAAAGGAGCACCGGGATCGGCTTCATCTTGCCGGTCTGGATGAGGGTGATCATCTCCAGCATCTCATCGAGCGTGCCAAAGCCGCCCGGGAACACGGCGACGGCGCGGGCGCGCAGCAGGAAGTGCATCTTGCGCAGCGCAAAGTAATGGAACTGGAAGGAGAGGCGCGGCGTGACGTAGGGGTTGGGTGCCTGCTCGTGCGGGAGAACGATGTTGAGGCCCAGCGATTCCGCGCCGACTTCGTGCGCGCCGCGGTTGGCCGCTTCCATGATCGAGGGGCCACCGCCCGAGCATACGACGAATTGGCGCATGCCCTTTTCCACCAGGCCGCACTGGCTGGCGATGCGGGCGAGCTTGCGCGCTTCCTCGTAGTACTTCGCCTTGGCGACGAGCCGTTCGGCAACCTTCCTGTCCTCGTCGCTGGAGGCCTTCGCGAGCACGTCGTCGCACTTTTCGGGCGAGGGAATGCGCGCCGAGCCGTACATGACGAGGGTGGAGCCGATGTTGGCCTCTTCCAGCAGCATCTCGGGCTTGAGCAGTTCAAGCTGGAAGCGCACCGGGCGCAGTTCGTCGCGCAGCAGGAAATCGGTGTCCTGGAAGGCCAGCTGGTAGGCCGGGTGCTGCGTCTGCAGGGTGCCGGTCTGTTCGCCGGCGAAGGTGGCTTCCTGTTCCGCCTTGTAGAAGCGGCGGTCGGTGAGTTTCTTTTCTTCTTCTGTCATTTGCCTATCCATGGACCGGGAAGGCCGGTCCGTCGAGAGATTTGCCGAGACGCCGCCGCGGGGCGTGGCTAGGGTGCCACACCATGCAGTCCAGACGCCAATGCCTGAAAACCGTCGCGACCCTGGCCGGGGGGCTTGCCCTTTCGGGCCTCCCATTTGCCGCCACCGATCGCGCGCATGCGAAGGACAACGCGGGCAGGGGCGAAAGGCTCCGCGCCCCCCGCCTGCGGCCCGGCGACGGGTTGGGGCTGGTCGCGCCAGCGGGCTTCATCGGTGACCGGTTCGGGATCGAGGAAATCGCCGAGGCCGTGCGCGCGATGGGGCTGGAGCCGATCCTGGCGCCCAACCTGACCGCGCGGGCGGGCTACCTGGCAGGTGAGGACGCGGCGCGCGCGGCCGCCTTCATGGAGACCTGGCAGGACCCCCGCGTAAAGGGCGTCATGGCCGTGCGCGGCGGCTGGGGCACCGCGCGCATTCTGCCCCGGCTGGACTTTGCCGCGCTGCGCCGTAGCCCAAAGCTCTTCACCGGTTTCAGCGACAACACCGCGCTCCACGCCGCGCTGGCCGCCCATGGCTGCGCGCCCAGCGTGCATGGGCCCAACGCCTCGGCCAGTTGGCCGCCTGCCGCCTGGGAAAGCTGGCGCGCCCTGGCCTTCGAGGGCGCAACACCCACGCTCTCGGTCGCAGCCTACACAGGTCCCAGTCTTGGCGGAGGCCGCCGCACCCCGCGTGTCTTTGCAGGCGGAGAGGCGCAGGGACGCCTTCTCGGCGGCAATCTCAGCGTGCTTTCGGCGCTGGTCGGCACGCCCTATTTTCCCGACATGCGCGGCGCCGTCCTGTTCCTGGAGGACACCAACGAGTCCGAGTACCGGATCGACCGCATGCTGACCCAGCTTGCCCTGGCCGGTGTCCTCAAAGGTCTGGCGGGCATCGTCTTCGGACAGTGCACCAATTGCCGCAACCCGGGACCCGGCTATTCCAACTTCACGATCTACGAAGTGCTCGACCAGCATTTCGGGAAGCTCGGCATTCCGGCCTTCCAGGGCCTCTCGATCGGTCACATTGCCGCGCAGGCGAGCGTACCGGAGGGGTGCCAAGTGCGCCTCGACGCCGATGCGGGCACGCTCGAGGTCCTCGAACCGGTCGTGACCTGAACGGCCGTCCCATTTCGGGTGGGTCAGTCCCGCTCTCCGGGCAGCGCGTAGCGGCGCACGAGATCCCCGTAGACATAGAGGTCGAGCGGTTCGGCGAACTCCAGCCCGGCGCAGTGCGCGTTGGACCAGGCGACGAAGGCAAGGGCCGGGCGTTGGCCGGGCAGGGCAAGACGCACCGCCTCATCGGGTTCCAGCCCCTCCACACCCTCGATCCGGGCGCCATAGGGGGTGAGATCCTTCAGCATGACCGTGCTGCTGGAAATGGTGCGGCGAAAGCGCGCCAGCATCTCGACATGTTCGCGCGGCGCTCGCCGTCCGAACGGCGAGCAGGGCGCTTCTGGCGCTGCCTCGACAAGGCTCTCGGTTCTATCCCGCGATGCCGCGGGGAACAGGGCACGGACCATCCGATCTCCTTCCGGCCATTCGGTTAGCCAGCCAATCAAGCGGCCTGGAGAAGCAATCTAGGTCGGATAGGGTTAGCGGATCGCAAGCGGCAGCCTACGGATATGCGCGTGGTCTGCGGACACGAAAAAGGGGCGGCCTCGTGGGGAGGCCGCCCCTTCTCGGGGCCCGGTCTATCCGGCGGGAGGATGCGCTGCGATCAGGGTTTCAGGCAACCGCAGCGGGGAACCGGACGACGGGCGCCGTCCTGTCCGACGATCAACAAGGGACCGGACCGCCGGACGAGACGTGAGTTGCCTTAGAAGTCCACCTTCGCGCCGATGCGGAAGTAGCGGCCCATGAAGAGACGATCCTGCCATGCGGCGTTGAAGTTGTAGATGCCGTAGGCGGCGTTGGGGTCGTACTTCGGCTTGCCGTCGAGGATGTTCATGACATCCGCGTAGAGCGTGAACTTGCCGTCGCCGATCTTCGTCTCGGCGTGGCCGTCGAGGTTGAAGGTGCTGGGGCCATGGCACTGCACGGCACGGCCGCTGTCCGGGTAGGTCACGAGCTGACCAGCTGCGGCGCTGGCTTCGCAGTCCTTGTAGGTGCCACCGGCATCGGACGCGGTGCTCGAGTAGCCGCTGGTGTAGTACGCGGTGAGGGTCACGCTGGTCTGCTCGTCGAAGTCCAGCGTGTTCTGCCACGAGGCGCGGAAGCGCGGAGCGCCCGAGCACGAGGTCCAGTTACAGCCACCCAGCGAGCCATCGAAGCGGTTGATTGTGCCGTCGATGTCCTGCTGCAGACGGATCAGGTACGAGGCCGTGGCGTTGGTGCGCCAGGTGATCGTGTCGGTGATCCCGAAGTAGGCCGAGCCCGAGAAGTCGATACCCTTGCCGAGCATCGAGTTCGCGTTCTGGAACGAGCTGCCGATCTCGCCGATCAGCGGAAGCGCGCCCAGGTTCTCCGGATCGGGTGCCCCCTGCGTCACGGTGATGCCCGGCATGTTCACCTGGCCGTTGTTGCCGTAGTAGGCGGCATAGAGCGCATCGGTGGGGTTCACCGAGGTGATCAGGTTCTTGATCTTGGTGCGCCAGTAGTCGACCGTCAGCGTGATGTTGCGGGTCGGCTGGATCACCGCGCCGAAGGTGTAGGAGGTCGACTTCTCGGACTTCAGGTCCGGGTTGCCGGCCGAGGTAATGCCCAGGTTGTAGCCGCCCTCGTAGTAGCCGGGGTTGCTGGCGTGGGCCGCGCAGAAGTCCTGGAAGGCCGCGTTGCTGCAGTTGATCGTGGCGTTGATGTAGCCGGTCGAGGGCAGCTGGAACGATTCGTTCAGGTTCGGGGCACGGAAGCCCTTGGTGAACGTGCCGCGCAGCTTAAGCTCGTCGATCGGCTGGAACTCGGCCTCGAACTTGGGCGCGAAGTTTTCCTGGCCGGTCGAGTAGTGGTCATACGAACCGTCGGCCTTCACGCGGAACTCGTCCACGATCGGAACCGAGATCTCGTAGGCCGCCGACCACACGTCGCGGTGGCCCTTCACGCCGATGGCGTTGATGCCGTAGTAGCGGTCCGCCGGGTTCACGTCGTTGGGGGCGTTCGAGCTCGGGTTGTTGATCGACTCGTAGCGGTACTGGCCCTGGATCGCGACGTTGACCATGCCGCCCGGCAGCTCGAACACGTCCTTGCTGAGGGTCGCCATGACCTGCGCCAGCTTTGAGGTCGCGCGCTTGTGCTGGTCGGGGAACACGCCCTGGATGGCTTCGGCCGAGTTGGCCGAGGGATCCATGAAGTTGTAGGTGCCCTGCGCCACCGCGTCCATCAGCCCCTGGGCGTTGATGTAGCCGGTGTTGGTGACGTCGAGCGTGACTTCCGAGGCGGTCGCGCCGATCATGTAGTCCCAACCGTCACCGAACGAGCCGTCGACGCCGCCCGAGATGCGGTAGGTCTTGGCGTTGGTGTAGGTGTAGCGCGGCATGTCGGGCATGCCGAGCAGGCGAGCCGACTGGCCCTGCGCCGCGAATGGGTTGTTCGGGTTGAGCGTGCCGTTGCTGGCATCGCAGCCGGTGCCGGTCAGCTGGTTGTCGGCCGAGAGCGTGCCCACGCCGTTCGCGCAGACATAGGCGGGCAGGTAGATCTGGCTGATGGTGACGCGGTCGCCGCCTGCGGCCGTGCGGCCCGTCCAGCCCGAGGGGGCCATGCGGTTTGCCGTGGTCACGTTGTAGTAGTTGAACATAAGGAACGCCTCGGTGAGGTCGTTCAGACGTACCGTGCCGCGCAGCGTGCCACCGATGCGCTTGGTGCGCGCGGTGTAGGCCTCGTAGTCGTTGGTGAGGTCCTGCTGGCAGACCACCGAGGGGGTGCCGGCGATGCCCTGGGCCTGCTGCTCGGGGGTGAGGGTGACCGCGTTCAGGCGGCCGCAGCCCGCATCCGGGTTGAGCAGCTGGTAGTCGCCCTGTGCGACATAGTTGCCGTCGGCGTCCTGCGTGAAGGGCTGGACAAAGGGAACGATGGTCGACTGGATGCCGTTGAAGCCGCCGTCGGCCTGGATGCCGTTGCGCACGCTGTTGGTAAGGCAGCCGTCGGCCGGGCCGCCGCAGATCGAGGACTGGTCGGCCGTGCTCCACGGACCCTTGCGGGCCGAGAGGTCCATTCCGGCGTTCTTCTGGTACTCGAAGTTCGCGTAGATGTTGAAGCCCTGGTCGTCGAGATCGCCGTAGCCGTAGGTGCCGTTGATGCGCTGCTCGTCACCGTCGCCGCGCTGCGAAACGCCCATCGAGGCATCGAGGTGCAGGCCCTGGATCTGGCGCTTGGTGATGACGTTGACCACGCCTGCGATGGCGTCCGAGCCGTACGTCGCCGAGGCGCCGTCGAGCAAGGTGTCGACGCGGTCGACAACCGATCCGGGCATCGAGTTGATGTCGACGATGTTGCGCTGGCCGTCGTCCGCAAGCGGGTAGTAGGCGGTGCGCATGCCGTCGAACAGCGTCAGCGTGTAGGCGTTGTTGAAGCCGCGCAGCGACGGGGCGGTGGCGCCGGTGGTGAAGCCGTTGCCCGACCAGCTGGCGGGGATCGTGCCTGCGTTGTTGGCCGTCAGCGTCTGCAGCGTGTCGGCGACAGTCTTGATGCCGCGCTTTTCCAGATCGTCCGAGGTGATCGAGACGACCGGCGAGGCGGTGGCGGCGGCCGGGTTGCGGGTGATCGAGCCGGTGACGATGATGACATCGTCGGCGCCTTCACTGGCGGCCGGGGCCGGAGCGGTGGCGTCCTGAGCCTGGGCGGTGCCGCACAGCAGGGCGAAAGCGGTCAGGCTGGTGGCGCCGCGCAGCGCAGCCTTCCGGAAAGTGGGTGTCACGTAGTTGTCCTTGTCCCTTGGAGCCGGGCAGCGTGGGGGCGCTGGGGGATCCCGGCTCGGTTGCAGGGCTTTCGCGATCGACAGACGCGAGAGCCGTGAGCGCTGTCTGTTGGCGGGCAGGGCAGGGACGTTCAATGCCTTTGGAAATGTTCAAGCAATATCTTTGCGAGGCGTTGCAATCATGCAACGCTTTGGTTTTAAATAAAAAATGTATCCTTTTGCGAGATTTCTCCAACAAGGTTCGGGCATTGTAGAAACAAACTGCAACAATCTTCTTGTCGGCAAGAAGGCCGCGTTGTGCGACGCAATATTTGTAGGAAAGCGGATATCATTCCTCTTTCGAGTTCGATTGCGCCTGTCAACTGATAAGGGGGATATCCTCTTGGTTTTTCACAGGCGCAGTGCGATGAACAAAATCGCCATAAAAGTGTAATAAAATTGCAGACTGCGCCAAGAACTGACGCCTTGCGAAGTTTCTTCGTTGCTCCGTCTACAGGGGCCTCAAAGGCAGGGCCCAGATCTGCTGACCCGGCCACCCAAGGGAGCTCAGAGCACCTTGAAGCCGACCAGCAGTGTGCGTCCCGGCCCGGGCAGGCCGAGCTGCGGGGTGACGACTTCGTCGGTGAGATTGGCCAGATTGATGAAGAGCTGCAGCGGCAGGCCGGGCCCGTGAAGGATGTAGCTGGCCTGCAGGTCGAACGTGGTGGCGCGGTTGAGTGGGACGAGCGTGCCGTCCGCGTCCGCGGACCAGGCGCGTCCGATGTGCCGCGCGCGCAGCCATCCGGCGATGCCTGCCGGAGCCGTGTAGCGCGCGGTCATCGTGGCGAGGAGGGCAGGACGCTCGGCAATGCGGTTGATCTGGCCTGGCGGGGGATCCTTGCGGCGGGTGTGCGTCCAGGTCACGTTTGCGCTCAGGGCGAAGGCTTCGTTGGCCTGCCAGTTGCCCCCGGCCTCGAGCCCCTTCACCTGCGAACCTGAAAGGTTGATGCGCTGGCGCAGCCCGTCGACCCGGCGCTGGTCGATGGTGTCGTCAAGGTCCTGGAGGAAGGGGACAAGATAGAAGGACGAGCCCTCCCCGTCGGTCCACTCCGCCCCCAGTTCGGCGCTGACGATGGACTCGGGGTGCAGGTCCTCGTTGGCCAGGAAGCGGTTGATGCCCGACCCGAACAGTTCGCGCATCGTGGCGGAGCGCGTCTTGCGGCCAAGGGCGGCGCGCAGTGTCCAGCCCCCGCCTGCGCCGGCCAGGAGCGCGGCGCGTCCGCTCCACGCGCCCACGTCTTCGATCCGGGGAAACGCGCCCGTGCGCCGGTATTCGACGACGTCGTAGCCCACTCCTATCTCGGCGCGCAGCGCTTGGCCGAAGGCGTATTCGAGCTCGCCCCCCAGGCTCCAGGTGCGCTGGGTGTAGCGAGCGGTGGGGCCTCGCCCCGCTGGCAGGACATTGCCGACATAGTCGGCGTCGCGCTGACGGTGGGTCGACTGCAGGAGATTGAACGAGCCCTCGAACGTGGCTGCGCCAAAGCTGTGGTGCAGCAGTTCACGAAGGCCCCAGGTCCGGTCCCGGTCGGTCTGGAGGCTGTCGCGCGCGGTGTAGCTCGCGTCGGCAAAGGCCACGATGTCCTGGTCGAAACGCTGGATCCAGCCGGTGCTGTCGAGCGTGGTCGCCGGGCCGAGCGGGGAATGCAGGCTGGCGGTCAGGACCGTGTGGGCAATGCCGTCATAGCGCCAGTGACGCGCGCCGTCCGCGACGTTGCCTTCCGGTGCGATGCCCTTGTTGCCCCAGACGTGGAAGGCGGTCACGCGCAGGGTCTGGCCCGCAAGATCGGTGTCCAGATGGGCAAAGACATCGCCGAGCCGTCGATCGGTGTTGGTACGAATGTCGGGGGCGCTCTGTGCATGGGGCAGGTTGGCTCCGCGTGCGAGGGCCGTGCCGTCGCGTGCCGAGTAGCCCCCGCCCAGAACCGCTGGCCCTGCGCGTATGGCGACGCTGCCGCGCGTCAGGTCGCCGGTTCCGTGGGCAAGACTGCCCCCGCCACGGTTCCGAGCCCAGAAGCTGATCGCGCCCAGCGCGTTGACGCCGTAGTGCGGAGCCAGCGGGCCCGCCGCACTCTGCACGTGGCCCACGAGGCCAGCTGGAAGCAGCGAGAGGTCGAGCCGGTTGTCCCAGGGGATATTGAGACTGGCGCCTTCGAAGAAGGTGGAAAGCTGGCGTTCGCTCGCACCGCGCAGCACCGCGATGGCCTCGCCGCGCGAATTGACCGGGATGTGGACGGCCGGAAGGCTGGCGGCGAGTTCGTCGAGCGTGGTTGCGTTGAGTTCCTCGATCCGTGCGGCTGAGACGTCATGGCGGGTTTCGGAGGCGGCGAGCGGGCCAAGGTCCTCGTCGGCCTGGACCACGATGGTCTCGGAGATGGCAAGCCCTTGGGCAAGGGCAGCTTGCGGCAGGCCCAGGGTAAGCGCGCATCCCGCGGCGAGCGTGCGGGAAGCGCGTCGTAGCGGTACGGAGGGAACAAGAGGCCGGGTCAACAAGGTGCGGAACGTCCTTTGGCCATGCGCCGCGTCTTGCGCAGGCCGTGGCGGGATGGCCGGCTTCAGGTCTCCGGGACGGCGGGGTCGCCCTGAAGGTAGGCGGTGAGTTCGGCCGGAGTGATCGGCCCCAGTGCGGCGTCAAGGTCCTGCACGATCCCGCCCAGGGCCTGGCGCAGTTCGGCCAGACGCGCGACGGCGTCGCGCCCGACCGGCTGGTCGGCCGCCGTGGTCTCCCGGTAGAGGTAGGTCACGTGGGTCTCGAGGCCGGGCTGGCTGTAGCGGATCGGCGGGGTCAGCAGGCGCTGCGCGATGGGGGTGAACGTCGCTTCGGCCACGCGGCCCGTGGCCTGGGCCCGGCGCAGACGCCAGGCCGCCAGTCTGGTGTCGTGGACCAGCGCCAGTACGCTCCGGTTGTGCGCGAACTGCGCGTCGAGGTCGGCCTGGGTGACCCCGCTCGCCACGATGCGCGGGTCCTCGACCACGGTGAGCGGCTGGGTCATGGTAGAGCCGCCCTGTTCGATGCGCACGCTGTAGGTGCCCGGCACGGCCATCGGCCCCTGGGGGAAGTGGTCGGTCTTCGTCATGCCGGTGAGGAGCGCGCGGCTCTCCGGTGTGGTGGCAAGGCCAAAGGGCTTGCCGGTGGTGTGCAGGTCCCAGATGAAACGGTGCATGCCCGGGTTCGCGTCGGGATGGGCGGAGGTGCGCGCGCGGTAGCCGCCCGAGGTATGGCCTGCCCCGTCCTTCTTCGGGCTATCCCCGGCGCTGGTGAAGCGGCGGACCAAGTTGCCCTGATCGTCGAGCACGGTGAGGGTGAGCGGACCCGAAGCGCCGGGGGCCAGGTAGTAGTCGATCTCGGCCCCGGGCAGGACATGGCTCGGGCCTTCGCCAGGGGCGGGACCCTTGTCGGCGCGGGCGTTGACGCGCACCGCCTCGACGGGCCGATAGAGGCGGCTGGACGAGGCCGAGGTCCCGGCGGGCGGCAGCTGGCGCAGGACGCCAAGGTTGTCGAGGATCCAGAAGCCGCGCCCCTGCGTCGAGAGCACGAGGTCGCCGTGCGCTAGACGCAGGTCGGTGATAGGTGTTGCCGGCAGGTTGAGCTGGAAGGGCCGCCAGTTGGCCCCCCGGTCAAACGAGACATAGAGGCCGAACTCGGTGCCCGCGTAGAGAAGGCCCGGGCGCTCCGGGTCCTCGCGGATGACGCGGGTCGGCTCGTCTGTGGCGATGCCGTTGGTCCCGTCGGTCAGCCTGGTCCAGGTCCGGCCGAAATCATCGGTGCGGTAGAGGTAGGGCGCGAAGTCGCCAAGCAGGTAGCGGTGGATCGCGACATAGGCCGTGCCCGCCGCGTGCTTGCCCGGATCGATGTTCTGGACGCGTCCGCCTTCGGGCAGCCCCTCAGGCGTGACGTTGGCCCAGGTCTTGCCGTCGTCCCGTGTGACCCAGACCAGCCCGTCGTTCGAACCGGCCCAGATGACGCCCGGCTGCACGCGGCTTTCGCGGATCGCGTAGAGCGTGGAGTAGACCTCTTCGCCCGTGGCATCGCGGGTGATCGGCCCGCCCGAGGCCTTCTGTGTGCCCTCGGGCGTGGCGGTGAGGTCGGGGCTGATGACCTTCCAGCTTTCGCCCCCATTGCGCGAGCGGTGCACATACTGAGAACCGTAGTAGACGGTGTCGGGATCGGTGGGCGAGGTTTCGAGCGGGGCGACACGCTGGAAGCGGTAGCGCAGCTGGTCGGGATCGTTGCCGTAGAGCGACTCGCTGCCGATCCAGAACTGCTGCTCGTTGCCGTTCGTGCTCATATCGAGGCGCGAGAACTGGCCCTTGCAGCCGCCCCAGACAACATTCGGATCGTCGGTTTTGGGGATGATCGGGCCGGTCTCGCAGCCCGGGCCGATGAGGTAGTCGGGGCGGTTCTGGCCCAGCGGCTGCGAGGGCACGATGACGGTCGTGTTGTCCTGCTGCGCGCCATAGAGGCGGTAGGGGAACTGGTCGTCGACCGCGACCTGGTAGAGCTCGGCCGTCGGCTGGTTGGCCTGCGTGCTCCAGTGGTCACCGCCGTCGAAGGAAACGTTCGCGCCGCCGTCGTTGGCCTGGATCATGTTGGCGGGATCGGCCGGATTGATCCAGACGTCGTGGTTGTCGCCGTGGGGCACGGGGCGGGTGACAAAGCTCTGCCCTGCGTCCACCGACCTGAACCAGCCTTCGTTGCCGACGTAGACGACGTCCGCGTTGCTCGGATCGACGCCCAGCGTGGTGTAGTAGAAGGGCCGGGTGATCAGGCGCTTTTCATCGTTCACCCGCGTCCAGCTCGTCCCCTCGTCGTCCGAGCGGTAGAGGCCGTGGCCCGGGTCGGCCTCGATCAGGGCGTAGAGGCGGGAGGGGGTGGCGGCGCTCACCCCCACGTTGGCGCGCCCCAACAGGCCGGTGGGCAGGCCTCCGCCCAGCTTTGCCCAGGTGTCGCCGCCATCGCTGGACTTGTAGATGCCCCCATCCAGGCTGCCCGAGATGATGGTCCAGGGCTTGCGTAGCCCGTGCCACATGGTGGCGTAGAGGACGCTGGGATCGCCAGGCTTGAATTCGATGTCGGCTGCGCCCAGCGCGTCGGCGAGGAACAGGACCTTCGTCCAGCTCTGGCCGCCGTCGCGGGTGCGGTAGACGCCGCGCTCCGGACTGTCCGTGAAGGGATTGCCCGAGGCCGCGACGAAGACCTCGTCGGGGTCTTGCGGGTTGATCCGTACGGCCGCGATCTGGCCGACGTCACGAAGGCCGATGAACGTCCAGGTCTCGCCCGCGTCGGAGGACTTGTAGATGCCGCGCCCGATCGAGACGTTGCTGCGGATCTTGGAGGAGCCGGTGCCCGCGTAGACGATCTCGGGGTTGCTTGGGGCTACGGCAACCGCGCCGATCGAGCCGACCTTTATCTGCCCGTCGCTCACGTTGTTCCAGGTGTGCCCGCCGTCAGTGGTCTTCCAGACCCCGCCGCCGGTCGTGCCCATGTAGTAGACCAGAGGTGCGCCCTCGACGCCGGTCACCGTGGTGACGCGCCCACCGCGCCAGGGGCCGACCTCGCGGTAGGCAAGGCCCGCCCATTCGCTGTCCTGATAGGCCGGCCCGTCCTGCGCGAGGGCGGCCGTGCTCGGCGCTGTCGTGGTCAGGGCCGTGCTCGCGGTGAGCAAGGCCAGCGTGCGGATCAGTTTCATCAATCCCCCCCTTTGGAATACTTCGTGATGCCGGATGTCCCCCGGATCTAGTCGGCCTCGGCGAGGAGCAGCAACGTCGCGAGCCCGGCGCTCATGCTGGCAAGGTCGCTCTCGCGGTCGAGTTCGAGGTACTCGTCGAGCGAGTGCGCGCGGTGGGTGGTGAAGCCCGAGCCGAGCGTGACGGCTGGAATTCCCAGGCTCATCGGGAGGTTGCTGTCGGTCGAGCTGCTGCCGTAGTGGACCTTGAAGCCCATCGCCTCGCTGGTGGCGCGCGCATATTCGACGATGGGCGCGGAGCGCTGGGTGAGGCCGACCGGGCGGTCGCCGATGAGCGTGGTCTCGTAGGTGATCTCGCCTTGCTCGGTTGAGCGCGCGGCGTTCTCGCGTGCGGCGGCACCGGGAAGGATGGCGAGGAAGGCGGCTTCCTCTTTCGCCAGTTCCTCGGCGCTTTCCGAGCGCATGTCGACGGTCATCGAAGTTGCGAAGGGGATCGAGTTGACCGAGGTGCCGCCCTCGACGATCCCCACGCTGTAGGTCGTCTTGGGCGAGGCGGGGACCTGCATCCGCGCGAACTGGGTGATCGCATCGCTCATCGCGTAGGCCGGGTTGACGAGACCGAAAGCCCCATAGCTGTGCCCACCCGGGCCCTTGAAGGTCACCGTGTAGCGCCTGGAGCCGATGCCGCCATGGGTGATGCGCCCGGCCTTGCCCGGCTCGAAGGAGATGAAGGCGTCGATCTTGCCCGCGTAGGGCCCTTCGTTGAAAAGATGGCGCATGCCGCGAAGGTTGCCCGGGCCCTCTTCGCCCACATCGCCCAGGAACAGGATGTCGGCTCTGGTCGTGTACCCGGCCTTGTCCATGGCGCGGATGAAGGCGAGGAGCACCGGCAGGCTGCTGGTGTCATCGCCGATACCGGGGGCTGTCAGGCGGTCGCCCTCGCGCTTTACGGTGACATCGGTGCCTTCGGGAAAGACCGTGTCGAGGTGTGCGGCGACCGCGATCAGCGGGCCGCCACCCGAACCCTTGCGCAGACCCATGACATTGCCTTGGGCATCGGTCTGGACGTTCTCGAGTCCGGCCGCCTTCAGCATCTGCGCGTAGGCGGCCGCGCGCTTGTCTTCCTTGAACGGGGGCGCCTCGATCTCGGTCAGGGTGATGAGATCGGCAACAATGGTGTCGTAGTCGGCCGCGAGCGATTGCCTGGCGGCCGCGAACTTGTCGCTGGCGAGGAGGCGGCTGGCTTCGTTGTCATAGTCCTGCGCCGCGGCGGGCAGGGGCGCCAGCGCAAGGGCTGCCAGGCTCGCGGCGAAGCCCCAAGTACGCGCTTTCTCATGAGTAGGTTGGAGCGCAGACGCGTGACTGCGTGCCGGATGGACGTGCTGTATGGTCATGAGATCGGCAGGGCCCCCTGTATTTTCGGACGCGCGCGCCTTGCGGTGCGGATGGAACGGCGCGCCCATTCCTGAGCCACTCTACCGATGGTGCGGGCGCTGACAATGCGCGGGGATCATGGCGGGATCAGGTATGGTCCAAACCTTGACAGGCCGAGGCGGCCCTTAATCGTTCGCGCTCCCTTCCTGTGGAGCGGCCAGTCGCCGGGCGAGGACCACCATCGCCCAGGTGTCGCGGGTGCAATAGGCCCGCAATGCCTCTTCCAGCGCGCGGCGGCGCTCGGGCGAGGTGGCGGGCGAACTGGCTTCCAGAAAGCTGTCCTGGGCCATCGCGCCGTCCTGAACGGCAAGCTGGGTGTAGGCGAGGTCCGGGGCAATCGTGGGCAGCACCGCCTTGATCGACCAGGAGCCACGCTGGTCGCGGTGGTACCAATGGTTGCGGGTGACGGGGAGCAGGTCGACCGTGCGTTCGGTCAGCGCCATCAGGGGGGCTTCGAAAGCGGGGACCTGGCGTGCCAGCGCGCGCAGGATCGCGCGCTCGAACCCGGCATTGTAGGCAATGATGGTCGCGTTGGGCGGGATCGTGCGCGCCAGTGCCTCCGCGCAGCCCGGCCGTGGGTCGCTGCCATCGACGCACAGGTATTGATGGTGGGTTATCGTACTGTCGGTCTGCTCGAGGTGGAGCGAGAACTGGAAGGGCACCTGCTGGTAGGGTTTGGTACCCGTCCAGAGCGGTACCGAGGCGGCAATCGTCTCGAAATCGAGCCAGGCGCGGGGCCGGCTCCAGGACGCCATGGCGCGGCGCGCCCCTTGGGTGTCATGGTAGGGTTTGCCGCTCTGGGTGGCCGCCACGATGCGAGCCTCGCGCGGCTTTGCCATGGTCGCTGCGTCGAGTTCGCGAAGGTCGCACACGCCTTTGCGGGCCCACTTGCGCCCGCCTCCGTCCGGCAGAAGCGTGACCGGCCATTCCGGCGCGTCCTCCAGCGCCTGGCAATGCGCGGCAAAGGGGCAGGGCGCAGGCTTGCGGCAATGCGGGCCGGTCGGGCAGTCCGGTTCTGCTCCCGAAACGATCCGGCGGGCTTCCCCGAGCCGATCCGCCATGTCGGACTGCTGCGCGCGCGCGGAGGCGGTGACGTCGGTGTCGGTGAAGAGACCGCGATACTCTCCCGGCGTTTCGAGCACGAAACTGGGAGCGATATGGCGGATCTGGGCGCGGGAGATTGGTACCCCGCACTGTTCGAGGGTCCACATCTGGGCCGCCAGCCTGGCGACATGGTGGGGCTTGGGCTTGGTGGTCCTGTGCACGGCGGTAAGCCGCCAGCGCTCCGGCGCCAGGGGATCGCGGGTGAGCAGGTCTGTCTCTGCCAGGAGGCCTTCGTGGACGAAGCGGGCCTCGAAGATAGGACCCGGGTGTCCGGCGGCGAGGATCCGGCGGGTACGTCGCAGCGCCGTTTCGTGGCTTTGGTGCGGGCCAAGCCGCGTGCCGGTGCCTTCCTGCGCACGGGCCAGTTCGTGAATGTCGAAGGGCGCGCTCTCGAAGTGGGGCGTGGCTCGCGCCAACTCGGGACGATGAGCCTCCAGCCAGAGCCGACGCGGGCACTGGGCCAGCGCGGCCAGATGGCGCGGGCGCAGCAGCCGGTCAGGTCCCGGCACGGAAAGGGTCGAGGGCAGGCATCGGCAAGGAGCGCTCCACGGGCAGGCCGTGCGCGGCCATCCTGGACAGGCTTTGTGGTGCGGGCGGCGGGACTCGAACCCGCACGATCAAGGATCAGGGGATTTTAAGTCCCCGGCGTCTACCATTCCGCCACGCCCGCACAGGCGTGGCCAGCGATCTGGCAGATCGCGGGGCCGGCGGCAACGAGGAACTTGCGAGGACCTTGCAGGCGCGCGCGAAGCCGCGGGGGGCCCGGCGCGCCCGGCCTGGTCAGGTGACGTTGAGGCGCGCGCGCATTTCCTTGCCCGGCTTGAAGTAGGGCACCCGCTTTTCGGGGACCTCCACGCTTTCGCCGGTGCGCGGGTTGCGGCCCACGCGGCTGTCACGATGGCGTGTCGAGAAGGCGCCGAAACCGCGCAGTTCCACGCGTCCACCGTCGGCGAGGCGCTGGCCGATCTCGTTGAAGAAGGTGTCGAGCGCGCTTTCCACGTCCTCGGCACGCAGTTCGGGATTTTCCTTGGCGAGTGCCTGCAGCAGTTCGGATCTGATCATTGCATCCCCCAATTGCACCGGGTCCGACCACGCCGGACATTCCGGAACTGGTTCCAACAGCGGCCCGAAAAAAGGACCGCACCCCATCGAATCATAAAATTGCGTATTCAAACGTCCGCGTCGAAAGGGAAAATGACATTTCGTGGCGCATGACGCAACGCCTAACCTTTGCCCGTCCATTTCCGGGGCGAATCGCTGGCCTTCGCGCCGTGACATGGGTGTGCACGAGGCAAGGTCCCCCCTTCACAATGACCGTTTTGGCGCTAGGCTCGCCCGTCATACGCGGCCCGCGCCCCTCTGCTGTGCGGCGCACAGGGCCGAACAACACGATCAATCAAGGGAATTCCGGGGTCGATGGCGACACACTATGCCGAAAGCGGGGATGCCCGCGGCACCATATTGGGGCATCCGAAAGGCCTCTTCGTCCTGTTCTTTGCCGAAATGTGGGAACGTTTCTCCTACTACGGCATGCGCGCGCTGCTCATTTTCTACCTGACCAAGCACTGGCTCTTCTCGGACGGGGAAGCGGGTGTCATCTACGGCGCCTACACCGCGCTCGTATACATCACCCCGGTGCTGGGCGGCTACCTTGCTGACCGCTACCTGGGGCAGCGCAAGGCGGTGTCCTACGGCGCGATACTTTTGACATTCGGCCATTTCCTGATGGGCTTTGAAGGTTCGGGCGGACAGGATGCGGCCAGCCTCAACGTGTTCTGGCTGGCGCTGGCCTTCATTATCGTGGGCTCCGGCTTCCTGAAGGCGAACATCTCGGTGATCGTCGGCCAGCTCTACCCGCGCACCGATGCGCGCCGTGATCCGGCCTACACCATCTTCTACATGGGCATTAACCTGGGCGCCTTCCTCGGTTCGCTGCTGTGCGGCTATCTGGGCGAGGTCTACGGCTGGTCCTATGGCTTTGGCGCGGCGGGCGTGGGCATGTTGCTCGGCCTTGTCGTCTTCGTCGTCTTCAAGCCGCTCCTGATGGGCCGCGGCGAAGCGCCCAAGCCCTTGTCGAAGGGCTTTGAATGGGCGCTTTACGGCGTCGGCCTCGTGGCCGTGCTGGCCTGCTGGTGGCTGGTGCAGAACCAGGCCGTGGTCGGCACGCTGCTCGGCGTCTTTGGCGGGATCCTGGTCCTGGGCGTGATCCTCTATTCGGTCGTGAAGCTGCCCGGACATGACCGCGACCGTATCTTCGCGGCGCTGTTCCTGATCTTCGTGTCGATCGTGTTCTGGGCGCTGTTCGAGCAGGCGGGCAACTCGCTCTCGCTCTTCACCGACCGCGAGGTTGACCGCAACATGCTTGGCTTCGAGGCGCCCGCCTCGATGTTCCAGTCGCTGAATGCAGCCTATATCTTCCTTCTTGCCCCGCTCTTTGCCGGGATCTGGACGATGCTGGGCCGCCGCGGGTTCGAGCCTTCGGCGCCCTTCAAGTTCGGCCTGGGCGTCATCCAGGTCGGCCTTGGCTTCCTCGTTCTCGTCTGGGGCGCGAAGGCTGCGGGAATGGACAACGCCGTGCCGGTGCTCTTCATCTTCCTCATCTACCTCCTCCACACCACAGGTGAGCTTTGCCTCTCGCCGGTCGGCCTGTCGGCGATGAACCGACTGGCGCCCGCGCACATGGCCTCGCTCATCATGGGCACCTGGTTCTTTGCTTCGGCAACGGGCAACTTCGCGGCGGGCCTCATCTCGCAGGCGGCCGGCGGCGATGGCCTCGAAGGCGGCGAAGCGGGCAAGGAACTGGTGCTGGGCGTCTACAATACGGTGGGCTGGTATGGCGTGGGGATCGGCGTGGCCGTCCTCGTCCTCAGCCCGCTGGTCAAGCGCCTCATGCACCTCGACAGCTTGCGCGACGACGGCGCGGAGGACGATCTTGCCGGGCAGGGCGAAGCGGGCCTCGAAGCCCAGGAAGGCGGCGTTCACCCCGAGGTGAAGCCGAACTAAGGTCACAAACATTCCGGCCCGGTCAGCGATGATCGGGCCGGAGTTCTTTCAAGCAGGGGCATGACACATGAGGATGACGTCGCAGATCGGGCGGTGGAGCAGCGCACTGGCGCTGACCCTCGCGCTTACGCTGGCGCCGGGCGCGCAGGCGAAGTCGAAGGACAAGGACGCCGAGGCGTCGCGCGAGGTGCCCTACGCCTCGACCTACAAGGCCTATCCCGGGCGCCCGACCGCGCTGGTGGGCGCCACTGTCTATGACGGGCGCGGGGGCCGGATCGACAATGGCACGGTCCTCTTCGCCGAGGGCAAGGTGGTCGCCGTGGGGGCCTCCGACCTCGCCATTCCCGAAGGCTACGACCGCATCGATGGCACTGGCAAGTTCGTGACGCCGGGCGTCATCGACGCGCACTCGCACCTGGGCGACTACGCCTCGCCCGGTGTCGATGCCAACTCGGACGGCAACGAGGCGACCGCACCGACCACGCCCGATGTCTGGGCCGAGCATTCGGTCTGGCCGCAGGACCCCGGCTTCAGCCGGGCGCTGGCGAATGGCGGGGTGACCTCGCTTCTGATCCTGCCAGGGTCGGCCAACCTCATGGGCGGGCGCTCGGTCATGCTCAAGAACGTGCCCGCGATCACCGTGCAGCAGATGAAGTTCCCGGGCGCGCCCTATTCGCTCAAGATGGCCTGCGGCGAGAATCCCAAGCGCGTCTACGGCTCGCGCGGGATGAAGCCGTCCACGCGCATGGGCAACTTCGCGGTCAACCGCCAGACCTGGATCGACGCCAAGGCCTACATGGAGGGCGACCACGAGAAGCGTGACCTTGCCAAGGAAACGCTGGAGGGCGTGCTGAAGGGCGAGATCCTCGTCCAGAACCACTGCTACCGGGCCGAGGAAATGGCGCTCGTGCTCGATATGGCGAAGGAGGCGGGCTACAAGGTCACCACCTTCCACCACGCGGTGGAGAGCTACAAGATCGCCGACATGCTGCGCGAGGCGGACGTGTGCTCGGCGGTCTGGGCGGACTGGTACGGCTTCAAGATGGAGGCCTACGATGGCATTCCGGAGAACGCCGCGCTGATCGCCAAGGAAGGCGCCTGCGTGGTCATCCACTCGGACGACCAGAACGGCATCCAGCGCCTCAACCAGGCCGCGGCCAAGGCGCAAGGTGCGGGGCGCCGGATGGGGATCGACATTCCCGACGCCCAGGTCATTTCCTGGTTCACCTACAACGCGGCCAAGGCGGCGGGCATTTCCGATCAGACCGGCAGTCTGGAAGAAGGCAAGATGGCCGACGTCGTCCTGTGGAACGGCGATCCGCTCTCGGTCTACACCCGCCCGGAAAAGGTCTGGATCGACGGCGCAATGCTGTTCGATGCCACCAATCCCCGGATGCGTCCGGTCAGCGATTTCGAACTTGGCCAGCCCGGTGAAGGAGACGTGAAATGAGCCGTATCCTCGCATTTGCCGCCAGCCTGATGGCCATCGCCGCGCCGCTTGCCGCGTCTGCGCAGGACCTTGCCGTTACCAACGCCACGCTGGCGACGGGCGATGGTAGCGAACCCGTCGAGGGCGCGACCGTCCTCGTCCAGGGGGGCAAGGTCGTCGCCGCGGGCGTGGGCGTTGCGGTCCCGGCCGGGGTCGAGACCGTGGACGGCACCGGCAAGTGGGTGACGCCCGGCATCTTCGCGGCGGTTTCCGACATGGGACTGTGGGACGTGCAGGCGGTTGGCGACAGCAACGATCTCTCGGCCGACAAGAGCCCGTTCAACGCCAGCCTCGATGTCGTGCCCGCCTTGAACCCGGCGAACGAACATATCGCGGTCAGCCGCGAAGGCGGGGTGACGCGCGCCAGCGTGACGCCGTACCCGGGCAACGCGATCTTTGCCGGGCAGGGCGCGTTGATTGATCTGGGCGCGGACGCTGCGCTCGTCGACAAGCCGCGCGCCTTTCAGCTCGTGGTGCTGGGTGAGGGCGGCGCGCGTGAGGCTGGCGGCAGCCGCATGGCCGCGCACGTCACGCTGCGCAATGCGCTGCGCGAGGCGAAGGCACTTGCAGGTGGGTCGGCCTCGGCCGAGCGAGCCTCCGATGCGCTGCTGACTCACGCGGACGCAGCGGCTCTTGCACCTGTCCTTTCGGGGGAGCAGGCGCTTTACGTCAATGTCGAACGCGCCTCCGACATTCGTGCCGTGCTTGCGCTCAAGAGCGAGTTTCCCGCTCTCAAACTCGTGCTGATCGGTGCCAGCGAGGGCTGGATGGTGGCGAGCGAGATTGCCGCATCGGGCGTTCCGGTCCTGACCATGCCGCTGCGCGACTTGCCTGAACAGTTCGAGGTGCTGGGCGCGACCCAGTCGAATGTCGGGCGCATGGTCCAGGCGGGCGTCAAGGTCGGCATTGGCCTTTTCGTGGGCGACAACCAGCCCCGCCGCGCGACCGAGCAGGCGGGCAACCTTGTAGCCCTGACCAAGCTGCCGGGCGCGACTGGCCTCACCTGGGCGCAGGCCTTTGCCGCGATCACCTCGATCCCGGCCGAGATCAGCGGCATGGGCGGCAAGGAAGGCGTCCTGGCACCTGGCGCGGTGGGCGACGTGGTGATCTGGGACGGCGATCCGCTGGAGCTCTCCTCGGCGCCCGAGGCGGTCTACATCGACGGGGTCAAGCAGCCCTTCGACAGTCACCAGGCACGGCTGCGCGAGCGCTACAAGGACCTGGACCGCACCTACCTGCCCAAGGCCTACGACTGGTAAGTTCGCAGCGTCGACACTTTCGCGCTCCGCAGGCGTTCCTCCCCTGAAGCGAAGAAGGGACATACGAGGACACCATGCGGATCGCGATCGTGACGGGCGGCGCCCAGGGTATCGGCAAGGGGGTAGTGCTCCACCTTCTTGGCACGGGGTGGAAGGTGGCCGCCTTCGACCGTGACGAAGAGGCGCTGGCCGAACTTGCGGCCGAGTGCGCCAGTCAGCACCTTCTGACCCAGGCCGTCGATGTGGCGGACGAGGATGGCATGGCACAGGCCTTTGCCCAGGTCGCGCAGTGGACGGATCATGCCGGCCTCGATCTCCTTGTTTCCAACGCCGGGATTGCCGATCCGGTCTCCGGGCCGATCGAGGAGCTTTCGCTGCAGGAATGGCGGCGCTGGCAGGACAGCCATGTGACGGGTGCGTTCCTGGCCGTGCGCGGTTCGGTCGCGCCCTTGCGGATGCGGCAGGGAAGCATCGTCCTCATGGCGTCCACCCGCGCGCTTCAGTCCGAACCCGATACCGAAGCCTACGCGGCGGCCAAGGGCGCGCTGTGCGCGATGACCCACGCGCTTGCCGTCAGCCTGGGCCCCGAGATTCGCGTGAACGCGATTCTGCCGGGCTGGATCGAGACGGCCGATTGGCAGAAGGCCAGCGCGCGCAGCGAGCCCGAACACAGGCCCATTGATCACGCGCAGCATCCCGTGGGGCGGGTCGGCGTGCCTGCGGACATCGCGGGGGCTGTCGCGTTTCTCGCCTCGGAAGGCGCGGGCTTCATCACGGGGCAGCAGTTCGTCATCGACGGGGGGATGACGCGCAAGATGATCTACGCGGATTGAGGGAGGGCGAATGATTCAAGGGGCCATCGCCCCTTGACCCCCCAAATGGGCGAACTCACCTCTCTCCGCTAGGACAGCGGAAGCAAGGTGAGGTGTACTGGGGTGGGGAGCCCGAGGGCGCTGCCCCTCAGGCCCTGGCTTCGCTCACGCCCTGGCTGTTGTGGCGCAGGGCCGAAAGCACGGTGTCGACGATCTGCGGCGCGTTGAGGCCCGCATCGTCGTACTGCTTCTCGGGCTTGTCCTGGTCCTGGAACACGTCGGGCAGGCGCATGGTGCGGATCTTGAGACCTGCATCGGTAAGGCCCTCGTCGCTCGCCATGGTGAGGACGTGGGCGCCAAGGCCGCCGATCGAACCTTCCTCCAGCGTGATGACCACTTCGTGGCTCAGCATCAGGCGGCGGATGAGATCCGTGTCGAGCGGCTTGGCAAAGCGCATGTCGGCCACTGTCGTCGGCAGGCCCTTGGCCTCCAGCGTGTCGGAGGCCTTGAGAGCTTCGCCAAGGCGCGTGCCGAGCGAGAGAATGGCGACCTTGCCGCCCTTTTCCGCCGAGCCACGCACCACGCGGCCCTTGCCGATCTCGAGGCGCAGCGGGGTCTCGGGCAGCTCCACGCCCACGCCGTTGCCGCGCGGGTAGCGGAAGGCGATGGGGCCACTGTCATGCTGCGCGGCGGTGTGGGTCATGTGGACCAGTTCCGCTTCGTCTGCGGCGGCCATGACGACCATGTTGGGGAGCGTCGCCAGGTAGGTGATGTCGAACGAGCCTGCGTGGGTGGCGCCGTCCGCTCCGACAAGTCCGGCCCGGTCGATGGCGAAGCGCACCGGCAGGTTCTGGATCGCGACGTCGTGCACGACCTGGTCGAAGGCGCGCTGCAGGAAGGTGGAGTAGATCGCGCAGAACGGGCGCATGCCCTGTGCGGCCAGACCGGCTGCAAAGGTCACGGCGTGCTGTTCGGCAATGCCGACGTCGAACGAACGTTCGGGGAAGGAGGAGGCGAACTTGTCGAGCCCGGTGCCCGACGGCATCGCGGCGGTGATCGCGCAGATCGTGTCGTCCTTCTCGGCCTCGGCGATCAGGGCCTTGGCAAAGACGCCGGTGTAGCTGGGCGGACCGGCAGGGGCCTTGGTCTGCTCGCCGGTGACGACGTTGAACTTCTGGACGCCGTGGTACTTGTCGGCCGCATCTTCGGCGGGCTGGTAGCCCTTGCCCTTCTGCGTCACGACGTGGAGCAGGATCGGGCCTTCGCCCGCATCGCGCACGTTTTCCAGGACCGGAACCAGCGAATCGAGGTCATGGCCGTCGAGCGGGCCGACGTAGTAGAAGCCCAGTTCCTCGAACAGGGTGCCGCCCATGGCAAGGCCGCGGGCGTATTCGTCGGTCTTGCGGGCGGCCTGCGCCAGCGGGCGCGGCAGGCGGCGGGCAAACCGGCGCGCAAGTTCGCGAAGCCCCAGGAACTTGCCCGAGGAGACAAGCCGCGCGAGGTAGGACGAGAGGCCCCCGACCGGCGGCGCAATCGACATGTCGTTGTCGTTGAGGATCACGATCAGCCGGTTGCCCGCGGCCTCGGCGTTGTTCATCGCCTCGTAGGCCATCCCGGCGCTCATCGCGCCATCGCCGATCACGGCAATGCCGCGTCCGGGCACGCCCTTGATCTTGTTGGCCATGGCAAAGCCGAGCGCGGCCGAGATCGAGGTGGAGCTATGCGCGGTGCCGAAGGGATCGTACTCGCTCTCGGAGCGCTTGGTGAAGCCCGAGAGGCCGCCGCCCTGGCGCAGCGTGCGGATACGGTCGCGGCGGCCGGTCAGGATCTTGTGCGGATAGGCCTGGTGGCCCACGTCCCAGATCAGGCGGTCGGCGGGCGTGTCGAAGACGTAGTGGAGCGCCACTGTTAGTTCGACCACGCCGAGCCCCGAGCCCAGGTGTCCACCGGTCTGCCCCACGGCCGAGATCGTCTCGGTGCGCAACTCGTCGGCAAGCTGGCGCAGCTGGCCGGGCGCAAGCGCGCGCAGGTCATCAGGGGTGGAAACGGTGTCGAGGAGGGGCGTTGCCGAGCTGGCGTTCATCAGGTTAGCCTTACACGTGTGCGGCGGGCATGTCGATCTGATCGACTTCGGAGCCATCGGGTCCTAACGGCCGTCCGTAAGGATTGTGCCAAGGAAAAGTCAAGAAATTGGCGGGCGTTTCAAGTTGGCACTGGGAAAAGAGGGTGCCTCAACTGCACGAAGCGCAGGTTCCGCGCAGTTCGACGACCGGGCGCACGTCGGCAAACCCGTTGTCGCGGGCGGCCTTGATGAGCGCGCCGGTCAGTTCATCGTCATCGATATGAACGACTTCGCCGCAGGCATCGCAGATCAGGAAGATGCAGTCGTGGCGACAGCCGGGATGCGAATTGGCAATGTAGGCGTTTGCGCTCTCCACCCGGCGCGCAAGGTTGGTGCGCACGAACAGGTCGAGAATCCGGTAGACGCTGTTGGGGGCAACACGCTTGCCGCGCAGCGCCGAAACGCTTTCGGCAAGGTCATAGGCCGAAGCGGGCGTGGTGCGTTCGGCCAGCGAGGCAAACACGTCCGCGCGCATGTCGGTCCACTGTTCGCCCGCCGACACGAGCACGTCGCGCGCGGCCTTCTTCAGGCCTTCGCCGCTGTGTTCGTGGTGGCCGTGCGTGATTTCGCAATCGTCGTGAAGATCGGTGCCCATGCTTCCAATATGGGCCATCGGGCCCCGCTTCGCAATGTCGGGTGGTACCGTGGGCCCGGGCGGCTGTGCGCCGCGCCCGGCGTGCCTCAACGCGTGGTGGCGGCTTCGGCCGGGGGAACCATCGAGTCCGAAAGCGAGGTGCCGGTGTCGATGCCCATGACGCCGAACACCAGCACGGCCCCACCGGCGAAGCCGAGAGCGAAGAAGCGGGCGAATTGGGTCTTGAGCAGGCGCATAGGGTATCCAGGCAATCGAGCGGTTGGGGCTAGCGATCAAAGCTAGCGGTTGGGGCGGCGCGGGCCGCCGGTTTCTTCCGCGCCCTCTTGTCCCAAAACGGCTGAGCGTCGAGTGAATAAAGGGCATCATCCGTTGACCGGACGATGAGTTGTTTCATGTGGGCGGTAGGGCGAGGAAATCGGCGGGAACGTGTCACATTCCTGTCGAAGGACTGTGCGTTTCCATCAGCATTTCGAAGAGCGAAAGCGCGGCCAGAATCAGCACCGGCAAGGTCGCGCAGCCGAAGGGAAGGCCGAGCGCGGCGATCCAGCTGGCCGGGCGCGAGAGGCGCCCCATGCGCAGCAGGATGGCCGAAATCAGGAACCCGGCCATGAAGCCGAGCGTCACGAGGGGGCCGAGCCAGAGCAAGGTCATGTTCGCAGCGGCCCCCGGCGTGTCGGTGTCTTAGTGACGGAAATGGCGCATTCCGGTGAAGACCATCGCGAGGCCCGCTTCGTTGGCGGCCGCGATCACTTCATCGTCGCGGATCGAGCCGCCGGGCTGGATGATCGCGCTGGCACCCGCTTCGGCGGCGGCGAGAAGGCCGTCGGCGAAGGGGAAGAAGGCGTCCGAGGCGACCGCGCTGCCATGGGTGCGCGGCTTGTCCCAACCGAACTTTTCAGCCGCTTCGGCGGCCTTCATTGCGGCGATGCGCGAGGAGTCGCGGCGGTTCATCTGGCCTGCGCCAATGCCCGCGGTGGCGCCGTCCTTGGCATAGACGATGGCGTTCGACTTGACGTGGCGCGCCACGGTCCATGCGAAGAGGCAGTCGGCCAGTTCCGCATCGGTGGGCGCGCGCTCGGTGACGACCTTGAGATCATCGAAGCCGATGGCGCCGTTGTCGCGGCCCTGAACGAGCAGGCCGCCGGTGATGGGCTTCACGTTGAGGCCGCCGCGGCGCGGGTCGGGCAGTTCGCCGGTGAGCAGCAGGCGCAGGTTCTTCTTCTTGGCGAAGAAGGCGCGCGCGTCCTCGTCCGCGTCGGGCGCGACGACGACTTCGGTGAAGATCTGGCAGATCGCCTCGGCGGTCGGGCCATCGAGAGTCTGGTTGACCGCGACGATGCCGCCGAAGGCCGAGACATCGTCGCAGGCCAGCGCGTCGTTCCAGGCGCCCAGCAGCGTGTCACCCTGGGCAACGCCGCAAGGGTTGGCGTGCTTGACGATGACGACAGACGGCTTCTGGCCCTTGAACTCGGCGGCGAGCTCGAAGGCAGCGTCCGCGTCATTGTAGTTGTTGTACGAGAGTTCCTTGCCCTGGATCTGCTCGGCCTGGGCGAGACCCTTGGTGTAGGGACCGACCGGCGTGTAGAGCGCGGCCTTCTGGTGCGGGTTCTCACCATAGCGCAGGGTGGTCGAGAGGCGGCCGTTGACGGCGAGCATCTCGGGGAACTCCTGGCCCTGGTCGGCAAAGGCGAACCACTGCGAGATCATCGAATCGTAGGCGGCGGTCTGGGCAAAGGCGCGCGCGGCCATCAGCTTGCGGAATGCGAGCGTGGTGGCGCCGTCGGTGGCCTCCAGTTCGACCATCAGGCCCTCGTAGTCGACCGGGTCGGTGACGATGGTGACGTAGGCGTGGTTCTTGGCCGCCGAGCGCACCATCGAGGGGCCGCCGATGTCGATGTTCTCGATGATCGTGTCGCGGTCCGCGCCCTTGGCGACGGTCGCCTCGAAGGGGTAGAGGTTGACGACGACGAGGTCGATCGCGCCGATCGCGTGGTCTTCCATGGCCTTGGCGTGCTCGGCGTTGTCGCGCACGGCGAGGAGGCCGCCATGGACCTTGGGGTGCAGCGTCTTGACGCGGCCATCCATCATCTCGGGGAAATCCGTGATTTCCGAGATGTCCTTCACGGTAAGCCCTGCATCGCGCAGCGCCTTGGCGGTGCCGCCGGTCGAGACCAGCTCGACGCCGCGATCGGCAAGGACCTTGCCCAGTTCGGCAAGCCCGGTCTTGTCGGAAACCGAAAGCAGGGCGCGGCGGATCTGGACAGTATCGCTCATGGTCGAAAGGCTTCCTTGCAAAGAAGAGGGCGTCAAGTCTTTGCGCGCGCCCTTAGGCCGCGGACGGGACAGGAGCAAGGGTACGTGCGGCAAAAAGTGGCCCGCACGGCCGCGTCCACACCCGAAGGGCGGACAGGGTGACACAAAGTTGACACAGGTGACACGGTCCAGGGGGTGTTACCGGCCCCCTCGTGTCACCTTCGAAAAGCGTTTGGTTTCAGGAGGAGAGTGAGGCATGCGACCGCCTTCGTCCGGTCTCGCACAAGGGCGCGGGTGTAGGAAAGCAAAATCCCGTGCCGCACAGAAACGAAGCAAGGCCAATGCGAGGGCTATCGCCCTCGCGCTCCCGGAACTCGGACAGCGCAGGACGTGCGGTGAGGTCTGCTTCTGGGCAAAAGCGGAAGGTCTGCACCTTGGAAGCGAAAATGGAGCGATGAGTGACCGGGAAGGGTCGGGCCCGGAAGGGCCTCTATGCACTGGCGGCGGGAGTGGCCGCCACGCGGCCCTGTCGGTCGTTCGAGAGCCGAAGCGACCCGCCAGGGCGCGGCCCGTCCGGTTACGCTTGTCGATCCGATCGGCCTGCAGCCGGGATGGGTGGTTAGCGGACATCACAGTGCAGATCAGGGATCGGGCGGATCGACGTCATTTGATCCACCTGAAACTCTGAGCCGAATGCGCCTAGATGACCATATCCGAAACCAAGAAGCGTTCCTAATCCAAGAAATTCAGAAACCTTCCGCCGCCCGACAAACTTCACGTGATAAGCCGCGACAGGATAGCGCCCGTACTTACTGATGAACTCCCCGGAATTGCGGTTGGCACTCACCATTCTGCCCTCCGCGGTAGCGTCAGAAGGATAGTATGCCATCCAAGGTGCTCGGTCGAAATACGGCCCACAAGCATCTACAACCGTTTGATTTTCAAAGAAGCTCGATCCTTCAAACAGGTCTATCCACGTTCCTTCAATCATGCGTGTTCGTTGAACGTACGAAATCGTCCCGATCCAAGCACAAATGACCAGCGCAATGGCGACGATTAGCAATGACAGTTTGCGGTACAGCATCACCAAAAAGTAGCCGAATGTTCAATGTCCGCAACGGAGCGTGTGCCGAAATTCCGCCACGCGCCCATTCATGACCTTCGTCCATCGCGTCAGCGAATCCGAAACCCGCCGCGCGCTACTTCATGCATGCAGAAATTATTCAACATCGCTGTATTCTGCGACGAGTTTCGTTGTCTGGTTCTCATAGCAATATACCGGTGAGCCGCCGAGAGCGCCCCGCTCTAGCTCAAGTTCGATACAGAGCATTCCTGAGCCTTGGTTGCGTGTCGGAATAAACATTGATCGAGGCTTTCGATGTTGCAGAATTTCTGCATTGGAAGCCGTGGTCTTTCTTGCCCAACGCTCAACCGCGTCCTGAACTTGCTCATCCGTTCCAATCCACCTCTCGGCAGGATACTCTAGAACCTTCAAGGGCGAGGGGGCAGAATGTCGTGAACCTTCGAAATTGCCCAAGCCGTAGCCCGCCACGAGTAACGCCGAGGAATAGATCCCGATAAGAACGATCGTTTGGATACGCATTCAGCATCTTTGCACCCTTGATGGACTGCAGCAATACTGGCGGCAACGGACCGATGGCTATCCTCAGGTCGGCTGCTGAATTCAGACAGTCGCCTACCGGCCCGGCGTTGGCGCTCCGACAGGAAAACCGGAACGTCCGCATCTGGGAACTCGAAATTGGCGGCTGAGAGTCTTGAATGGGTCGAAACTGCGACGTTGCGGGTGAGCATAAGCGCCCGGTTCGCATTGCGCTCGACAGTGCGGGGAGCCCGAGGGCGATGGCCCTCGGATTGTCTTCTCTTCCGATCTTGCAGAACCCCGGTGGGCTCAGCCCATCTTCTTGAAGAGCCAGCTGAAGGTGCCGCCGCCGCGTGAGGCGAGGCCCTGGAGGACGATCTGGTGGGTGGCCTGGGGGCGGCCCTGGCCATCGACCCAGAGCGAATCCTCGATCTCGACGGTGCCTGCGCCTGCGCGGAACTGCCAGTAGCTGCCGTCGGCAAGGACGAGGGCGGCGCCCTGGCCGTCCTCGGTGGGGGCAACGGTGACTTCGGGGGCAAGGTGGAAGCGGATCGCAAAGCCGACCTTGCCGCGCTTGGCCTTGCGCCCGGAGGGCAGCAGCATGTCCTCGCCGCGCAGTTCGGTGCCATCGTCGCGCAGGATCAGGATGCGGCGGTGGGTCAGCGTGTAGCGCTGGGCATAGCCGTTGTGGCTGGCCTCGAGCCGGGTCGCGCGCGCGCCGCTGTCGGTCTCCATCGTCTTGCGGTCGACATCGACGGCGGTGACGCCCTGGCCAATCGCGCCGTTGATGAGGATGGCCGTGGAATTGGCATCGTCGAGCGTCAGGGTGGAGTGCGCGGCGGTGGCGCGCAGGCCCTGGTCGAGCCGTGCGGGGACGAGCCCGCCCGCGCTCGCCGCGCCGCCGCAGTTGACGATCATGCGCTGGCGGTTGTGCGAGAATTCAAAGGCAAGCGTGGAGGCGCAGCCAAAGCGCCCGTCGCGCGGCATCGGCGGCGGGGCGGTGTCGAACTGGAGGATCGACTTGTGCGCGGCAACGCGCTGGTAGCCCCACTGGCGCACGTCGCGTAAGGGGCGGGTGCGCACGCCGCTCGCTGCGACGAGGCCATCCACGGTGTCGGCCGGGACCGCCCAGCCGCCCTGCCAGGAGCCCAGCGAACCATCGCCGTGGCACAGTGCAAGGAGCGGGGGCACGAGCATCTCGATGACGTGCTCCATCGCCTCGGTGCTGTCGCGCCGCGTGGCCTGGTAGCAGTTGCGCAGGCGCACGAGGAGGGCGATGGCCTCCATCTGCGCAAGCGGGCTGCGCGAGAGGACACCGCCGTCATCGCCCATCAGCTCGCCCAGCGCCTTCATCAGTCCGGCTTCGCCGTAGAGGCGGCGCGGGCGGCCTTCGGGCAGCAGCAGGCCGCAGGCCACGAGGCCGCACCAGCCCGCAACCGCACCCAGCGAATCTTCGGCGTGGTGGACCTGCCGGTCAAGCCAGCGGGCGGTCTCGGCAATGTGGCGCAGCATGCGCACGCGCAGCGCCTTTTCACCCGAGAGGATGAGCGGGGCGTGGACCAGCCAGTTGAGCAGGCGCGCGCCGGTGTGCCCCACCGTCCAGGCCGGGCCGCGGCTGGCCTTGCCGGTCTTGGTGGGGGCCTTCGGATTGGCCTGGAGCCAGGAGGTGAGGATGCGCTCGGCCACGGGGGCGACCTGTTCGCGGGGCCCGCAGGCTTCGAGGTCGGCGAGCCAGGCGAAGCTGTGCACGGTGCGCTCGAGCGGCGGGGGCACGCGCGCTGCGCCGCCGAAGTCGACCTGGGTGATCGGCGTGCGCGCGCCGTGGACAAGGAAGTGGCCTGCGCGAAGGGCGGTGCCGGCCGCCTTGTCGCCGGGCACGGTGCCACGCACGGTGGCCAGCAGGCGCATGCGGGCCTTCTTGCCCATGGGCGCGGTGAGCATGGTGCCCGGCACGCCCAGCTTGTAGGCAAAGCGGATCAGGCGTTCGCCCGCGCTGACGGTGGGCGCCGCAAAGTCGACCAGCGCAAGCGCGCGGCCGGTTTCGGACTGGTCGGCCCCGACGACGGGGGGCTCGGCACCCTCGGGCACGGATGTATCTCCCAGAGGCGGGTCCACGCGGCGCGCGGCGCTGTCTTCTGTGGGTTTGTACATGGAGCCCTCCTCGACGCCCGGCTCGGCGGCGTCAGCCGGTAGCGGAACGGCCGAAGGGGGCTCCTGGTTGCGCGCGGCGGCGTCGATGGGAAAATCGCGCCGCACCGTGCTCAGTCGAGGCCCTTGAGCCTGCGGATGTTGGCCGCGTAGTGATCGGGGCCGCCCTTGAAGGTGGCCGAGCCCGCAACCAGCACGTCGGCACCGGCGGCCACGCACTGCGGCGCGGTCACGGCATCGACGCCGCCATCGACCTCGATCTGGATGTCGCGGCCCGACTTTTCGACCATCTTGCGCACGGCTTCGATCTTGCGCAGCTGGCTGGAGATGAAGCTCTGCCCGCCGAAACCGGGGTTCACGCTCATGATGAGGACGAGGTCGATGTCATCGATGAGGTAGTCGAGCATCTTGGCGGGCGTCGCCGGGTTGAGCGAGACACCGGCCTTCTTGCCCAGCTTCTTGATCGTCTGCACCGTGCGGTGGATGTGCGGGCCCGCTTCGGGGTGGACGGTGATGATGTCCGCGCCCGCGTCCGCGAAGGCTTCGAGGTAGGCATCGACCGGCGAGATCATGAGGTGGACGTCGAAGGTCTTGGCCGAGTGCGGGCGCAGCGCCTTGACGACGGCCGGGCCGATCGTGATGTTGGGCACGAAGTGGCCGTCCATGACATCGACGTGGATCCAGTCGGCCCCGGCTTCATCGATCGCGCGCACTTCTTCGCCCAGACGGGCAAAGTCAGCAGACAGGATCGACGGGGAAATGAGCGGCGTGGTCATGGATCTCGTGAAACTCCTCTAGCCATCCAGATACGGCACCCCATGTTGGGGCGACAAGGCAGGATCGGGCCGTTTTCCACACACGATGTGGGGTTTGCCTCCGATCCGGATCGACGCGCGGATAGCGTCTTTCGCCCCGCGTGCAAGCCCATGTAGGGTCTCGCGTGCCCGGAGTGCTTGAAATTCAGTGCCTATTCAGCGCACCAGACCTAGATACCTGCTTCAAGGCCTGCCGATTGCGCAGGCGCGGCCCTGTCCGATGTGAGGACAGAGCGCCGGAAAAACGAGTTGTCTTGAGGATTGGATCGATATGATTCGACACAGAATGGGCGCTTTCGCGCTGGTCGGCCTCCTGGCCGTGGCAGGCGCGGCGCCCGCATCCGCGCAGTTTCGCAACGAGATTTCGAACGACCTGCGCAAGTGCACGAGCGCGAGCGGGCCGGGCCTGCTGGTCACGGTCGACGGGGTGAAGGCCTCGCAGGGCGACATGCGCGTGCAGTCCTACCGCGCGACCAAGGCCGACTGGCTCGAGAAGGGCCACTGGCTCTCGCGCATCGAGGTTCCGGCCAAGGCGGGCACGATGACCTTCTGCCTGCCCGTGCCGGGCCCGGGTACCTATGGGGTCGCGGTGCGCCATGACCTCAACGGCAATGGCAAGACCGACATCACCGAGGATGGCGGGGCGATGTCCAACAACCCCTCGATCAACATCTTCAACCTGGGCAAGCCGAGCTACACGAAGGTCGGCGTCGAGGTCGGCTCCAAGGTGAAGTCGATCCGGGTCCAGATGAAGTACATGTAAGGGGTGGAAGAAAAGTCTTCTTCTCAAGGGGCCATCGCCCCTTGATCCCTTAACTGTCTTGCGCACCTCGTGCCGGAAGCTCCGCTCGTGAAGCGTAAAGTCAGCCGGCATGAAAGAGAGGGGCAAAGCCCCTCAATTCGATAGTCCCCTTCCTCTGTCGTGCCCCGGCATCCGGCCCACGTGCGCTCGACAGTTCGGGGAGCCCGAGGGCAATGGCCCTCGGAACTCATCTTCCTGCCTACTGGGTCTTTCGCGCAGCAAGGATCGCGCGCACGTCGACAAGGTCCGAGGGCTTGTCGACATCGACCGCAGCAAGGCCGTCGCGCGCCGCGACGCGCACCGCCGCCACCCCGATCTTGCCGCCGAGCCGGGCAATCGCTTCGGCCATGGTCAGGCGTCCCAGCGCAAAGCGCAGGAGGATGCCGGGGCCAAGGCGCAGCGCGATGCGCCAGGGGCGCTTGCGGTCGGCTTCGACCGCTTTCCAGGTCTCGATGGCGGCGTCTGCGCCGGGACGGGCGAGGAGGAACAGGTTGCAGCCCGACCAGGCCCCATCGGCCATCTTGAGCCAGGTGCGCTTGCTGCCGGGCAGTGCCTTTTCCACCGCCTCACGCCGTGCAAGGAGGATCGCGACGTCCGCATCCTCTCCGGCATCCGCCACGAAATCGGTGACCCACTGCGCGTCGAGCAGCGCGTGATCGGCGGTGGTGACGAGCATCGGCGCGCCCAGGTGCGCGAACCCGGCCGCGACGCTGGCGCTGGGGCCTGCCTCTGCCGGCAGGACTTCGCAGCCCAGATCCTGCGCCAGCGCAATCACTTCAGGCGTGCTGGTGATGACGGCGACGCGCGCGATGTCCGCAGCCTTGAGGGCGGCCACCACGCGCGCGAGCATCGGCTGCCCGTCAATCTCGATCAGCGCCTTGTGCGCGACGCCTTCTGCGCTGGCAACGGGATCGGGCGCGCCGGGGCGCGACCCGGCCAGCACGAGAGCGCTCAGGGGGCGGGCCTGTGCGGGACCGGGAGAGCCTTGGGCAGATGTCACGCGGCGCGGTCGTCCGTAGTGTCGGGGGCGTTGGCGGCCGCGAGACTCGCGGCCTTGCGCGCGCGCCACACACTCCACAGCACGCTGGGCGCGGCGAGCACGGGGTGGCGTTCGCGCCAGGGCGTGACAAGGACGGGGACGCCGGTGTGGCGCTCGATCTTCCAGGCGGCGTAGCGGGCGGCGCCCTCGAACGTGGTCGAGGCCTTGATCAGGCGCAGCACGTTGTAGGGCTTGCCCAGCCGCTGGCGGCGCTGCCACCAGCTGAGGATACGGGCCTTGGCGGGCGCACCGAGCTCGGGCCGGATCGTGCCTTGCGGCCCGCCGCGCGCGAAGGGGATCCCCTGTGCGACGAGGGCGAGGGGGAGCAGGCCGTCGAAATGCTCGCGGTTGGCCGAGAGGATCGAGTCCTCGCGCCCTGCCTTTTCGACACGGAATTCTGCCGCATAGGTCGCGCGGAACAGCGCGCGCCAGTAGTCTTCGGGGGTGCCGCTGTCGGGGCCGAGCGCAACGGCCAGGCGCGCTGCGGTCTTCGCCGCGCCCGCGACGGCTT
>NZ_JALHAT010000059.1:0-25285 GCF_022818885.1 Novosphingobium mangrovi | reverse complement strand
GTAGGGACGGCGCCGGTGGCGGGAGCGGCGGCGCACCGGCGCCGCGCCGTTCAGGCGAAGGGGCGTTCGAGCGCGGGCTGGGGCTCTGTGAACCAGGCCGCGCCGGTCTCGGTGACGTGGAAATGGTCTTCCAGCCGCACGCCGAAGCGCTCGGGATGGACGATCATCGGCTCGTTGGAAAAGCACATGCCGGGGGCGAGCGGCGTGGTGTCGCCGCGCACGAGGTAGGCAGGCTCGTGGATGGCAAGGCCGATGCCATGGCCGGTGCGGTGCGGCAGGCCGGGGAGGGTGTAGTCAGGGCCAAGGCCGGCCTTGGCGATGACATCGCGCGCGGCCGCGTCGACCTCCTCGCAGGGCACGCCCGGGCGCACGGCGGCAAAGGCGGCAGCCTGCGCGGCCTTCTCCAGTTCCCAGGTCTCGGCCTCAAGCGCGCTCACCTTGCCAAAGGCGTACGTGCGGGTGATGTCCGAGTGGTACCCCTCGACCCGGCAGCCGGTGTCGATGAGGACGAGCTGGTTCTCCTCCAGCTCCTGGTCATAGGGCAGGCCATGCGGGTAGGCAGTGGCGTGGCCGAACTGCACCGCGCAAAAGTACGAGCCCGAGGTGCCGAGCGTGCGGTGCGCATCGTCGATGAAGCGGATCACCTCGCTCGCCCGGATGCCGGGTGCCAGGATGCGCGCGGCGGCCTTGTGGACTTCCAGCGTCATCGTCTTGGCCTGCTGCAAGAGCGCCAGTTCCTGCGGCGACTTGAGCATTCGGCCGCCATCGATGATCGCGCCTGCATCGATGGTGGAGCCGACCAGCTCCATGAAGCGGCGGGCATGGCCAAAGGAGAGCAGCGGGTCGAGCGCAAGGCAGGTCGCGGGCCCATGCGCGCGGCATTCCAGGGCGACCGCGTCCTCTTCCTCTTCCCACAGGACGTACTCGGCCTCGATCTGGAGTTCGGCGTCGAGCGAGCCGCGCTCGAACACCGGGCAGATCACGCGCGGGGTGCCGCTCCTGGGGATGACGAGGGCGACGAGCCGCTCGGTCGGGGACCAGGCGAGGCCGGTGAAGTAGCGCATCGACGGGCCGACATTGACGACCATCGCGTCCGCGCCGGCCTCGATCATGCGCGTGCGGGCGGCCTCGATGCGCGCGGTATATTCCTCGCGCGTGATGGCGGGCGCCCAGTCGCTCCAGCGGCCCAGCCGGGCCAGTTCGGTCTCGCGGTCGGATCCGCCAATCATCGTCGTCATCGTCCTGTCCATCTGCAACTGGGGAAGGGGGGAGCCCTGCTCCTGTCATGGTCCGGGGCGGTCGGCAATGTCGGGAGGGACCCGACCGCCCCGGAAGGCTTGCGGGGCTCAGCGCGGGCTGAGCGTCACGACCTTGGGGCCGCTGCCAAGGTCGAAGGCGTAGGCGCCGCGCTCCAGCGTGCCGGTGTCGCTGGCGTAGGGCTTGCCGTCCTTGGTGGTGGTCTCGAAGAGCAGGCGCGCGCGCGGCGTGATGGCGCTTGCCGGATCGAGGGTCAGGCGGACTTCGCCGGTCTTCGTGTCGTAGTCGGCCGAGGCGATCTTGCCGGCCTCCAGCGTGATCCACAGGCCCGCAGGCGCCACGAAGAGGCGGCGGCGCGCGCCGTCCTGAGGCACGACGTGGATGGTGTCGCCCTGGGTTTCCAGCTTGCCGCCAAGGCCCAGCCAGCCGAACTCGGGATGATCGACGAGGTAGGTCGCGGCGGTGATGGCGTGGCCGTAGAAGCCCATGCCGTAGTCGCCGGTGATCGCATCCCACTGCATCATGTCGGGATAGGAGTGGAACGCGGCCGAACCGAAGCCTTCCTGATCGATGTTGGTGATGCCGCCCATCATGCCGCCATAGGCAACGCGCAGGAGGTGGAAGTCCTTGGGGTTCTTGCGGTAGGCGGTGAACAGCGGCACCGCGTTCAGGGCCGAGCCGTAGTGGTGGATCTGGCGCTCGATGCGGCTGACCTTGCCGCCATAGAGGAAGTCCCAGTAGCGGCGCGCGTTGCCGTTGTAGCCCCAGCTCGGGATCGTCGGGTCATAGCCCAGGATCACCTCGCGGGTGGCCTCGGCCTGCGGCTCGTAGCCGAAGTGGTCCATCCAGGCATAGACTTCGGGCTGGCCGGTGGAATCCCAGGCCATCTCCGAGCCGAACGGGTACTTGAGCGAGCGCCAGTGGTCCGCGCGCTCGGTCATCAGCCGCTTCATGTTGGCCGCTTCCTCGGTCATTCCCTCGCGCTCGAGGTCCTTGAGGATGTCGAGGAAGACATCGCCTTCCATCAGGCCAAAGCGCGCGTAGTAGGGCGCATCGCGCATCATCGCGACGCTCGTGACGTAGGCCCACTTGAGGTAGAACTTCCAGTCGTGACGCTTGACCAGCCCCTCGGTGTCGCGCGCGAGGCGGTAGAGCACCCAGTGCCCGATCGCGACGTGGGGGTAGTTGTAGGTGCGGCCAAGGTCGTTGGAATGCTCCTTGTTCCACGCCGTCCAGCTCGACCAGTCGATCTTCGGATCGTAGTAGTCGGGAAATTCCTCGGGTTCGTAGTAGAAGATGCTCTTCTTGACGCCGCCCTTGTGCTCGCCTTCGTCGATCTGGAGGGTGCCGAGCACGGTCTCGTCGACCAGGCGCTCGATGCGCGCGACTTCCTCGGGATCGGGATTGTCGAGCTGCTTGATGGCGGCCGCGACCCACGAACCCGCGCCGCCCTCATCGCTCATGCCGGCGACCCACACGCGCCCGTCCTGAGTGAGGATCGTGTTCTCCTCGCGGTCGTAGGAGAGGATGGCGGGCGTGCGGTGGAAGGGATCGCCCTTGCCCTCGAACCACTGCTGGTGCGTGGTGAAGTGGCCAAGGTCGGCGACGACCTTCTCCATGGGCTTGGTGATGTAGTAGCTCACCGTCTGCTTCTGGCCATCGGCGTAGGTCAGCGTCAGGCGCGCGCGGCCCCAGCCGCTGGCCTTGACCTGGTAGCGCGCCCAGCCCTCGCCGCTGCCCTCTTCGCTGAGCGACAGGGCGCCTTCGGGGAAGCTCTCGATCCCCGTGACCTTGCTCGGGGCCTTCAGGAACAGGCTCGCGCTCTGGTCGGTGGGCAGGACGTAGCCGGGAATGCCGACCGCGACCGGGCGCTTGTGCGCGACGAGCGTGTCCTCGATCGCGCGGATGCTGGGCGAGGTCACGAACTTCACGCCAAAGCTGCGGCGCTCGCCCGGCTGGAGGGTGATGCTGGTCGGCTCGTTCCACTGGCGGGAAGCCTTGGACCATTCCTTCTCGGCAAAGCCCTTGCTGGCCACCGTCCAGTCGTAGAAGCCTTCGGAGACCTGGCCGCGCGGCGAGAGGTCGGTGAAGTTGTCGTCCTTCTTGGCCCAGGCCTTCTCGTAGATCGGCTTGTAGGCTTCGAGCGGGGTGCCCTTCTCGGGAAGGACGAGGAGAGCGGGGCCCTCGCCCGAAAGGCGGGTTACCTGCAGGTAGCCCGCATCGCGCCCGATATAGGGATCGACGAAGCTCGCTTCCTGGTGCGCGGAATCCAGGTCGCGGTCGAGGATGATGTTGTCGAAGACCATCGGCATGCCCAGGACGCCGATCTCGACCGCTTCGGCGCTCGTGTTTTCGAGCGTGAAGCGCATGGCGAGGACACCGTCCTCGTTGAGCCAGCGGCGCTCGACCTTGAGCGGGATACCCTCGCCCATCGAGGTGGTGATGTCGGCCGCGGCGAGCACGTCCTTGCCGCCGCGCAGCGCAGTGATCTGCTTGCGCAAGGTGGAGGAATTGTAGTCCTGCCAGGCCCCGCCGCCGGTGCGCAGGCGCAGATGCAGATCGCCGATATGGACATAGCCATTGGCCGCGCGCTCGGCCTCGCGCCCGGCGGGCACGAAGTCGAAGGCGCTCACGCCCTTGGGTGCCAGGCTCGCCAGCGTCTGGGTGTCCGCGCGCAGCGCCAGGTTGAAGTCCTGCGTCGTCATCTCGGTCTTGATGATCGGCGGGTAGACCTTCTTGGGCTTCTCGTCCTGGGCCTGGACGGCGGCGAGAGGAAGCACGGTGGGGGCCGCCGTGGCGATGGCCAGGGCAAGCAGCGGGAGGGGGCGCAGTACGCGGTTCATGTCAGGTCCTCATTTGCGGCCGATGCCAGCCAGGCTCGGGTCTCTTGATTGTGGGATGACGATTGCAGCGGGGGGCGTCAAGGAAAATATACGATATATAATCGGAGTAATTGTGGAGAGGGCGTGCCCTGCTCTGGTCTCTGCGTGCGTTATCGGCTCCTGTATTTCCGCGGGGTTGGAGCGCACTTGGGAGCGAATCCACAGGGGATTGACTCGGCGATCACTCAGGCTATCAATAACGTATACGATATTCGATAGGAGTGTTTCGGGATGAAAGCCAGTCGGCGCCAATGGATGTCTGGGGTTGCCGCGCTCGCGCTGTGCGGGGTGGCGCCGCGCGGGTTTGCCGCGGTCGTGAAGCCGGTGATGCCCCTGCGGGCAACGCCTCTGCCGCTCAACGACGTGCGCCTCACCGCGTCCGACTGGGCGACCGCGGTCGAGGTCAACGAGGGCTACCTGCTCTCGCTCAGCCCGGACCGCTTCCTGCACAACTTCCGCAAGTACGCCGGGCTCGAACCCAGGGCCGAGATCTACGGCGGCTGGGAATCGGACACGATCGCCGGCCATACGCTCGGCCACTACATGACCGCGCTGGTCCTCACCTGGCAGCAGCGCGGCACTGCCGAATGCCGCCGCCGCGCCGACTACATCGTTGACGAGCTGGCCGATTGCCAGGCCGCGCGCGGCAACGGCTACATCGGCGCGCTGGGGCGCAAGACCAAGGACGGCGAGATCGTCGATGGCATCACCGTCTTCGACGAGGTGCGCGAGGGCATCATCAAGTCGGGCGGGTTCGACCTCAACGGCTCGTGGTCGCCGCTCTACACCGTGCACAAGATGTTCGCTGGCCTGCTCGACATCCACGCGGCCTGGGGCAACGACAAGGCGCTCAACGTCCTGATCGGGCTGGCCGCCTACTTCGCGGACATGTTCGACGCGCTCGACGAGGCGCAGATGCAGGAGCTTCTGGGCTGCGAATACGGCGGTCTCAACGAAAGCTACGCCGAACTTTACGCGCGCACCGGCAATGCGCGCTGGATGCAGATCGCCAAGCGCATCTACGACAAGCGCGTGCTCGACCCGCTCGTTGCGCAGGAAGACAAGCTGGCGAACTTCCACGCCAACACGCAGGTCCCCAAGCTGATCGGCCTTGGCCGCATCCACGAGCTGACCGGCGAGAAGGCCCCGGCGACGGCCGCGCGCTTCTTCTGGGACATCGTCACGCAGCACCACAGCTACGTGATCGGCGGCAATGCGGACCGCGAGTACTTCTCCGAGCCCGACACCATCGCCCAGCACCTGACCGAGTCCACCTGCGAGCATTGCAACACCTACAACATGCTCAAGCTGACCCGGCAGCTCTATTCCTGGCAGCCCGAGGCGGCGCTGTTCGACTATTACGAACGCGCGCACCTCAACCACGTGCTGTCCGCGCAGAACCCGCACAACGCGGGCTTCACCTACATGACGCCGATGATGAGCGGGGCCGAGCGCGGCTATTCGCAGCCGGGCGAGGAAGGCTTCTGGTGCTGTGTCGGCTCGGGAATGGAGAGCCACGCCAAGCACGGCGATTCGATCTACTGGCAGGGCGAGGACACGCTGTTTGTAAACCTGTTCATCGCCTCGCGCGCGGTCTGGAAGGAAAAGGGCGTCGCCCTGAACCTCGCGACCGACTACCCCTTCGAGGGCGACGTGCGCCTGACGCTCGAGACGGTGAAGTCCTCGCGCTTTGCCCTCGCGCTGCGCATCCCGGGCTGGAGCCAGGGCGCGGTGGGCTTGCGTATCAACGGCGAAGTGGCGCAGGTCACGCCGGTGAACGGCTATGTGCGCATCGAGCGCCGCTGGCAGGCGGGCGACGTAATCGACTATTCGCTGCCGCTCGACCTGCGCCTCGAATCCGCGCCCGGTGCGCCCGAGGTGGTCTCGGTCCTGCGCGGGCCGATGGTCATGGCCGCGGACCTTGGCCCGGTCGAGATGGAGTGGAAGGATGTCGAGCCCGCGATGGTCGGCGAGAACCCGCTGGAGGCGTTCTACCCCATCGTCTCGGACCGTCCGCGCTATGTCACGCGGGGCATCGTGCGCCCGGGTGATCGCAACTTCGTGCCCTTCTACAGCCAGTACGAACGCCGCAGCGCGATCTACTTCAAGCGCTTCACCGAAGGGCAGTGGAAGCAGGAGGAGGCCGCCTACCTTGCCGAACAGGCCCGCCAGAAGGACATCGCGGCGCGCTCGATCGACGTCATGCACCTGGGCGAAATGCAGCCCGAGCGTGACCACAACCTGATCTCGGAGAACTCCTGGCCCGCCGCCTACCGCGGGCGCAACGGGCGCGATGCGCGTTCGGGCGGCTTCTTCGAATTCTCGTTGAAGGTGAAGCCCGGGCCGCTGCTGCTCCAGGCGACCTACTGGGGCAGCGAGCGCGGCCGTGCCTTCGACATCCTCGTTGACGGGGTGAAGGTGGCAACGCAGGTTCTGGGCGAGGACCGCCCCGGCAAGTTCTTCGATGTCGAGTACCCGCTCCCGCAGGCACTGACGAAGGACAAGGACAGCGTGCGCGTGCGCTTCGTGCCGCACGAGCGCAACACCGCAGGGCCGGTCTTCGGGGTTCGCCTCTTCACCGCCAAGCCCGGCACCGCGACGTAACCGCAGCCCTTCTGGCTGCCACGAACAAGGCCCGCATCCTGTCCATGACCCAAACCGTAGACCTGACCCTCGAGGAGGCCGATGCCCTGGCGCGCGACGTGCTGGAGGCCTGGGGCCTGGCGCCCGATCACGCCGCTGCCGTTGCCGCGACGATGGTGGCGGGCGAGCGTGACGGGTGTACCTCGCACGGTCTCTACCGCCTGCTGGTGGCGGCGGCCTCGGTGGAGAAGGGCGTGGTGACGCCCGACGCCGAGCCGGAGGTGAGCGAGCCTGCCCCCGCGCTGGTGCGGGTGGACGGGAAGGGGGGCTTTGCCCAGCTCCCCTTCGCGCGCGGCTTGCCGCTGCTGGTGGAAAAGGCGCGGGCCAAGGGCGTGGCGGCCATGGCGCTCAACAACGTGGTGCACTTTGCCGCGCTCTGGCCCGAGGTCGAGGCGCTGGCGCGCGAGGGGCTGGTGGCGCTCGCCTTCACCCCCAACCATGCCTGGGTCGCTCCGGCAGGCGGCACCAAGCCGGTCTTCGGGACCAACCCCATCGCGTTCGCCTGGCCCCGGCCCGGGCGCGAACCCTTCGTCTTCGATTTTGCCACCACCGTCATCGCGCGCGGCGACATCGAGCTGCACCGGCGTGCGGGCAAGCCCGTGCCCGCCGACTGGGGCTATGACAGCGAAGGGCGCGAGACGACCGACGCCAAGGCCGTCCTCGACGGGGCCATGCGCACCTTCGGCGGGCACAAGGGCTCGGCGCTCGCGGCCATGGTCGAACTGATCGCAGGGCCGCTGATCGGCGACATGACGAGCGCGCAGTCGATCGCGAGCGATGCCGGACGCGGAGGCTCGCCCTTGGGCGGGGAACTTCTCATCGCCATCGACCCGGCAGGCTTCCTCGGCGACCGGGTCGAGGAATACCTCGCGCACGGCGAGACCATGTTCGCGGCCATCGAAGGGCAGGGCGCGCGCCTTCCGGGCGCCCGGCGCATCGCCGCGCGCCGCGAAACCATGAAGCACGGCCTGCGCATCCCGGCCGCCTTCCACGCCGAACTTCTCGACCTCCTGCAAAAAGGCAAGACCCATGCAACGACCGGCCCTGCGCGCGCTGCTTCTGGCGGCAACGACACTGGCGATGGCGCCGCTGCCGACTGAGGCCGCCGCGCCTGCAAGCGAGGCCGGGGCGGAAACTACCTCTGCGGCCGACGCCGCGTTCGAGGCGCTCTACACCAGCGAATGGGAATGGCGCCGCTCCTTGTGGGGCCCGGACGAGGACAACCCGCAGGACACCCCGGCGCTGCCCGATGTCGGGCCTGAGGCGCAGGCAGAAAAGCTGGCGCGCTGGAGCGAGGTCAAGGCGAAGCTCTCCAGGATCGACGCCGCCGCGCTTTCGCGTGAGAACCAGATCAACTACGCGGTCTATGCCAATCAGATCGACGCGCTGCTGACCGCGCAGCAGTACCGCGACTACGAAAAGCCCTTCAACGCCGACACCAGCTTCTGGGGCAACCTGGCGAGCCGCGTGCGCGAGCCGGTCAAGGACGAGCCGGGCGCGCGCGCGATGCTGGCGATGCTGCGCGATATCCCGCGCTACTATGACCAGCAGATCGCCAACATGCGCGCCGGCATCGCGCGCGGCTTCACCGCGCCGCGCGTCACGCTGGCCGGGCGCGACGAGGGTATCGCGCAGGTGATCGCTGCGGGCGCGAGCGAGGAAAACGTCTTCTTCGCGCCCTTCGCGGACCTTCCCGACACCATTCCCCAGGCCACGCGCACCCAGATCGAAGCCGACGCGCTGCGCGTGATCAAGGCGGACGTAATCCCCGCGCACGGCAAGCTGCTGGCTTTCCTGCGCGGCGAATACACCCCCGCCGCGCGCACCTCGCTGGGCGCCGACAAGCTGCCCGATGGGCGCGCCTACTACCTCTCCAAGATCCGCGAGTTCACGACGCTGGAGAAGACGCCCGAGGAGATCCACCAGCTGGGCCTCGCCGAGATGGCCCGGATCCGCGCGCGCATGGACGATGTCATGCGCGAGGTGGGTTTTACAGGCACGCTGGGCGAATTCTTCGAGCACCTGCGCACCGATCCGCAGTTCTATCCCAAGACGCCCGAAGAGCTTCTCTACCGCGCGGCCTGGATCGCCAAGAGCTTCGATGGCAAGGCCTCGCAGTACTTCGGGCGCCTGCCGCGCAGTCGCTTTGCGATCAAGCCGGTGCCCGATGATATCGCGCCGTTCTACACCGGCGGGCGCGGGGGACCGGGCATCTACCTCGTCAACACCTACGACCTGCCCTCGCGCCCGTTCTATTCGCAGGTCGCGCTGACCCTGCACGAGAGCGCGCCGGGCCATGCCTTCCAGATGCCGCTCGCGGCCGAGAACACCGCGCTCCCCGCCTTCCGGCGCGACACGTATCTGTCCGCCTATGGCGAGGGCTGGGCGCTTTACTGCGAGGCGCTGGGCGAGGACATGGACATGTACGAGACGCCCTACGACCTGTTCGGGATGCTGAGCTACCAGGCCTGGCGCGCCTCGCGGCTGGTGGTCGACACCGGCATCCACGCCAAGGGCTGGACCCGCGAAGAGGCACAGGACTACCTGCGCAGCAACACCGCGCTTTCCAACCACGAGATCGAGACCGAGGTCGACCGCTACATCTCCTGGCCCGGGCAGGCGCTGAGCTACTACATGGGCGAACTCGCCTTCCTCGACGCGCGCCGTAAGGCGAAGGCGGCGCTGGGCGAGAAGTTCAACATCCGCGCCTTCCATGATGCCGTGCTCGAGATCGGCTCGGTACCGCTTCCGCTTATCGACGCGCGCGTCGACCAGCTCATCGCCGCGGGCGGTGTGGGCCCCTATCCCGACGAGGAATGACACCATGATACGTACCGCTCTTGTGGGCGCGCTCCTGTCGAGCGCGCTGGCGCTGCCCGCTTGCGCGCAGCCGGCACCCGTCTCCGCGCCCTCCAACACCACCACGGCCACCGCGCCCGCGCCGCGCGAACTGCATGTGCCGGGCAACCCGATCCTGGCAGATGGCGACTACTACTCGACCGACCCGGCGCCGTTCGTGGCCGAGGATGCGCTGTGGATCCTTGCCGGGCGCGACATGGCCGAGCCCGAGGTCAACGACTTCATCATGCCCGAATGGCAGCTTCTGACCACGAAGGACCCGGCCTCGGGCGACTGGACGCATTACCCGGCCGTCGCGCGGCCGCACGCAGTGTTCGACTGGGCTGAGGAAGGGCGCGCCTACGCCGGGCAGATCGTGCCCGGGCCGGATGGGCGCTACTACTTCTATGCGCCGGTTCTGGAGAAGGATTCCGACGCCAAGGACCGCTTCGCGATCGGCGTCGCCGTGGCCGACAGCCCGACCGGTCCCTGGCGCGACGCGCATCCCGAAGGGCCGATCATCTCGCAGCGCGTGCCGGTGGCCAACGACATCCAGAACATCGACCCCACTGTCCTCATCGACGAGGATGGCAAGGTCTACCTCTACTGGGGCACCTTCGGGCAGGTGCGCGCGATCGAGCTGGAACCCGACATGGTCCACACCAGGGGGCGCGAGCGCGAGATCACGGGGCTTACCGGCTTCTTCGAGGCGCCCTGGATCCTGAAGCGCAAGGGCACCTACTACATGCTTTACGCGGGCAACCGGGCGGGGCCTGATTCCGACTGCACGCCGGCGGTCTACCACGCCTGCATCGGCTATGGCTCGGCGCCTTCGCCCTTCGGGCCCTGGACCTATCGCGGCGTGGTGCTGAAGCCTGTGTCTTCCACCACCTCGCACCCGGGCGCGGTCGAGTTCAAGGGGCAGTGGTACCTCGCCTACCACACCGCCGATGCGCAAGGGGGCGGGCACTTCCGCCGCTCGGTCGCGCTCGACAAGCTGGAGTGGGACGACAGCGTCAGCCCCGCGCGCATCCGCGAAGTGGTGCCCACGCGCCGCGAAGGCCCTGCGCCTGAGCCCACCCGCAACGTGGCAGCCGCCGCCATGCCCGGTGCCTCCAATACGCCTGTCCCGGTGCAGTACTGGATTGCCGCTCTGAACGACGGGGTGACCAGGGCCAACCCGCTGCCGCCCGAGATGTGGGGGAGCTGGCGGCCGGACAATCCGCCCCGCCAGTGGATTTCCTATGCCTGGGACGCGCCGGTGACGCTGAACGGGGCGCGCCTGTGGTTCTGGAACGACCAGCCTGCCGGTGCGTCCGTCGGCGTCGCACCACCCAAGGACTGGCATCTTGAATATTGGGACGCGGCTGACCGGGCTTGGGCGCCGGTCAAGGCCGAGGGGCCCTATGGCACGCAGCCGGGCCACTTCCAGGAGGTCGCCTTCGCGCCCGTCACCACGCGGTGCCTGCGCGCGGTCCTGGAGGCCTCGGGCAAGGGCGCCGAGCACGCTGGCCTTGCCGTGCAGGAGTTCGAAGCGCTCGCGCCCGAGGCCACGCTGCCCCGTCCACGCGCGGCGGATGCCCCGGCGCCGCAGCCCTGCGGCTGACCCTATTTGCCGGACAAAATTTTGCCTGAAGGTGGCATGAAGATGGCGGGGCTGGACAACCAGCTCCGCCATTTTTGTTGAAAATCAAGGATTTTTCTTGGTTGTGAGATACGCCGGAGCGTGTTTCTCAACCATGACAAATGCCTTGACACATACCAAATATTATAGTTCGTATACGATATATAGGGGTAACAAGAACACTACGGTGAAGGGGAATCAAAATGAGGTTCAGGGGATTTTTGCACGTCACCAGCGCGATGACGCTGGTTGCCATGGCTTCGGCGCCCATGGTGGCCCATGCGGCTGCTCCCGCGGAGACCGAGGACGCGACCAGCCTGGAGGGCGATGATCCGATCATCGTCAACGGCGTGCGCGGGGCGGTCGAAGAGGCTACCGAGAAGAAGCGCAATTCCAAGCAGATCGTCGACTCGGTCGTCGCCGAGGACGTGGGCAAGCTGCCCGACAACAACGTCGTGGAAGCGCTTGCCCGCGTGACCGGCGTCCAGATCGACCGCGCGCGGGGCCAGGGGCAGAGCGTCACCATTCGCGGTCTTTCCGAGATCCAGACCACGGTCAACGGCAACCAGACCAACCTGGGCGATGGGCGTTCGCTCAACCTCGCCGACATCCCGGCCGAGCTCCTCAAGCAGGTCGACGTCTACAAGACCCGCAGCGCCGACCAGGTCGAAGGCGGCATCGCGGGTACCGTCAACGTCGAGCTGCGCCGTCCCTTCGATCTGGAAGATGGCTGGACCATCGCGGGCAGTGTGCGCGGGTCCTACGACGACATTTCCGAGAAGGTGAGCCCCTACGGCTCGCTGCTGCTGGCCAACCGCTTCGACACCGGCATCGGCGAGATCGGCTTCCTTGTGAACGCCTCGTGGACGCGCACGATCTACCGCGAGAACTACATCGAGAGCGAATCGCCCTTCGAGCGTGAACTGGACGATGGCTCCATCGGGATCATCCCCTACCGCGCCTACTACGGGCTGGAGAACGGCAACACCAAGCGCCCCTCGATCAACGGCGTGCTGCAGTGGAAGCCCACCGAGAACCTCGAGCTTGTCCTGGAGGGCGGCTACATCGGCTCGCGCGAGAAGCGTGCGCTCGAACGCCTCTACGTGCAGGACATGCAGGTCCAGGACCTGAGCAACGTGGTGATGATGGACGACGGGCGCACCATCGCCTCGGCCACGGTGAGCAACGAGAACGGCCTGCCTGCGGGTATCGACACGCAGTACAACTCGTTCCACTCCAATCTCTACACCACCAACTTCGAGGCCAACTGGCACTCGGACCGCGTAACGCTGCACGGCAGTGTCCAGTACAACTGGTCGAACGAGGGCAACTACTTCGTCGAGACGATTCTGCGGCCCGAGAACCTGACTTCGGCGGACGTCAACTTCAATTCGGACGTCTACGGCCGCGGCGCGCCCTCGATCGCCTTCAACAACGTCGATCTGACCGATCCCTCGCAGTACGTCGTCGATCGTTTCCAGGACAACCGTGGCGGCTCCAACAACAAGGAGTTCGCCGCCCAGGCCGACATGACGATCCAGCTGGGTGACAACGGCTTCCTGCGCACGCTGCAGGTCGGTGGCCGCTTCAACCAGCGCAAGGTTGATCGCTACTACGGCTACCGCGACGGCTTCCCGCGCGTCGATGGCACGTTCGCGCCCTTCGAGACCTTCCCGGGCTTCGGCGATGCCTCGATGGTCGGACCCGACATCGGCGGATCGACCATGGAGTGGCTGCGCATTCCGGGCCCGATCACGCGCGCGAATGTCGCCGAGATCCGCCAGTACATCCAGGAGTACGATCCGGGCAACGCGGAGCGCTTCTCCAGCCTCTACCCGCCGAGCGATCAGGGCCAGACTTTCGAATCGAACGAGAAGAACTTCGCGGCCTACGCGCAGCTCAACTACGGGTTCGAACTCGCGGGCATTCCCATCGATGGTCTGGCCGGTGCGCGCTTCACCAACACCTGGGGCTCGTCCACCAGCTACAACTACCGTCCGGGCAACGAGGACAACGGCTGGCTCGACATCGTCCAGGTCTCGCCGGGCAAGGGCAACTACGCCGCGATCCTGCCGACCGCGACCGCGATCCTGCACTTCGACCCGCAGGTCCAGCTGCGCCTGTCGTACAGCACCAACGTGTTCCGTCCCAGCTTCTACGATTCGCGTCCCTTCTACTTCGCCGAGACGCGCTCGACGCCGCCGATCGTCTTTGCGGGCAACCCCTCGCTCAAGCAGCAGCGCGAGCAGTCGTTCAACGCGAGCGCGGAGTACTATTTCGGGCGCGGCGGGCAGATCTCGCTGGCGGGCTACTACAAGAAGGCCTCGAACTTCCTGTACTATGACCGCAACGACGCGGATGCCGAGGAGATGCTCAGCTACGGCATCGACCTTGCCGATTTCGACTCCGATTTCGGCTACGTCGAGATGCAGCGCAACGCGGGCGATGGCACGTTCATTGGCCTCGAAGGTACGGTGCAGACCTTCTTCGACTTTGCTCCGGGCATCTTGCGCAACTTCGGTGTGAGCCTCAATGCCAGCCACATCTTCAAGGCGCGCATCGAGTATCCCTACCCCGAGGATTTCCCGGGTGCCTTCGATTCGCCCAACACCTCGAAGTGGACCGCGAACGCCGCGCTGTTCTACGACACCCCGCAGTTCAGCGCGCGCGTGGCCTACAACTACCGCTCGTCCTACCGCATGGGCATCTGGAACCAGAATCCGGAGTATTCGCCCTACCAGGACGCAACCCAGCGTCTGGACGCGGCGATCAACTACACGCCGGTGAAGTTCATGACCCTCTCGGTCGAGGCGTCGAACATTCTGGGCAACGACGTGTACCGTTACCACGGCAACCAGGCGCTGCTGCCGCTGGGCGTGCGCACGCTTGCCCGCACCATCCAGTCCAGCGTGCGCTTCCGTTTCTGATCGCACGCATCGCGTGACCGCATGACGAACGGAGCCGTACCCTGCCACGAGGTACGGCTCCGTTTTCGTTTGAGGCGCAACCCATCAACAGGAGGATCCCATGCGCTACTCCTTTCTCGCGACAGCGCTGGCAGGGCTTGCCGGTCTGGCCGCGCTTCCCGCGCAGGCTCAGGATTTCACCGTGAAGGTCCCCGGGCGCACGATGCCCTGGAGCCCGGCGATCAATACGGACATGGATTTCGGCATTCGCGACGGCGCGCGTCCGGCCATGCTCTTTGGCGCAAGCCTCATCGCGGGCAGCACCATCACCTTTCGCGCACGTGGCGAGACCACGACCCTGCCGGGCGGTGCGCGGTTCGGGCCCGAAGGGCAGATCGACTACGTGACGCAGAAGAACCCGGGCGGCTCGGGGCGGCTGTTTCCCAGTTACTACCTCGACAAGGCGGACTACCCTGCGCACCTCAACGCGCTGATCGGTGCCTTCGTCAGCGCGGATGGCAAGGTCATCGGCGCACCGTTCCTGATCGGACGGGAGACGGCGCGGCAGGTTCCCGAGGGGGCGCAGGCCATCACCTTCGGGATCAACGATGACGTCTTTCGTGAGAACGAAGGCGAACTCATCGTCGAGGTCCATGTGCCCGAAGCCCGTGTCCTGCTTGAGCCGGAGGCGAGGCCATGAAGGCGGGGCTGACTTTCCTTGCCGCGCTTGCGGCCGTGATTGCGGCGCCGGGCCAGGCCCGCGACGTGATGGTCGAAGTGGATGCGCGCGCGCAGCCCTGGGACGAGGATGCCTTTGAAGGCATGTCCTTTGGCAAGGGCGACGGCGAGGCGCCTTTGCGGATCATGGGCTTTGAGGATCTGGCCGGGGCGAATGTCGCGATCATTCCGGTGTCCGGCGGCGTGACCCTCGTCGAGGGGGCTGAGGTCGGGCCGGAAGGTATCGTGGGCGATGCGGCCGATGACCTGCGCGTCAAGAAGCGGGTCTATCCCAGCCTCTACACGCCCAAGGTCCTCTATCCGGTCTATCGCCATGCGCTCCTGGCGGTCTTTACCGACGACGAAGGGCGCCCGGTCGGAAGGCCGTTCCCGGTCGGCACGGGCGTGCGGGTGGGCGTCCCGGACGAGGCGCGCGGCCTCAGCCTGGGGTTCAACGACATTACCTTCAAGGACAATGCCGGCACGCTCCAGGTCATCCTCCAGATACCCGACTGACCAGATAACGAGCCACCGCTCGGGAACACGATGTCGCCCGGGCGGTGAGCCGTGCGGTGCGCGCGGCCTGATCGTCGCTTCACCCAAATGTGCTCTTGCTAGACCTTTTATAATATCGTATACGATATCTCGATATTCGCATTTCACCTCCTGAGGAACAGTTTTCATGTCAATTGATTGGAAGGGCGTTTTCCCGGCAGTTACCACGCAGGTGCGCGAGGATCTGTCGATCGACGTCGCCGATACGCAGCGCGTCGTGGACGATCTCATTCGCGACGGCGTGACGGGCGTCATCGCCCTTGGCACGGTGGGCGAGAACAACTCGCTCGAATTCGACGAGAAGGTCGAGGTCCTGACCGGCATCGTCGAGGCCGTGGCCGGGCGCGTTCCGGTCATCACCGGCGTTTCGGAATACGACATGCGCCGCGCCTCGCGCTGGGCCCAGCAGGCCGAGAAGATCGGCGCGGACGGCCTCATGCTGCTGCCGCCCATGGTCTACGTGCCCCAGCCGCACGAGCTGGTCGCCCACTTCAAGGGCGTGGCTGACAGCACCGGCCTGCCGATCATGCTCTACAACAACCCGCCCGCCTACCGCACGCAGATCACCGCGCAGGTGCTCGAAGCGCTGGTCGATGTGAAGAACATCGTCGCGGTCAAGGAATCGGCCCCCGACAGCCGCCGCTTCACCGACGTGAAGAACGCCTGCGGCGATCGCTTCGTGCTCTTCGCCGGACTCGACGACGTGGCGCTCGAAGGTCTGTACCTGGGCGCACAGGGCTGGGTCTCGGGCCTCACCAACGCCTTCCCGCGCGAATCGGTGGAACTGGTCAACGCCTTCCAGCGCGGCGATCACGCCAAGGCGCTCGAGATCTACCGCTGGTTCATGCCGCTCCTCCACCTCGATGCCGAGCATGACCTGGTCCAGTCGATCAAGCTGGCCGAGCAGGTCATGGGCCGTGGTTCGGAGCGTGTCCTGCCCCCGCGCCAGCCGCTCGTCGGGGCGCGCCGCGCCGAGGTGATCGCGATGGTCGAAAAGGCGGCCGCGACGCGGCCCGTGCTCGCCGATCCCATCGTCGCCTGATACAGGAACCTCGATGCGACACACCTTCTTCTGCATCGATGGTCACACAGCCGGGAACCCCGTCCGCCTTGTCGCGGGCGGGGCTCCGCTGTTGAAAGGGGCCACGATGTCCGAGCGCCGTCAGGATTTCCTGGAGCGCTTCGACTGGATCCGCACCGGGCTGTGCTTCGAGCCGCGCGGCCACGACATGATGTCGGGCGGTTTCCTCTATCCCCCGACCGATCCCGCCAACGACATCGGCATTCTCTTCATCGAGACCTCGGGCTGCCTGCCGATGTGCGGGCACGGGACCATCGGCATCATCACCTTCGGGCTCGAACATGGCCTGATCCAGCCCGCAACGCCGGGCAGCCTGCGTGTGGAGGTCCCCGCCGGGCTCATCGAGATCGCCTACAATGTCGAGGGCGCGAAGGTGACCTCGGTGCGCATCACCAATGTGCCCTCCTATGTCGCCGCGCGCGGCATCGAGATCGACGTGGAAGGGCTGGGCCCGCTCACCGTCGATGTCTCCTACGGGGGCAATTATTACACCATCGTCGAGCCGCAGGGCGCCTACAAGGGGCTCGAGGCCATGAGCGCGAGCGAGATCCTCACCCTCTCGCCGCGCGTGCGCGAGGCGGTGCGCGCCAAGTTCGAGCCGGTCCATCCGCTCGACCCCACCATCCGCGGCATCAGCCATGTGCTGTGGACCGATGTGCCGCGCGGCGAAGGCGCGGACGGGCGCAACGCGGTGTTCTACGGCGACAAGGCCATCGACCGCAGCCCGTGCGGAACCGGCACGTCCTCGCGCCTGGCCCACCTTGCCGGGCAGGGCAAGCTCCAGGTCGGGGACCGCTTCGTCCATGAAAGCTACATCGGCAGCCAGTTCATCGGACGCGTCGAGAAGGAGGTGATGCTGGGCGACACGCCGGCCATCGTGCCCTCAATCGAAGGCTCGGCCATAGCCACCGGGTTCAACACCATCTGGATCGACCGCGAGGACAGGTTCTGGGACGGTTTCCAGGTCACCTGATCCAACCATGGCGGGGGCGGGGGATGACCTTGTCCCCGCTTGGCATTTGTAGAGCGGGCCCTGCCGACGGGCCCCACGCATCACGAAAACAACAGGGTTGCCCATCATGTCCGCTGCGTCCCGTTCCCCGCTCCTTGGCCTTGCGCTGGCGCTCTCGGTTGCCGTGCCCGCGCTCGCGACGGGGCTTCTCGCCTCTCCGGCCCACGCCGAGCCGACCCGCACCGAGCCGACCCGCGCTGAGATTGCCCGTTCGGTGCACCTGCGCGAGGATTGGCAGTACCTGACGCGCGGCATCGCCTGGCCCGCCAGCTGGACGCCGGACAGCGCGGCCTTTTCCTATCGCCGCACGGTCGAGGGCGGCTTTGCCTTCGAGACGGTGACGCTGGAGGGCCTGACGCGCGCGCCCTCGTTCGATCACGCGCGGCTCGCCGAAGGGCTGGGCCGCCTGCTTGGCCACGAGATTGCGCCGCTGCGCCTGCCCTTTACCGAGTTCAGTTTCACCGACGCTGCGCGCCAGACGATCCGCTTCCATATCGACTACACGCCCTACGAATGCGATCTGGCCGACTACACCTGCCGCAAGATGGCCTATCCGGGCCGCCCGCGCGGCTTTGGTGTGGTGCGCGATCTTTCGGTGCCCGCCGACAACACCCCGCACGTTTCGCCCGATGGCGCGCTGGAGGCGCTGGTCGAGGACAGCAACCTCCTCGTGCGCAGCGCGCAAGGGGGCGAGGTGCGCCTGCGCACGGCGACAGGGACCGAGGGCGATTTCTACGATCCCGAGACCATCGCCTGGTCGCCCGACAGCCGCCACCTGATGATCTACCGCGTGCGCCCGGGCTTCGCGCGCCGTGTCCTGCGTGTCGAGGCGGCGCCTGCGGGACAGTTGCAGCCGGGGTTGCAGACCCAGCTCTATCCCAAGCCTGGCGATGCCATCGATCAGGAGCAGCCCGTCCTTGTCGATGTCCAGACCGGTGCGGTGACGGAGATCGACCCCGCGCTCTTTCCCAACCCGTACGAACTCTCCGCCCCGCGCTGGCGGCGCGATGGTGAGAGCGCCGAATTCGACTACATGCAGCGCGGCTTCCAGGAAGCCAAAGTGATTGCCGTCGATGCCGCGACGGGCCGCGCGCACGCCGCCGTGACGGAGACGGCCGACACTTTCGTCTTTGGCGAAAAGCGCTTCGTCCACGACGTCGACGGCCTTGGCAAGGAACTGATCTGGACCTCCGAGCGCGACGGCAACCGCCATATCTACCTCGTCGATGGGAAGAGCGGGAAGGTGGCCCGCCAGATCACGAAGGGCGACTGGGTCGTGCGCGAGGTTGTCCGGGTGGACGATGCCGCGCGCCGGATCTGGTTTGCCGCGAGCGGCATGACCCCGGGCGAAGATCCTTACTTCGTGCACTATTACCGGGTCGATTTCGACGGGCGCAATCTCGTCGCCCTGACACCCGAGACGGCCAACCACCAGGCCCGCTTCGCGCCCGACATGCGCCATTTCATCGACACCTATTCGCGCGTCGATGCGCCCGAGGTCACCGTGCTGCGCCGCGCCGAGGATGGCGCGAACGTGGCCGAGATCGCGCGAGGGGACATCACGCGCCTCACCGCTGCGGGTTTTCGCGCTCCGGAGGTCTTTACCGCCAAGGGGCGCGACGGCGCGAGTGACATCTGGGGCCTTGTCGTGCGCCCGCGCGACTACGATCCGGCGAAGTCCTACCCGGTCATCGAGAACATCTACGCCGGGCCCCACGACAGCTTCGTGCCCAAGAGTTTCTGGCCCTTTGGCTTCCATTCGGGCGGCGACAAGGTGATCGGGATGCAGGCGCTCGCGGATCTGGGCTTCATTGTCGTCCAGATCGACGGCATGGGGACGGCCAACCGCTCCAAGGCGTTCCATGACGTCGCCTGGAAGAATCTGGCCGACTCCGGCTTTCCCGACCGCATCGCCTGGCACCGTGCGCTCGCCGCGCGCGATCCCTCCTACGACATTTCGCGCGTGGGCATCTACGGCGCGTCGGCGGGCGGGCAGAGCACGCTCAACGCGCTCCTTTTTCATGGCGACTTCTACAAGGCCGGCTTTGCGCTGGCGGGCTGCTACGACAACCGCATGGACAAGATCAGCTGGAACGAGCAGTGGCTCGGCTGGCCGGTCGATGCGCCCTACCTTGCCGCCTCGGGCGTGGAGCACGCCGACAAGCTTCGGGGCCGCCTCTTCATGGTGGTGGGCGAGCAGGACAGCAACGTCGATCCGGCCTCGACGATGCAGGTGGTCGATGCGCTCATCAAGGCGGACAAGGACTTCGACCTGCTGGTCGTGCCCGGCGGCGAGCATTCCACCGGCCGTTCGAGCGGCCCCATCGACTACGTGACGCGCCGCCAGTTCGACTTTTTTGTCGAGGCCCTGCAGACCCACGGCGCCGAGGCTGCCGCGCTCTGATGGGCATAGAGGGGGCGGGTGGCCCGCCCCCTCGTACGCTCAGGCCGTGACGCGCAGCATCACCACGCCGTGCGCGGGGACTTCGTAGCTTCCCGCAAGGCCCGACGTGACTGCGCCCGACCACAGATCCTCGACCTTCGACACGCTCGCTAGCCCTGCATCGCTCGCGCTCATCGTCGCGGTGATCGGCGTCTCGGCGCGGTTGAAGAGGGCCAGCGCCACCGACCCGTCGGCGAGCGGCTTGGCCCAGACCTCGGTCGTGCCCTCGGTGCGCACAGCCTGGCCCTGGATGCCGCGCGTGTCCTGATCGACCGCGATGACGCGGCGGTTGGCCAGGATCGCGAGCATGTCCGCGCTCGTCTCGCGCAGGTCATGGCCCATCATCAGCGGGGCGGCCGACATGGCCCACAGCGACATGTGCGTGCGGTATTCGTCCGCGCTCATCCCGCCGTTGCCGATTTCCAGCATGTCGGGGTCGTTCCAGCCGTGGGGGCCGGCGTGCTCGGGCTTGCCGTTATGGTCAAAGCCGATCTCGGCCATCGTCTTGTAGTCGTCGGTGATGTCGCCGGTCGTGCGCCACAGTTCGCCGCCGACATCGCGGCCCCAGCTGCCGACCTCGAAACGGCCGTACTCGCACAGCGAGAAGAGGATATCGCGGCCCGTCTCGCGCAGCGCCTTGCCCATCTCGTAGTAGCTGCGCACCACGGTGTCGCGGTCGTTGTAGAACCACTCGCCCGAGCACAGGTCGTACTTGAGGTAATCGAAGCCCCAGTCGGCAAAGGTCTGCGCGTCCTGCTGGACGTGGCCATAGCTGCCCTCGTACCCGGCGCAAGTCTTGGGCCCCTGCGAGGAGTAGATGCCGATCTTGAGGCCGCGCGCGTGGACGTAGTCGGTCAGCGCCTTCATGTCGGGAAACTTGGCGTTGGGCTGCAGCGCGCCCGTCGCATCGCGCGTGCCCTGCCAGCCATCGTCGATGTTGATGTAGATGTAGCCGGCATCGCGCAGGCCGGTTGTGACCATGGCGTCGGCCATCGCGCGCACCGTGGCATCGTCGATATGCTCGTCGAACTTGTTCCAGCTCGACCAGCCCATCGGCGGGGTGGGGGCCAGCGTGCCGGGGATCGGCGCGCCCATCTCGGGCAGCTCGGTGAACTGGAAGGCGCGCGCCTTCGCGTCCTTCGCGGTGCCCTTGTGGCCGGTCTCGTCGATCTCGCTGAACCAGATCTGGCCGGTCAGCTGGACCTTTCCGTCCGCCATGGCGACGTGCCAGGTGCGGGTGGGGTTGTCCCAGTCGTTGATGTTGTTGGCCTCGAAGGTGAGCGTGCCATCTTCCAGGCGCGCGTTGCGCATCTTGACCGGACCATACCACTGGGTGGTGACTTCGCCCTCGATGGCATCGCCCCTGGAGCGAACCTCCATCATGGTGACGCCGGGGCGGTCGGGGGCCTCGTCGAAGAGCCAGACGCCGTCAAACGGGGTCTTGGCCTGCGCGGCGGGCGCGAAGGGAAGGGCCACAGCGGCAAGCGCGGCGGCAATCACGGCGGAACGTGACACGGGAGGTCTCCTCAGGGTTCGTGGATGGCGGGGCAGGACGCGCCGGGGCGTCCTGCCCGGTAGGCGGGGGTCAGGCGCGCTGGGCGGCCAGATCGCGCCCCGCGCTGCTGCGCGGGCGGCTGTAGAGGCAGTAGAAGATCAGCCCGGCGACGTTCCAGATCGCAAAGCGGATGAGCGTGTCGGTGGGCAGGCTGAAGAGCAGGTAGGCGCAGCCCGCGATAGCGAGCGTGCCCACCAGGTAGGGCTGCGGGCAGCGAAACAGGCGCGGCAGCGACGGCTCGCGGCGGCGCATGATCATCAGGCACGCGCCGACCGCAATGAAGGCGATGAGCGTGCCCGCGTTCGCCATCTCGGCGATCTTGTCGAGCGGGAAGATCCCCGCGACCAGCGCGATGGAGATGCCGGTCATCAGCGTGATGCGCGTGGGCGAACCGGTCTTCGGGTTGATCCGGGCGAGTGCGCGCGGCAGCAGCCCGTCGCGCGCCATGACGAAGAACACGCGGCTCTGCCCGTACATCATGACCAGGATGACCGAGGGCAGGGCAATGATCGCGGCGAGCGCGATGACATGCGCAGCAAAAGGCTGGTCGAGCGCGCGCAGCACCAGCGCGAGCGGCTCGGCGCTATGGCCCAGTTCCTGGAACGGGAGCGCGCCCACGGCGGCAAAGGCCACCGCCATGTAGATCACCGTGCACACCAGCATCGAGCCGATGATGCCGATGGTGAGGTCACGGCCCGGATTCTTGGCTTCCTCGGCCGAGGTCGCGACCGCATCAAAGCCATAGAAGGCAAAGAAGACGATGGCGGCGGCTGCCATGACCCCGCGCTTGGCGCCGCCGATCTCGCTGCTGCCAAAGCCATAGGGCATGAAGGGCTGCAGATTGTCGGCCTGGAAGGCGGGCAGTGCAATCGCGACGAAGACGCTGAGCGCGGCGAGCTTGATGATGACGAGGATGATGTTGAGCGTCGCGCTCTCGCGCGTGCCCCCGATCAGCATGCCCATGATGGCCAGCGCAACAAGGACGGCGGGCAGGTTGATGAGGCCGCCGGTGAACGGGCCTGTCAGCAGCATCTCGGCCAGCGGCACGCCCGCCGACTGGATCCAGCCGACCAGATAGCCCGACCAGCCCACAGCGACCGTCGAGCAGGCGAGCGAGTATTCGAGGATCAGGCTCCAGCCCACGATCCAGGCGACGGTCTCGCCCATGGCCGCGTAGCTGAAGGTATAGGCGCTGCCCGCCGCCGGGATCAGCGTGGCCATCTCGGCATAGGCGAGCGCCGCGCAGGCGCAGACCGCGCCCGCAATGGCAAAGGCCAGGATCACCGCGGGGCCGGCACGCTCGGCGCCCACGCCTGTCAGCGTATAGATGCCTGTGCCGACGATGGCGCCGACACCCAGGGCCACGAGGTGCGGCCAGCTCAGGGTCTTGGCAAGGCTATGCCCGGTTTCGCGATGAGCGAGAGATTCGAGTGTCTTTCTCGGTCCGAGCATGCAGTCCCCTTGCTGTGCAGTGCGTCAGCCGGTCGGGCTGACGGCGAAATGGGCCCGAAGGTCTTCGAGCGTGTTGGCGATGTGATGGGTGAGCTGGGCGCGCACGGCGTCCTCGTCGCGCGCGAGCCAGGCGTCGAGCAGCCCCTTGTGCTCGGTGTGCGCGCGGTTGCCGCGTCCGGCGGGCTCCAGGTGGGCGATGACGTAGCGCTCGGCGAGCACTTCGAGGCGCTCGACCAGCTGAGTGGTGAGCAGGCGCTGCCCCGGGCGCACCAGCGTCACGTGGAATTCGCGGTTGCGCACGCCCACTTCGCTGAGTGCGGAATTGGCGGCCGTGTCGAGCCGTTCGAACGCGGCGATGGCGGCCTGCTGGTCCTCCTCGGTGGCCATGCGCGCGCCGCGCGCGGCGGCGACGGGCTCGAAGGCGAGGCGCAGCTCGTAGATTTCCTCGGCCTGGTCGCTCGTCATCGGCTGGACGAACCAGCCGCGGTTGGGCTGACTGGTGAGGAGGCCCTCATGTTCGAGGCGGGCGAGCGCTTCGCGCAGCGGGATCTTGCTGACCCCCAGTTCCTTGGCGAGCGCGTCCTGCCGGACCGGCTCCATGACCGAAAGCTTGCCTTCGATGATCCGCTCGCGGATGACTTCGAAAATCCGCTCTGCCAGTGTCCGAACTACAATTGTCACGACTTAATTCTCCAGGAATGCATCACGCCCGCAGGCGGCATGCGACAACCGTATAACGTAGACGGATGTTCCTGCGCCCGCAAATGAACCTTTGATCAGGGTTCCGCCCTGGTCAGGCCGACTATCGGGAAGGGACAATTTGCGGGTCATTGAGTCTTGCTGCCTAGTGGAATTAGATATACCGTATACGAAATAAGTTTGTGGTCAACGGAGTTTTTGATGGGGCACGTGGGGATCATCGGGGGCGGTGTTGTGGGCTTGTCCGCAGCGCTGGCGCTGCTCAAGGCGGGCCACCGCGTCACCCTCCTCGACAACGATCCCGGCGCCGCCGCGCCGTCCTGGGGCAACGCCGGGCACATCGCGGTCGAGCAGGTCGCCCCGCTGGCCTCGATGGAGCAGGTGCGCAGCGTACCGGGGCGTCTCTTCGCCGCGGGCGGTCCGCTCGCACTGCCCCCGCGCGAGATTGCGACCTGGCTTCCCTTCACGACACGCCTTCTGGGCGCGTCAGGCGCGAAGCGCTTTGCGGCAGGGCGCACGGCGCTCTCCCGGCTGCTGGCCGAGGCGCTTGACGCCTGGCGTGCGCAAGTGGAGGAGATCGGCGCACCGGACCTGCTGCGCGAAGGCGGGCACCTGGTGACCTGGCTCGATGAGCGCGCCGCGCGGGAAGGCGCGCGCGATCTTGCGGCGGCCGACATGGGCACCGCCAAGGCCGCGCCCGCCTCGGCAGCTGACCTCGCGCGTCTTTCGGCGCTCGGCGCCGCGCATCCCGCAGGCGCCATGCGCTTTACCGGCACCGCGCAGATCGCCGATCTGGATGAACTGCGCACGGCGCTCCTCGCCGCCTTTGCCGCGCGCGGCGGCACGCGGATCGAGGGCGAGGGGCGTCTGGTCCGGGAGGGGAGGCGCATTTCCATTGCGGGCGTGGAGTGTGACCAGATAGTGGTCTGCGCAGGCGTGCGCTCGGGCGCGCTTCTGGCGCCGGTCGGCCACAAGGTGCCGATCATTGCCGAGCGCGGCTACCACGTGCGCGCCGAGGCGCAGCTCTGGCCCGAGGACCTGCCGCCCGTCGTCTACGAGGAGCGCGCGATGATCGTGACGCGCTATCGTTCGTGCGTGCAGGCGGCGAGCTTCGTGGAGTTCGCGCGCGCCGATGCCCCCGCCGACCCACGCAAGTGGGCGCGGCTGGAACGCCATATCGCCGAACTTGGCCTGCCGATCACCGGCCCCTTCCAGCGCTGGATGGGCGCGCGCCCGACCCTGCCGGACTATCTGCCCGCGATTGGCCGTTCGGACCGCGCGGATAACCTCTACTACGCCTTCGGGCACCAGCACCTGGGGCTGACGCTGGCCGCTGTCACTGGACGGCTCGTGACCGAGATGCTCGATGGTCGCCGCACCAGCCTGCCGCTCGCGCCCTTCGACCTTTCCCGTTTCGCCTGACCTCTCCCCGACAGGCACGGGGGGCATGATCCCCTTGCCTGGCAGACCTGGATGATGCCCGGATGACTTCCCCCCGTGCGCCTTTGGGCGCCTGTGCTCGCCCCTCTTGGGCCTCGCGCCGCGCGCTTCTGAAAAGCGGTATCGGCGCGCTGGCGCTGCCCGCGCTGGCCCCGTCCATGGCCCGCGCGGCCGAGCCGGG
>NZ_JALHAT010000058.1:0-10306 GCF_022818885.1 Novosphingobium mangrovi | reverse complement strand
GCCCTCTAAGTGAGCCCCGCGATTCGGTCAAACCCTTTTTTCAAAGCCGATTATGGCTCTTGTGGAAAACTGGCCTGAGCCCCGCAAATGCGTCGAAGCCCGTTTGCTAGAAAAGGGAAGAAGGACGAATCCGAGGGCCATCGCCCTCGGGCTCCCATGACCAATCGCTTCTGACGCGCCCGCTCAGGTCCTGTTTTGCAGACAGGTGCGCAGATGGAGCCGAGCAAGCCGCGCCCCTTTCCTCCGCCCCTGCCACGTCTGCCGTCTCAACCGCAGCCGCATCCGGGAGCTGCGCCCGACAGTTCCGGGAGCCCGAGGGCGATGGCCCTCGGAAAGTCCTGTTCCTCCTGGCTGACCTCCCGGCTTCATAGAGACGACCCTTTATATAGGAAGCGGCATCCATGCCCCTTGCAAAGCGCCCTTCCCTCCCGGGTCCGCGCCAGCGCGCTCCTTATATAGAGGCACCGGAGCTGCAGCTCCCCCTCCCCACACCGAATCGCCTCGACCATGCGCGGCGAATCGCGCGGGTTGAGTCGCCGCCCCTCCCCGCGGCCGACAAAAAAAGGGGGCGGACGCGAAAAAAATGCGCCGCGGGCGGTTTGGTAGCCTCGCAAGCGGGGTCAGTACCATCCCGGACGACCCCCTAGTTTTGAAGGTGTCCGCCCTCCTCGCGCGGTCAGCTCCGATCTCCCCGCCCCAACATGGTGAACATGAGCCTAACGCAAAAATGGCCCAGTCGCGGAAATTGGCGCGCGCAACGATTGCAGGCGACTACGCATCCCCCGAAACACCGCGCGAACCCTCATCCAAACCTTTGGATTGAAGTAAGAAATACGCAAGATTCGCGTTAAAATAAGTTCACCACGCCCCATTAGGAGACGTTCACCAGCGGACACCTACTTCGCCGATCAGTCGAGCGGCACACCGTCTGCATCCAACGACAGACACGCCGACAAACAATTTAAAAACAAGGGATTGATCACATGGAAAAGACTGTCATCGCTTCGTCCGCCACGCTCGTTTCGCCCGACGCCTTCTACACCACCGACAAGTACGAGAAGAAGCAGTGGTACCTGGATGGCTCGACCCAGGACTCGCTGCTCAGCATCGATGTCTTCCCGGTCTGGGCGGATTACACCGGCAAGGGCGTGAAGGTCGGGGTGATCGACAGCCAGATCGACTTTCGTCACACCGAACTGAAGGGTGCCTACGACACGTCGCTCGACTACAATTTCGCGCTCGGCACCGGCAACGTCAGCATCGATCCCGCGAACCTGCCGCACCTGCACGGCACCGCCGTTGCCGGGATCATCTCGGCCGAGGGGGACAACCAGGTCGGCACCGTGGGCATCGCCTCGGGCGCCACGCTGGTCGGCTATGGCATCGACTACAGCAAGTCGACCGCCGTCTCCGACATCCTCGCCGCGCTGGACCGTTCGGCCGAGCTCGACGTCGTCAACAACAGCTGGAGCTTCTCCTCCAACTTCGCCGACAACTTCGATCGTAATCCCGAATACGGCGCGGCGCTCCTCAACCCTGTCATGAACGGGCGTGACGGCCTTGGTACTTCGCTCGTCTTTGCTGCGGGCAACGTGGGCACCGGCGGTTCGTCGAACTACCACAACTTCCAGAACTCGCCCTACACCATCGCGGTGGGCGCAGTGGACCCGACGGGCGCCGCCTCCTCGTTCACCAGCGTGGGCGCCAACGTGCTGATCTCGGCTGCGGGCCGAGATGTCTTCACCACCACCCTCAACGAGCGCTGGGACCACTTCAACGGCACCTCGTTCGCAGCCCCCGCCGTTTCGGCCGCGATTGCCCTCATGCTCGAGGCCAACCCGGAACTGGGCTACCGCGACGTGCAGGAAATCCTCGCCTACTCGGCCCGCCGTGAGGGCCTCTCGGACACCGTCACCTTCAACGACGGGTGGACCACCAACGGCGCGACCAACTTCAATGGCGGCGGCCTGCACTTCAGCGACGCTGTCGGCTACGGCTTCCTCAACGTCCACGACGCGGTGCGCCTCGCCGAGACCTGGACCGACCAGCAGACCTACGCCAACCTCGCCAGTGTCTCGAAGACCGTCACCACCAACCAGACCCTTGTTGCGGGCAAGACCGACATGATCGCGGTCGACCTTGTCATCGACAAGGCGATGTCGGTGGAGCACGTCCAGCTCTCCATGGACCTGCGCTGGATCGAGACCGGCAACCTCGATGTCTACCTCGTCTCGCCCGAAGGCACCAAGGTGCGCCTGATGTACGACCTGCCCGGCACCGACCGCGTGGGCAACGTGCGCGACTTCACCTTCTCCTCGGTCGCCTCGATGGGCGAGATGGCCAAGGGCACCTGGACGCTGGAGATCCACAACCGCAACCCCGACGCCACGCTCAAGAGCGGCGATCCGATGTCGGGCACCCTGAACGATGTCACCCTGACCGTGCTGGGCAACGCCACCGACCTCGACGACGACACCTATGTCTATACCGACGAACTGGGCCTGCTCTATGACGGCGCCGACCTTGCCGAGCGCAGCGTGCTGCGCGACACCGATGGCGGCACCGACACGCTGAACGCGGCCGCCATCACCTCGGGATCGACTGTCGACCTTTCGGGCAAGAGCGCCACGAAGCTGGCCGGCGTGACGATCGCCATGGACGCGAGCATCGAGAACGCCTTCACCGGCGACGGCGATGACACCGTGCGCGGCAGCAATGGCGCCAACGTCATCGGCACCGGCCGCGGCAACGACACGATCTACTTCAGCTTCGGCAACGACGTGCTCGATGGCGGCGCGGGCCAGGACACGCTGGTCATCGACGCCCGCCTCGGCTCGCTCACCGGCACCGTTGCTGCGGACGGCACCCTGCACATCTCGGTCCGCGCCGGTGAGGTGACCAGCGTTGCCAACGTGGAGACCTTCGTTCTGGCAGGCCAGAGCTACAGCTTCGCGCAGCTTTCCGCCGCGCTGGGCGATGAACCGGTCGACGCGCCGGTCGACACCGCGCCTGTGGACGGCACGCCCGACGCCAGCGCCCCGGCCGAGCCCGCTCCCGAGGCTCCGGCTCCGGAAGAACCGGTCGCGGAAGAACCCGTCGCCGAGGAACCGGTCGCGACTCCTCCCGCCGATGAGGGCAACACCGACTACGCCACCTACCTCACCGGCACGAGCGGTGACGACGACATCGAGGGCGGCGAGGCGGCCGACCACATCTCGGGCGGCGCGGGCGATGACCGTCTGGAAGGCAATGCGGGTGCCGACATGCTGCTGGGCGATGCCGGACGCGACGTGCTCAAGGGCGGCGATGGCAACGACTGGCTCTACGGCGGCGAGGGTTCGGACCGTCTCTATGGCGGCGACGGCGCGGACACCTTCGTCCTCGACTTCGATGACATCGGCAACATCGACACGATCTTCGACTTCGACACCGCCGAGGGCGACCGCATCCTCCTCACCGGCGTGGGCGCGGACGACATGACCGGCGCCGAGTTCACGCTGAGCGAGGCGGGCACGACCATGATCCTGCAGATGACCCTGAACGGGGCCACCCACGATGTCGTGCGCCTGCGCGGCTACGGCGAGCTCGACCTGTCGATGGCCGAGACCGACCTGGGTCTGCTCTGCGCCTGACCCCCTTGCGCTGATCCTGCGCACCTGATCACGACCGGGAGAGGCCGGGCCCTGCACGCAGGGTCCGGCCTTTTCGCGTGCGCGGTGCCCGCCCGGCCCGCCGCCATACTAAGGAAACTTCCAGAGGACCTGCACCTCCACAAGGCGTGCAGGTCTTGCGATGAATGGGGCTAGGTGCCTCCAGTACGGCGGGGATCCCCTTTTGGGGCAGCCGGTAAACCCCTCCCAATACTACGTTTTTCCGGAGCACTTCGGCGACCTAAGTACGAGACCATAGTAAACAAACTCGGTTTCGGACCCTTAACTGTGAAACGCCCACCGCCCCTCGGTGCTATCCCCTGTGTCACAGATGGCGCGGAGCCCGCTCCCGCCGGACTTGCAAGAACGACGGCTTCGCTCGCGCACCTGCCCGCGGAGCACACAACAGGGGGTCGCTGCAAGCTGTGCACACCGCCGGGCACACGATGTCCGGTTCGATACATGCAAGATGCAGTGAGATGCGAAAGGAAGTTTTCATGGCTGAGATCATCAATGCCGAAGCCGGCGACGGCCTGGTTGAAGGCAACGAACTCGACAATGTCATCAACGGCACGGCCGGTGACGACGAACTGGACGGCGGCGGCGCCCTCGACATCATCAAGGCCGGCGCGGGCGACGACAGCGCCAAGGGCGGCGCCAACCGTGACAAGCTCTACGGCGGTGACGGCAACGACGAACTCTACGGCGAAGGCTCGAACGACAAGCTCTACGGCGGCGCGGGCGACGACTATCTCGATGGCGGCGGCCAGGATGACCGCGTCTATGGCGGCGATGGCAGCGACGTGATCATCGGCGGCGACGGCAATGACGTCCTCTATGGCGACAACCCCAACGACGACAACGACGACGAAGGCTTCGCGGACATCTTCCTCTTCGACGCCGACGATGGCACCGACAAGGTCTACGATTTCGAAGAGGGCATCGACACGATCCAGTTGACCGAAGGCGGCACCTACACGCTGGAGCACGATGTCCCCTCGGGCAATACCTTCCTGTTCTACGGCACGACCAAGGTGATCTTCTACGATTCCATCGTAACCGACGCCGACATCACCGTGATCTGATCCCTGCGACTTCCGTCCCGAAGTTCACAGGCTGAAAGAAAAAGGAGCCGGAGCAATCCGGCTCCTTTTTCGTATGCGCCCTCTCCTCAGGCAGGCCTGTTCGCCCGGATCCGCCCGAACGGTTCATCGCACCGGGCACTCGGATACCCGCACAAGACGGCCTGTGCGGCCTTGTGTTCATTTATGGGCAAGCATGGGGTCAACAACCAGCAAGTCCACCGCGTTCGCGGATCAGGGTGCGCCCCATAGGACGCCCTCGTTTCCACCGGACGCGATCGACAAAGGGTTTTTGAGCGCCGGGCACAGCCGAGAGGGGGGCGGAAGGATGCATCGTCATTCTTGCGCGGAGCGATTGTCCCGGCGGACACCGAACGGAGGAAGAAGCACAATGCGAGTCATTTCGAACACACCGGCTATCGCCCTCGCGCTGGGGGCTCTCGCCGCCGCGGGCACCGCCTCGGCACAGGACCAGGGCAACGCCGATGCCGAACTTACCGCCACCATGTACAGTGACGCGCCGGCCGAAACCGCCGAAATGGTCGAAGGGCCCGAACTGGAAGGCTTCATCTCCGCCCGCGACGGCAACCGTCTGCAGATCACCGGCGAGGATGGCGCGCGCAACGTCGTGACGCTCGACCAGACCACGCAGATTGTCTCGAAGTCGGGCATCTTCGGCATCAGCTCGAAGGACCGCACCGACCAGGCGCTGCTCAATGGTCTTCCCGTTGACGTGCGCACCATGCAGAGCCCCTCGGGCGATCTGGTGGCCAGCCGCATCAAGTTCCAGAAGGACGACTTCGAGACCGCGGCGATGATCCGCAATGGCACCGAGCAGGGCTTTGCCGAGCAGACCGCCGCGACCGAGGCGCTGCGTGGCCGCATGGGCGACATCGACAAGTACAACATCAAGGGTACCACCAACGTCAACTTCGCGACCGGCAAGTGGAACCTGTCGAGCGAGGCCAAGGCGGACCTGTGCGCCACTGCCAGCGCCGCCGAAGGCATGGACAACGCGCTGATGCTGGTCGTGGGCTACACCGATTCCACCGGCAGCCAGGAGTTCAACCAGATGCTGAGCGAAAAGCGCGCCGCGGGCGTCGTGAACTACCTGCAGCAGGCCTGCGGCTGGAAGCCCTACCGCATGCTCACCCCCACCGGCATGGCCGAAGCCGATCCGCTGGCCGACAACACGACCGAGTACGGCAAGGCGCAGAACCGCCGCGTCGCCGTGAACATCCTCGTGAGCAAGGGCCTCGACGGCCTCTGAGCGCCGCGCGGCACACCTGAAAATCCAGACACCCCGTCGCGGCTCCGGCCACGGCGGGGTGTTCGTGTGAAGGAAAGGCCGGAAAGAAGTGAGATGCAAGGAGCCATCGCCCCTTGCCCCCAGAACCGTCTTCCTCACCTTTCTCGGCAAGGTTGGCGCGCCGAAGGCGAGGTCGCCGATTTTGGGGAGCCCGAGGGCAATGGCCCTCGGAAAAAAGTCTCTGCCTTATCTGCCCCCTGATCCCAGGAAAACGACATGCAGGCCCGGTCTTTCCACGCCTTGCGCCCGCCCCCCTCTGGGCAGGCTGCGAGCCATCGCGTACCAGTCCGCGCCCGCCCCCTGCCCCGTTACGGACCTATGCCATGACCAGCCCCCAGCCTTGCGACCTCACCACCCGCTGGGCCTGTGCCGAGGACCTGCCCCGCATCCGCGATCTCATGCAGAACGCGATCGACACACTGCAGGCCTCCTGGCTGACCCCGGAGCAGGTCGCGGCAAGTCACCACCTCATGGGGCTCGACACCCAGCTAATTGCCGATGGCACGTACCTTTTGGCGGAAGTCGACGGCCAGCTCGCCGGGTGCGGAGGATGGAGTTACCGCGCGACGCTCTATGGCGGCGATCACAGCGCCGCACTGCGCGATCCAGCCCCGCTCGACCCGGCGCGCGATCCCGCGCGCATCCGAGCCATGTACACCCACCCCGACTTCACCCGCCGGGGCATCGCCCGCGTCGTCCTGCAGCGCTGCGAAGAGGCGGCCGCCGCCAGGGGCTTCACCCAGGCCGAACTCATGGCCACGCTGAGCGGTGAACCGCTCTACCGCGCCTGCGGCTATATCACCCTCGAGGATGTCGAGGCCGAAACGGCGGGTCTCACCATCCCCTTCCGGCGGATGCGCAAGGCGCTTTAAGGCGGAAGAAGGCGAAGAAAATAGGTCCGAGGGCCATCGCCCTCGGGCTCCCCAAACTGTCGAGCGTAGGTCCAGCGCGCCGCCTTGGCGGACAGAGGTGAGGTCGCCGATTTTGGGGTCAAGGGGCGATGGCCCCTTGATAAAATGGCTCCTTCCACCTCCCTTTACGGCACGGCGAGAGCGTTCTCCGGCCCCCACAGATGCGCGCGGCGAGCCGGTCGCCGACGGGTGGCGCTGCGCACGTCGTCGGCAAGCGCGCTGACCAGGCCAAAGCCGAAGGCCAGCATCCCGCCGAAGTCCGCACTCCCCACCATCAGGCCCACGAGGAAGCCCGGCATGGCGGCAAAGCGGAAGGCACTGAAGACGAAGGGCGCCTCTCCCATCCGATCACGGCCCGTGCGCAGCAGGCATTGCAGGAAGAAGGTGTAATACAGGGCCCCGCCCAGAAGGCCGGTTCCACTCAGGATCGCGACCAGGCTGCTCGACGTGCGCGCGCTGCCCAGCCCCAGCCCCAGCCCCTGACTCGAGAGCAGCCCCTCAAAGGCCACCCGCCGCCACATGCCCCGCTGCTCGAAGGACTCCGACGAGCCCTTCTGAAACACCATGCGATCCACCAGTTCATAGAGCGGGTCCAACGCATGGGGCGTGACGATCACCACCAGGCACAGGCCGATCACCAGCACCACCACGAAGCCCAGTTCGCCTGCAACGCCCCGTCGTCCGCCGCGTCCGCGCGCGCCCAACCGCAGGCACCAGTCCAGCACGGCCAGCATCACGAACACGGCAAACCCCACGTAGGCACCGCTCGAACGCGCGAGCCAGATGCACCCGATCAGGGCAAGCACCAGAAGCGGAGCCACAATGTCGCGCACCGGCCCTTCCCACATGGCCCGGCGATAGAAATGGATCGCGCACAGGAAGGCGAGGCACAAACCGCCGTAGGCCGAAGCCTCGGGCATGAGGCCCACCACGCGCTTGCCCCCCAGCACTTCGACATCGACGGCAAGGGCGTAGCTTGCCGTGCGGAACGGGGCGAGCAGGCCGTTGAGCGGCAGGCTCCCCGCCGCCAGATCGAGCAGCCCGGTCAGCACCGCGACCGCGCCGCCCAGGCACAGCGCGCGGTAGGCGTGCTGGCGCAGGCGCGGGCTGCGCAGAAGCCGGGCGAAGGCAAAGACACTGGCCAGCGCGATCAACAGGTAGGCCAGTTGCGAGATATTCTGCTGGTTGGGCCGCAAGGGCACCGTCTGATCAAGGTCGCCGCGCACGGGCACGACTTCGATGGCCCCTGCAAACAGGCGCGGCATGAACAGCGTGACGATGACCGCCACCACGCCGAAGGAGGCGAGGAGCAAGAGCCGTTCGGGCCGCAGCGCCATCCCCAGCAGCGCGCCCGCGCCGCCCGGCCGCACGAAGGTGCGCACAACCAGCGCCAGCGCCACCAGCGGCGTGGGCGTGAAGGTCAGCCCCCCGGTCAGTCCCGTTGGAAGCACCGCGAAAGCGCCGAACGGCATCGTCGCAAAGAAGAGGTAGATAAGGACACTGCGCGGTCCGGCCATCCCCCAGGCCAGGAGCGCCCAGAAAACCAGAATGGGAAGCAGGGTCATCGCGCGCCCCCCGAAACCACACCCAACCACACCGCGACGAGACCACCCCGCTGGCTTCGCACCGCTCCGGCGCCCCCCTGACAGGCCATCCTACCAGGCATCCATCGTTCGGCCGATCATCGCCTCGAAGGCAGCGCGGCGCGGCGCGAGATACTCGGTGAGGTAGGCGCGCGCTGCGGCTTCATCGACGTCCTGCTTGTCGAAGGACACCGTTGCCGCCGCCCGCAATTTCCCGACCAGACTGTCGGGCAGGTGCCCGCGCATACCGGCCCAAAGCGCGGAATCGCGCAAGGCCCGCACGAAAGGAAAACGCTCGCGCCGGCTGGTGGGCGGCGAGCGGTGCCGTTCGGCGAGGTCCGCTTTCGCATAATCGACGCCGGGAAGCCCCAGCCAGGCAAAGCATTCATCCAGCACGCGGTGCCGGTCCCGGCGTAGCTCCTCGGCCGCAAAGACGTGGATCTGCTCGGGCGCGAAATGGGCGCGGTATTCGGCGAGTTGCAGGGCATAGTCGGAGGTGTCGCGGTAGATCGGGTTCTCCCGCATGGCCCGTTCGATCGGCAGGCGCTCCTGGAATTCCTTGGCCCGCTGCCAGTAGTGCGCGATGGCGCGCGAGACCGGTTCGCGCACGACGTAGATGATGCGGGCATCCGGCACGGTCGCCGCGATCCGCGCCGCCACGCCGCTGCGCGCGGGAGCCTGCGAATAGTAGACGCTGCCCTCACCGCGGTAACGGGCCTGGGCGCGTCCCTGCCACAGCGCGAGATAGGCCTCAGGCTCATGCGAGCAGCCCCGGCGCGCCATGATCGGCCAGGCCTGCGCCAGCTCGGCCGGATCGACGAAGAAGCAGGGCTCCTTCTCGGTGCTCATCGCGATATCGGGGTGCTGGCGCAAGTAGGCGTGCAGCGCGCTGGAGCCCGACTTCGACGCGCCGATCACGAACAGGTTGGGCCGCCCGGCCGCGGCCGCGACCTGCGCCAGCGCGGCCGCGCGATCCCCCGTCCCGGCAGGCCGGGCCGGCATTCCCGGGTGTCCATCCGGTTCGGCGGCGATGCCTGTGCGGCGTTCGATCGTGTCCTGCATCCTGCGTCTCTCCATGGCCGGTCAGCCTAGCCAGACTATCCCTACGCAGACCTGCATAGTATCGCAGGAGCCTCCATTTCGGTGGCATCGCGCCCGCGGCATCGCGCAGGTGTCCGGAACCCGCGGGAAAAACGCCTCCAACCGCCCGCACATGTTGCACTGCAACCTTATCCAGGCCCCTTCGCATCACCTCTGTACGGGCCGGAAAGGCGCGGCCCGCGGGGCTGCGGCGTCCCACCTTGCGGGCTGCGCGCCCATGCTAACTCGTAAACGGATGCAAATGGCATGGGCAGACTCCGGCCCGTGGGGCACCCTGAGGATGAACACGTGCCTACTCGTAAGGTACCGGCGGACATCCCGCTTCGCGCGTCTGCACATGCCAGGCCACGCGGGCGTGGAAGGATATCCGGCGCCCTTGCGGCGGGCTCTCATCCTGCATCGAGGTTCGCATGCACCCTATCCTGCCTCCCCTTCTTGCCCGCGCGCCCGCGGTGCCAGCGCCGGCCAACGACGTCTCTGCAGGCACGGCGCGGCGCAGCGCGGACGTCGCGGCCCCTGCTCCCGTTGCCGACGCCGCCTCCCTGCGCGTGGCCGTGGTCGTCGCCAGTCTCGGCCGTCCCGAACTGATCACGCAGATGCAGGAGCTGATGGCCCGGCAATGCCAACCGCCCGAACGGCTGCTGTTCTCCGTCACCGGCGCGCAGGACCT
>NZ_JALHAT010000057.1:0-15547 GCF_022818885.1 Novosphingobium mangrovi | reverse complement strand
GGCGCGCAGGACCTCCCCTCCCCCCCGCCCAAAGGCAACCGCATCGCGATCGTGACGGGTCCCAAGGGCCTGTGCGCGCAGCGCAATACCGCACTGAAAGAGCTGGGCAGCGACTACGACGTGATCGTGTTCTACGATGACGATTTCATCCCCGCGCCGGACAGCATGGCCCGCATTCGGGAATTCTTCGCCTCCCATCCCGACGTCGCGGGCGCAACCGGGCACGTGATCGCCGATGGGATCAACAGCCCCGGGATCGACTTCACCAAGGCCCAGCAGCTACTGCAAACCCATGGCGATGCACACGAGCGCGCGCCCAACTGCATCGTTACCGATCTCGCAGGCCTCTACGGATGCAACATGGCCTACCGCACCGCCGCCATCGGTACCCAGCGCTTCGACGAACGGCTCAGGCTCTATGCCTGGCAGGAGGATATCGACTTTGCCGCTTCCCTTCGCCCGCGCGGCCGCATCGTGAAGACCTTTGCCTTCTGCGGCGTGCACCAGGGGGTCAAGCATGGGCGGACACCCGGCTTGCGGCTGGGATATTCGCAGGTCATCAACCCCTGCTATCTGGTGCGCAAGGGAACGATGCCGCTTGGCTTCGCCTTGCGCCTGATACTGGGTAACCTCCTGGCCAACCACCTGAAGATCCTGAGGCCCGAACCCTGGGTGGACCGGCGCGGCCGGGCCTGGGGCAACTGGATCGGTCTGTTCGACCTTGTCCGCGGACGCCTTACCCCCGAAAGGATTGAAACCCTTTGACCCACCCGCCGCGCAGCCTACACGGCTAAGCATGCACGCACCGGTTGATCCTCCCACACCGCGCACCTCCATCGGCCTGCGCCTGCGCACATGGCTGGTTCGACTCGCGGTCCTGGGATTGGCCATCGCCGGGCTTGTCCTGCTCCTGCCGAAACTGGCCGGACACTGGCCGTACCTGGGGCTTGCGGCCCTGATCCACGTGCCGGCCATGTGGCTGGGGCTGGCATCCACGCTTGTCCTGCTCGCGCGGCGAGTGCGCCGTGCGCAGTTCAGCCCTTCCCGGGTCGGCCTTTCCGGGGTAGGACTCCTCGGGATCGCGCTCGTCCTGGTCCTGACCTTGCAACCGGTGACACGTATCCCGGCCCCGTGTCCCTCGGATGCCCCGCGGCTGACCCTTGCCTGGCTGAACGCCCGCCACACGCAACGCCCCCAGCTTATCCGCCGGTGGTTGCAACGCGCCCGCCCCGACGTGATTGGCCTCGCCGAAATGCCACCGTGGCGAAGGGGCCTGACCGAGTATCTCGACCGCCACTATGCCTTCATGCAGAACTGCCAGCCCAAGGGGCAGTGTTCGACACGGCTCTACACGCAGATCCCCCCTGCCGAGACGCTGGGCCTGGCCCGGGGCGATGCGGAGCAGCGCCGGACCTTATCGGGGGCGGGCCTCGTATTTCCGGCAAGTTCGGGCACACGGGACTGGAGCATTGCTGCCGTCCATCTCTCCCGGCCGACATCGCCCCAGGCACAAGCCCGTGAACTGCGCGAGTTCGAGGCCCGCATGGGCGCGGATGCCGACACGCTCATCCTGGGGGATTTCAACCTCTCGCCGCGCCTGCCGGTCCTCCAGGACTTCGTTGCACGCAACGGCCTGACGATCACCCGGGCGGACCAGCCGACCTGGCCGCTGGAGCTTGGCGAGAGGCGCCTCAAAGGCCTGTGGCAGATCGACCACCTGCTGACAGGCCGCCACTGGCGTGTGGAAAGCTTCAAGACCTCGCCCTGGCTCGGCTCCGACCACCGCGGCTTCATCGCAAAGGTCTGCCGGGTGGACTGACCATCCGGCACGCGCAGCTCCCATCCCCCGCGTCCCGATAGCACGCTCAACGGTCGGGGGACGCCCACAAGGCACCCCATTGAAGATTTTGCCTGGAGCAGGAGAGCCTGCTTTCCAGCCGTCCCGCTGCCCCCAGGATCGGCAATCTGACCTTTCTCGGCCCTGGCCGCGCACCTGTGTCACGAAGCGTGCGGCGCGAGTGCCGATCTCCGCGACAGGTTGCGTAGTCCGTTGGCAGCTCTCCTGAAATTGCCCACCATCCGACCTGGCCTGGTTCGCTTTGGCTCTAGAGCGATTTGCGATCCCACTGCATCGTGTCAATCGCTTCAGGTGAGATGATTCCATCTGATTGGCACATGCTCTGGGCGGTCTGGACACATTCCGTCTGCATGAGGGCCTCCGTCAATCTCCGGCGAACCACGCTGTGGCGACGATGAATTGCTCAGCTTGTTTGGGGGATCGGAAGGGACCGACCATCCGCCCCTCATGTCGCGCCCTGAATTCGGTTCCAGCCACCCATTCGCTTTCAAGCAGATAGGAATGCCCGTTGTCGAATTCACGAACTTGTGCGGAGCGTTTCCCGTCTCGGCTATATAGCGTCGCGGTGACGTGATACATGGCTCCGTCGAGTGACCTGTCACGCGCCCTTCCAAATAGCTTCTTCCACCAGCCCATAGTCACTCCTGAGGTCGGGCACGTTATCGGATCGTTATGGAGTGTCCAGCGCCTGCATAGGGCGGCGGTGCGAATACGATTGATGCGGGTCGTGGCGCTTGATGCAAAGCGGCTTCTGGGAGGCAGGCTTGGGCGGGAGCGATCTCACAGAACCGCAAATGGCGTGTTCTGAAGGGCATGTTGCCAATAGAACCAGCACGTCGTCGCCGAGGCAGACGCCCCAAACAGAACCGCGCAATCATCAACGGCATTCTCTGGCGGCTGCGATGCGGCGCGCCTTTGTCCAGCAAAGCACTCCCAATGCGAAAGGGAGACCGAAGAACAGCGCATATACCTGCCAGCTTTCCGCCAGAACGGCCGGGATAGTGCCAGGCTCGAGAATGGGCAGGAGCAGCGGGAACAACAGGATGGGCGGTGTCGTCCAGAGCGAAACGGCCGCCCGCTTCCAGAGCGTGACGGTCGAGGGAGGCGTGATGATCCAGCGCCAGAACCTCCGACCGATGTGTTCAGGCGTCGTCATGACCCGAAGCATACATCGTCAACGCCAGGACGCCAAGATATCTCCACGGCCACGTGTGGCCATGGCCGTGTCGGGCAAGCGGGCGCGTTTGCCGCGTCAGCTCTCGATACGTTGGAACTGGCTGGCGAACCGGACATTGTACGCGTGCAATTCGCCGTCTGGCGTCATCACGAGCTCGGTGATGTTCGCGCGCTGAAAGGCCTCCTCGGCCGCCGCATCGTTCATCTTCAGACTGACCGTCAGGGCTCCATCATCTGTAGCGACCACCATGTAATCGTAGTCGATTACCCGTGCGAAGCAGACGATCTCACCGCCCTTGATGAAAAGTTCAGAAGCTGGATCTTCGATGTCCGTCCACCGGCCCTGCATCTCGACAGGAAGTGGCGCATCCCGTTCACGCCGTTCCATGATCGACCTCTCACTGTCTGGCTCGCATCATCCTGTCACCCGATGGAGGGACCGACAACACGTCATTTCGTATGGCGGCATTGGCAATCACAACCGGTTCGAGCGGTTTTCCGCTTCCTCCGTTACATCCCGCCGAAGTGTGGCTGGCGCCCCTTGGCGTCGCGCCTCCGTTCTCACGCGAACCTCCCTCGCGTTCTGGCCCTGTGGCAGTTCCGCAGCCGCCTGCCGCGGAAACTGTCAGACGACCGGACAGAACCAGGCCGAAGACATCGGCGCTCCGGTCCTGGATCTACGCACGTACGCGCAGATCGGATCAGTATGCCCCGCGTGAGCAGGCGACCGCGGGAATGGTGCGGAACAGCAACCAGAGGTCAAAGGCCAGCCCCTTGCGGCAAACATACTCGATGTCCATCCGCACACGGGTGGCGTAGGATACGTCGCTGCGTCCGCTGATCTGCCACAGTCCCGTCAACCCCGGACGAACCCGGCAATAGACCTCGAACTGCCGACCATAGCGCTCCACTTCGGAGAGAACCACCGGACGCGGTCCCACGATGCTCATCTGCCCGGCCAGAACATTGAAGAGCTGGGGAAATTCATCGAGGCTGAATTTGCGAAGGATGGCACCGACCGCGGTCACACGCGGGTCGTCCCGAAGCTTGCAGGTCACGGCCAGTTCCCGCTCGGCCGCGGGATTTTCCGCCAGGTAGCGTCGCAGGATCTCATCGCCATCGGTGCGCATGGTGCGGAACTTGAGGCAGGGAAAGAAGCGCCCGCGATAGCCGACGCGGCGGTGCGCGTAGAAGACCGGCCCGGGATCGTTGAGGAAGAGCAGCGCGGTGAGCAGCAGCAGGAACGGGGCGATCAGGACAAGGATAGCCGTGGCGATCAGAATGTCGAACAGCCGCCAGACCGCATGCTGCAACGCCGAAGGCGCGCCAGGCTCGGGCCCCGAAGCCGTCCCCATCCCGCCAAGCGGCCCGCCCCCCGTAGCAAGAGCGAAAGGCTGTCCCGTCAGGGGACCGGAAGCGGTGTGGTACGTTTTCTGCGACATCGGCAGGTCTCCCTGAACGTGCGTGTGACGATGCGGCCCGATGCGTTCTTGTTGTCCTGCGACTATCCATGCGCATCTCGCAGCTGCAACAGGATCAAGGTTCACTTTGGGGCTATTCGCGTCGTTCGCTGCGCTCTTGCGCCTTTTCCCGTCCGAAGAGCTCGGCCAGCGCCGCATAGCTTTCCTGCAGTTGCGCGCAGGTCGCCGGGGACAGATCGAGATCGGAGGGATCCACCGGTCGTCCGGGCAGGCCCGGCTCGATCCGGGAATGGCGGCCGCTGACCAGCGGATCGCCCCCGCCGCCCCGGCGTGACGCCGCCTTGCTGCGATAGGCATTGACCAGCGGCGGGGTGATGCCCAGCTGCGTGGAAATGGCGGCGAGGACAGCGTCGGGGTCGCGCAGCAGCGCCTCGTGGGTGAGGCCGATCCGACGTGCAGGATCGAAGCGTGGCCACATCTCGGCCAGCGCGGTGAGGCGACCGATATAGTAGGCCGCGGCTTCCTCGTGGGTGCGGTACTCGTCCCGTCCCAGCCGCGCGAAGAGATCGACGATCGAGCGGACCGAGGCGAACGGCTCGCGCACGAGGAAGATCGCCCGCGCCGAGAAGAAGGCGGGGGGCGCGGCGGCATCGAGACGGGAATGGAGGATCTTGTCGAACTGCCAGGGTGCCCGCGCCTCCCATCCCCTGCGCCGTGCGCAGTTGACCGCGAGACGGCCGGGGGCATCGGGCCCGTCATGATACACGTGGCTCTCTCCGTACCCGGAGAAATCCGGCCGCGAACACACGATGTTGGAGAGTGCGGTCGACCCGCAGCGCATGTGCGCCAGCACGAACAGGCACCTGTCGTAGCGGCCGTGCGGAAGCGCTCGCCCGACCAGCCAGCCCAACCCGCGCTTCCCCGCATCGCGCAGATAAGTGCGTGGAGCGAAGCCGTTGCGGCCCGTCCCGTCCCTGACCGCCCCGCCCCTCACTTCGCGCCCTTCCTCCCGCTCCTGGCCAAACTCTCCTCTCGGCAAGGTCAGTCCCGTGTCCTCGTGCATGCGTTCCCCCTGTTCCTTGACCCGGGCAAGGGTCGGAATCGGCGCAGATCGCGCGCCGTGTTCCGAGGGTAAGGCCCAGGGCCGTCCGACACCCGGCGAGTTAGGTCCAACATGGCGGTACTTCGCGTTCCGGAACCCCGCGTCTCCACGTAGAACGAAAGGGCACTCGGGGGCGTCCGGGGGACCTGCGAACGCCCCCGGGCTTCGCCACGGCGGGAATTGAGAGGGAGCATGGCGGCAACGATGGGCGAGATGACAGCCCCGCAAATGAACCGGCGCCAGGGCTTTGCCCGGGCAACGCGGCAGGGTGCGCGCGCGCTCTTCGCGATGACCGCCCGTTCGCTGCAACAGGTTTCCACGCTGGTGATCACGCTGCTGGCGGCCCGCTTCCTCGCGCCCGGCGACTACGGCGTCTACAGCCTCGCGATCGTCTTCATCGTCCTGATCCAGACACTGACCTACACCGGCTTCTACCAGTTCATCCTGACCTCGCGGGAGCCGGACGAGGTGGTTCTCTCGACCTGCTTCTGGCTGATCCTGGGGCTTGTCGGGGCCGCCTCCGCCCTGCTCGCACTCATCGCCTGGCCGCTGCAATGGCTGTTCCAGGCCCCGGACCTGGGCGGCGTGATCCTGCTACTTGCCCTGCTCCAACCCCTTGCCGGGATCGGGGCATGGTCCTCCGCCGCGCTGCTGCGCCGGGGCGAGGCCATGCTCAACTTCCGGATCATGTTCGCGCAGAACCTGCTCGCGCTCGTGGGCGGGGCGGCGCTGGTGTGGTCGTGGCATTCGCTTTACGCGCTTGTCGCGTTCCGGGCCATCCGGGTGCTTTCGGGAGCCCTGCTCTACGCCTTCCTCGCGCGCGACTGCCCACAGCTGCGCTTCGACGTTGCCCTCGCCCGCGGCGCCGCCCGCTTCTCGGCCGGGCTCTATGGCTCACGCGGGCTCGGCTTTCTGGCGCAATACGCCGCCGACCTCCTGCTCGGCCTCTTGCACAGCCCGACGGCGGTCGGCCTCTACCGTTTCGGCAACCGGGTCGCGACCGGGATCACGGACACTGCCATGCAGCCCATGGCCAGCTTCGCGGCCATGCAGATGGGCGCCGCCGCGCGCAAGGGGCACGACCTGTCCGCCACGCTTGCCCGCTTTTCCGGAACGCTGGCCCTGGCAGCCGGCATGCTGGGCGCCGGGATCATCGTGCTTGCCGACGACATGATCGCGCTGTTCTTCCAACCCAGCTACGCAGCGGGCCTCGTCGTCACCTATGCCATGGCGCTGCGGGCACTTGCAGGCGCGGGCAAGCTTCTTATCGAGCCCGCCTTCGCCGCGCTCGGACGCACCACGTCGGTCATGTACTTCAACCTGGTGACAAGCCTGGTCGCGGTGGCCGCGGTCTTCGCCGCCTCGCCCTGGGGCCTGGCCGCGCTGGCCTGGGCGCAAGTCGGCGTGGTCGCGGCCTCCACGTTTTATGCCTTCGCCCTGCTCTCGCGGCGCGGCCGGCTCGACGTGTGGCCAAGCCTGCGCAATCTCGCGCTCGCGATCCTGCTCTCCGCCAATTTCGGCCTGCTGCTTGGACTGGGGTGCCATGGGCTGGAGGCGCTGCTGCCGCCGGGGCCTCTCCCGGCCTTGGGAGGACGCCTCGCCTTTGCCGCCCTGCTGGCACTGCCCACCCTTGCGCTCGCGCTACGCCTGCGCGTCCTCGACCTTTCGGTTTTCTCCGGGTGAGGCGTCCTGCCCGCCTTTTCCACCCCTCCCCCACGGAGTAATCGCGATGCACAGGTTCCCGAACGCTGCCGCCATCCGGCCCGCGCCCAGCGTGTATCCGGCCCGGATCGGCAAGCTCGGCAGGCCACCTTGCGCAGCCCCCCCGCCGCCCGTGGCGCGGACGCGGGAGCAGGTCCATGGGTGAGATCCTCGTCAACGCTAAGTTCCTGGGCGCCGGGCTCAACGGCGTCCATCGCACCGCGGCCGAATTCACGCAGCAACTCGTGCGCCGGGCCCGCCAGCCGGGAGCACAGGCCACCGCGCGCGCGCGCGGCACATGTGGGCACGAGGAGAACGGGCACACGGTCCGCCTGCTCAGCCCCCCGGGCGCCGAAGCGCGGGCGGGGCTCACCCCCGAAGTGCGCAGAGGCGCCTTCGGCGCCGGACAGGGCTGGGAGATGCTCACTCTGCCACGCGCCGCGCGCGGCTCCCTGCTGGTCAATTTCTGTAACCTGGCCCCGCTGCTGCACACCAACAGCGCGGTGATGATCCACGACGCGCAGACCTTCCTCTACCCGGAGGACTATTCCGGGCGCCAGGCCCGCGCCTATCGCCGCCTGCTGCCCTGGATCGGGCGCCGCGCCCGCCGCGTCCTCACCGTCTCCGAGTTCGCCCGGCAAAGCCTCGCCAGCTTCGGCATCGCCCCGCTCGACAAGATCGACGTGGTCCACAACGGCACGGATCACCTGACCCGCGAAGCGCCCGACCCGGAGATACTGAGGCGGCTCGGCCTCGCCCCCGGAAGCTACGTGCTGACGGTGGGATCGGCCAAGGGTTACAAGAACATGCGCACCGTCTTCGAAGCGCTACGGGATCCTCTTGCCGGAGGCCAACGCCTGGTCGTTGCCGGAGGGCCGGGGGCGCTCGCCTACCATGACCGGGGCTGGACGCCGCCCGCCCATGCCCTCTTCTCCGGGTTCGTCAGCGATGCCGAACTGCGCGCGCTCTACGCCGGGGCCAGCGCCTTCCTGTTTCCTTCGCTGACCGAAGGTTTCGGCCTCCCTCCTGTCGAGGCCATGCACAGCGCCACGCCCGTCATCGCCGCCCATGCCGGCGCCATGCCCGAGGTCTGCAGCGATGGCGCCCTCCTCGTCCCGCCCGAGGATCCGCAGGCCTGGCGCGAAGCCGTGGACGCCCTGCTCTCCAGCCGCGAGCTTGCCCGCCACCTTGTCGCACGAGGGGGCCAGCGCGCCGCCCAGTTGAGCTGGAACGCCGCCGGAGACCGGCTGTGGCAGGTTCTCGAACCACTGGTCCCGCCCACGCGCCCCGCGACAGCAGGCAAGGCTTCAGGGAGGCCCGCCTATGGCTGGGATTCGGGCGGCTCCTCGCTTTCGACAAGTTCGGCAATCTCGAAGCGATAACCTGTCCAGCCCCGCTTGCGCGCGCCGTCGCCAGCAGGACCTTTCAACTTCTTCGCCTCGGCCAGACTGCGGGTGTGCCCCCAGAAGACCTCGGTCTTGCCATTCTCCAACTCGGCCACGATGCGCCAGTAATGGGTGAAGGGATCCGCCGTGGGGCCAATCGTCTTCACATAGCCATCGGGCAGCGTAGCGGTGAGATAGCGCTTCTTCCGGGATTTGCGGGCCATGCCCCGCGCCTTACCCGCAGAGTTCAGGCCCCGTCCAGACGAATGCGAACGGGCCTGCAAGGAAGAAAGCGGAAGAAGGCAATCCAGATCCAAGGGGCCATCGCCCCTTGCCCCCGAAATCGGCAGCCTCACCTTTCTCCGCCACCGCAACGCACGGGGGGTGAGGTCGACAGTTCTGGGAGCCCGAGGGCGATGGCCCTCGGAAAATTCATCCTTCTCTCCTTCGCCAAAAAGGAAGCAGAGCAAGACAGTAATGATTTCAAGGGGCCATCGCCCCTTGACCCCAAAACGGGCAGCCTCACCTTTCTCCGCCACCGCAGTGCGCGAAAGGTGAGGTCGGCAATTCGGGGAGCCCGAGGGCGATGGCCCTCGGACAAGACCTTCTTCATCGCCCATGAAAAAGGGGCGCCGGACAGATGCCCGGCGCCCCCAATTCGCGTGGACTTTCGTCCCGGTTGCAGACCTTAGAAGGTCATGCGGCCCGAGATGAAGAAGTCGCGGCCCAGCACGTCATAGACACCCGGCCAGGTGTTGGTCTGCTGCTGGTTGTCGCCCATCGTCGGCGGCTGCTTGTCGAACAGGTTGTTGACACCTGCGGTCAGCGAGAAGTTCTCGGTGACGTCGGCCGAGAAGGTGAGGTCGAACTGGTCGTACGCCCCCAGACGCTCCACAGCGTAGTCGGTCGTGTCATCGTCATCCGTGACCGCCCCCACATGGCGCCAGCGCAGGCTGGTGGTGAGCGGGCCGTCGATGAAGCTCAGACGCGAGGTCCACTTCCACTTCGGCGTGGGCGTACCGCAGGCCAGATTGCCGAAGGCTCCGGCGCACTGGTACTGTTCCTCGGGGTTGCTCGCGACCGGGATGTAGATGTTGTCGATCGTGTAGTTGCCGAGGAAGTTGAACGAAATCCGCGCGTCTTCGCTGATCAGACCACCGCCGAGGCTGGTGATGTAGCTCAGCTCGAAGTCGAGCCCCTGAACCTTCAGACCACCGGTGTTGGCCGCGAGGATCGAGGGAACGTTCTCGCCGTCCATGATACCGTTGGCATTACGGGTACCGAGAATTGCCTGGCAGTACTCGTTGTTGATGTCCTGGAAGACGTTGTAGCAAAGATTGAGCGTGTTGCTCAGACCACCGCCGTAGTCGCCAATCGCACCATCAACTTCGATCTTGTACCAGTCCAGCGTCGCGGTGAAACCGGGGAAGAAGGTCGGGGTCACGACCACACCGGCCGTCCAGGAGTCCGAGGTTTCCTCCTGAAGGTTCGGATTGCCGCCGAACAGACCCTGAATTTGCGAGTTGGGCTGCACTGCCGCGGTGAACACCGCGCTGGAGGGAACTCCGGTGGCGATACAGAGATCACGCACGACATCAGTGCGGTTATCGGCCGGCTGACGCGACGAGCACGGATCCGTCGCACCCGGGAAGCCCTGGGCGAGACCACCGAACAGCTCTTCGACGTTCGGCGCACGAACTGCACGCTGGTACTGACCGCGGAGGGTCACGTCGGGGATCGGCGCGTACTCAATGCCGCCGGCGTAGGCCCACACGCCGCCCACGGCGCCGAGCGAGTAGTCCGAGTAACGGGCAGCGCCGGTCAGCTCGAGGCGGTAGACGCCCGGGGTGTCGGTGACGAGCGGCACGCGAAGCTCGGCGAAGAGCTCCTTGACGTCGTAGGCACCCGCGGTCGGGTTACCGGCGTTGAAGCCGATCACGTCACCCGAAGACAGCGCCGTGTCGGGGATGAATTCCGACGAAACGCGGCGGTATTCCGCACCGATCGCGAAGCCGACATCGTCGCGGCTCATGCCGGTGTTGAACAGCGAACCGCTGATCACGCCCGAGGCGACCTGGAGGGTCGAGATCTCGGTGTTCTGCGCGGTGATCGAGATCGCATCCACCATATCCTGGGTCAGCGTACCCGGGCCGTAGATGTTGATATCGGTCCCGGTGCCATCGAGGCCAGCCTGGAAAGCCGAACGCGAGACGTTGCCGGTCTGGATGTTCGAGTTACGCGTACGTGCGAACATATAGTACGCATCGTAGTTGATGTTGCTGGTGATCTCACCACGCGCACCGAGCAGGACTCGGAAGGCGTTGCGCTCGTCGAGCGAGTTGCGCGCCCCCACTTCTGTAGTACGGCGGGTCACCGACATGCGGACCAGACCGTCACCATCGGTGTCGAGCTGATTCATCGCAGCCGCATCGGCAGCCGAGATGAACTGCGAAGCAGTCGCCACGTCGATGTTGAACGTGCCGGTCACCGGGGTGGCGGCGAGTTCGTTGGCAACGCGGTTGTTGACGTACGAAACTTCGGCGTAGGCGGTGTGGCCGTCCGAGAATTCGTAATCCGCGTAGCCACCCATCAGGTAGCGTTCCTGCGGAACCATCAGGTAGTTGACGGGTCCGTAGTTATAAAGGTCGCTCGCAGTGCGAGGACGGCTGGAACCCGGGGTTTCGTAGAAGGCGCCCGGCGAGCAAAAGATATTGCCGGTCGGACACAATTGCGCGGTGGGATCATCTGAGGAGGTCGGGAGCACCGAGGTGAAGCGGCCCTGCGGGGTGGTGGCCGAACCGCCCGGGATGATGTTACCTTCGTAGTCGTCCCAATTGACGTCTTCCGAGAACTTGCGGGCACCGGCGAAGACGTCCTTGCGGTCGTAGTATTCGCCGTAGACGGTGGCGTGGCCGCGGCCGTCGGCGAATTCGCCACCGAACGCGAAGTTGGCGGTCAGGCGCTGGCCGTCGCCACGGCTGGTGACACCGTACTGCGCGCCCATTTCAAGGCCCTGCACGTCCTTGAGGCGAAAGTTGACGACACCTGCAAGTGCGTCCGAACCGTACACGGCCGAAGCGCCGCCGGTCACGACGTCGACCGACTCGATCAGGAACGAGGGGATGGTGTTGAGGTCGACGATCTGCTGGGTATCGTAGAACATCCAGCGACGGCCGTTGACCAGGACCATGGTACGGGCCGAACCCAGACCGCGCAGGTTGAGCGTCGCGACGCCGCCACCCGGGTTGTTCGAGAACGAGGTGGTGCCCGGAATGACCTGCGGCAGGGTGTTGATGACGCTTTCGACGTTCACCGCACCCGACAGGGCGAACTCTTCGCTGTCGACGACAGCGACAGGAGCTGCCGATTCCACGTTACGGCGCGCAATGCGCGAACCGGTGACGATGATCTCGCCGCTGGGCTCGGACGCCTCGGCCGGCCCGGTCTGGGCATAGGCGTTCGTCGAGACCAGAGCCGCCGCCGCGGTCAGGCTCGTCGCGCTGATCAGCGCGGCCTTCTTCAGGTGTGTTTTCACTAGTTGTGTGTCCCTTGTTGCTTCAGATCTCCCGACAGGTGCGTGACCAATCCTGCCAGGTGACCCGGATGCCGGTGGTCCAACACGCGTTGCGCGCAGGACCGCCATGCGTCAGTTTTGTTGCGTTCTCGCGGACGGCTTTCAATCCCATGTTGTGCATGACGGAAAAATGACGCGACGCCTGTTGCCTTGTTGCAACATCGCTGTGGGCGCCGTTTGTTGCTCGCGTTTTGTCGGTCGATTTCTGTCGCATCGCAGCCCCGCACGACAAATGCGCATGCATTGGGTTTACACGCGTCCATCTTTCGAAAAATCATGTAGCGGTGAAATCTTGTTGCTTGGTGCTGGCATTCCGACCGAGCGCAATTGACCCTTCCGCCTTCCCGACTTAATCACGCGATTAAACAAGCCGCACCCGGACCAAGCCGATTGCAAGAATGCAACGGTGCCCCCGCAGCCCATGCTGCAAGAGCAAAATGGTGCGGCCCGAGGAAGGGAATCACAGGCCATGAAACTGGCAGAGGATGTCGCAGCGATCGTCACCGGAGGGGCCTCGGGCCTGGGCGCGGCCACCGCCCGCGCCTTGCGCGCGCAGGGCGTGAAGGTCGCCCTGTTCGACCGCAATCCCGAGGCTGTCACCGCGCTGGCCGCGGAAATCGGGGCCGTCCCCTGCGTGGTCGACGTCACCGATGAGGAGAGCGTCGCGCAAGGGTTTGCCAAGGCCCGCGCGGCCAACGGGCAGGAGCGGATTCTGGTCAACTGCGCCGGGATCGCGCCCGCCGCCCGCACCGTCGGGCGCGACCGGGAAAGCGGAGCGCGCACGCGCCACGACATGGCTCTGTTCGAGGCGGCGGTCGCGATCAATCTCGTCGGGACCTTCCGGTGTTGCAGTCATGCCGCACAGGGCATGACCGCGCTGCCCCCGCAAGGGCCGGACGGCGCGCGCGGGGTCATCGTCAACACCGCCTCGATCGCGGCCGAAGACGGACAGATCGGCCAGGCCGCCTACGCCGGATCGAAGGGCGGGGTGGCGGCGATGACGCTGCCCCTCGCGCGCGACCTCATGGCCGACGGCATCCGCGTCAACACGATCCTGCCCGGCATCTTCGCAACGCCAATGGTCGCGGGCATGCCCGAGGCCGTGCAGGAGGCACTGGGCGCGGCCGTCCCCTTCCCCAAGCGCCTGGGCCAGCCCGAGGAATACGCGCGCCTTGCCCTGTTCATCGCCGAGAACGACTACCTCAACGCCGCCACGATCCGTCTCGACGGCGCGGTGCGCATGGGGCCGAAGTAGAAAAGCCAGATAGAAAAAGAGAGCGTGCAAAAGGGCTTGCACCGCGCGGCGGGAGCGAGGAAGGATCAGGACATGGCGGACAAACAGGATCTCAATGCCCCTCCGGGCGCGCGCGCGCTGCTGCTCGACACGGCCAGCGCGATCATGCGCGACGGCGATGTCATCGACATCTCGCTCTCCGAACTCTCGCTGCGCTCAGGCCTCAATTCCGCGCTGGTAAAGTACTACTTCGGCAACAAGGCGGGGCTGCTCAAGGCCCTGCTCGACCGCGACTGGGAGGCCATCGTCACCTCGGTCGACGCGCTGGTCGCCAAGGACGGCTGGGCGCCCGAGGCCAAGCTGCGGCGCCATATCCTCAAGGTCGTCGACACTTTCTACGAGGTGCCCTACCTCAACCGCCTGACCATGCGCGTCATCCGCGAGAGCGACGATGCCGAAGCGCGCCGCATCGCCGACTGTTACCTGTCGCCGATGTACCGCGCCTATGAGAGCCTGATCGGCGACGGCGTGGCGGCCGGGGTCTTCCGCCCTACCGACCCCCAGCTCTTCTACTTCACCGTGACCGGGGCGGCCGACCGCTTCTTCTCGGCGCGCCTCGTCCTCAAGCACTGCTTTGACCAGGACACGTTGACCGAGACCCTGCGCGACCGCTATCGCGAACACACTCTCGACATCATCATGGCAGGTATCCTTGCGCGCTGAAAAATCGCCGTTCTGGCACATCGGGGTCCTTGGCGGATCGGGTCTTGCGGCCGGTATCGAACTGGAGGATGCGCAGGAGATCGAGGTCGCCAGCCCCTTCGGAAAACCGTCCGGGCCGGTCACCACCGGACGGATCGGCAACGTGCGCTTCACGTTCCTTGCCCGCCACGGCGCGGGCCACGCGATCCCGCCATCGGAAATCAACTACCGCGCCAATATCGACGTGCTCAAGCGCTGCGGCGTCACCGACGTCGTCTCGCTCTCGGCGATCGGCTCGCTGTGCGAGGAGATGGCGCCCGGGCACATGGTCATGGTCGACCAGTTCATCGACCGCACCAGCCAGCGCACCAACAGCTTCTTCGGCACGGGCCTCGTCGCCCATGTCTCGATGGCCGATCCCACCTGCGAGCGCCTGCGCGAAGCGCTGGGCGAGGCCGCGAGCCTGGCGGGCGGGCACGTCCACACCACGGGCACCTACGTGTGCATCGAAGGCCCGCAGTTCTCCAGCCGCGCGGAAAGCCGGATGTACCAGGCCTGGGGCGCGGACGTGATCGGCATGACCGCGATGCCCGAAGCGCGCCTCGCCCGCGAAGCCGAACTCCCCTACGCCACGCTGGGCATGGTCACCGACTACGACTGCTGGCGCGAAGAGGAAGAGGGCGTGGAAGTCAGCCACGTGCTCGAAGTCATGCACAAGAACGCGGAAATCGCACGCAAGACGGTGCGCGAACTGGCCAAGGGGCTGCCCGAACGGCGCGAGCCGGTGGGCATCGACACCGCCCTCGAATACGCGCTCATCACCGCGCCCGATGCGCGCGATCCCGCCCTTGTCCGCCGCCTCGACGCGGTCGCCTGCCGCCTCTTTGGCGAAAAGGACTGAGAGAAAAGGTAAAAGGTAGATGTTCCGAGGGCCATCGCCCTCGGGCTCCCCAAATTGTCGAGCACAGCGCAGGCAACCGATCACGGCCGATAATGGCTTGGCGGCGTGGACAAATGCGTATGTCAGGTTCGCGCCCTTGTCGGTCGTTCTAGGGCCGGTCTGGCGCGCTTGGCAGCGGCCCGTCCGCTATCCCTTGCCGACCAGATCGGCCCGCAGCCGGGATGGGGGCCAGACCTATGGCTTTTTCTCAGCGGAGCGGCGTTCTGACATCCGTTGCCGCTTCTGCTCCTGTTCCGCAAGCGTCGGCACATGAAGCGCCTTTCGCATGGCGTCGGGGATGAGAGTTCGGTCATACGGCTCCTGCGTGACCGGCGCGTCTTTAGGTAGACTATACTGAGTGCCTAGGACTTGCGGCCGGCCGATGTTGCGGAGGTAACGGTCTAACGTAGCAGACGCGATCCAGATAGCGCCCGGCTTGCCCCGTGCCACGGCG
>NZ_JALHAT010000056.1:0-13610 GCF_022818885.1 Novosphingobium mangrovi | reverse complement strand
GGTACTGCGCGAGGTGCTCGCGCGGGCCGGGGTCTGGCTTTGGCTGGAAGGCTTTTCGGCCTGCGGGGCGGGCGCGGCGCGGGAGGCGGCGGCAATCGCGGGATTGTCGGGATCGATGGCGCGCGCGCGGCGCAGGGCCTGCTGGGCGAGGTCCTCGCGCCCCTTGGAGCGCCAGTACTTGGCCTGCGCGATCAGCGCGGCCACCCCGTCGTCCTGCGCGAGGGCGGCGACCGGGAGGACCGAGCCTACCGCGCAGCCCCCCAGCAAGGCGGCCAGGGCCACCGTGCGCAGGGCGCGACTACGCGTCGGGAAGGGGGCACGGGGCTCGATCATGCGTTGTCGTCCTCGGCGCCGAGGCGGCGCTGCGCCTGTCGGCGGAAGTAGAGATAGGCGGGGCTGGCGAGCACGATCGCAAGCGCGAGCGCAAAGAAGCCCAGCAGCAGCGGGCGCTGGCTGATCCAGTAGGCGATCTTCATCCAGAACGGCAGCGAACCGCTCCAGTACCGCTCGCCCAGCGCGAAGCTGGCCATGCCATCGCCCTCGGTGACCGAGAGGTCGCCTTGGATCATGGCGTTGATCTTGGCATCGCCCATGCCCTCGACAAGCTCGGGCAGGGCCGGGCCGCTGTCGGCCAGAAGCGCGACGACGGTGCGGTCCGAGGCAAAGGGCGAACGGAAGCTGACGATCCCGGAAAAGCCGCGCGCGTTGTAGATGATCGGTTCCGCCGCCATCGGGTCGTCGCGTTCGGAGCCGCCGAAGAGCGCGGCGACGTTCTGCAGCATCGAGCGTTCGGAGACCGAGAGGCGCCCGCCGGCAAAGCGCAGCGGCGAGCCTTCGAAAAGCTCCTCATGGCCTGCAAGCGCGGTGTCGCCCAGGACCAGCACGTCCTGCGCGGAAAGCGCGTCGGCATCGACGTCGGTGGCCACGGTCACCGCGGTGGCCGGCACGCCGGTGGAATCCCCGAAGCGGCCCATCAGCTCGAGGAAGGCCTGGATCGCGGCCGTGCTGGGCTTGTCGCCCATGATCACGGTCGTCTGCGACAAGTCCGGGCTGACGGTGAAGGGGAAGCCCGCGCTGGCGAAGGTCGCAAGGTCGGGCATCTGGATCGCGTGGTAGGCCGAGGTCAGGTCGATCGTGCTGTTGGGATCGACCGAGACGCGCACGTTCTCGGGAAGGGTGCCGGTGCACTTCTTCTTGTCGGCAATGATCATGTTGTAGTCGAAGGTGACCTGATTCTGCCCGAACATGGTGTAGCGTGGCAGGGTCAGGGTGGCCTCGGAATCGTGGCTCTTGGCGCTGGCGTTGCCCAGGAGACCATCCCACCAGTCACCGCCCAGGCCCAGCGTCCTCAGGTACTGGCCGTTGAGCGAGACATCGAGGCGCGAGGCGCGGCGGTCCATCCACTTGGCGACCGGGTAGCGGTAGCCCAGGTTGAGGCGGCCACCCTGGCGCGGCCAGAAGAACAGGTCGGGCGCGACGCGGAAGCGGGCGGAGATCGGCCCGGGGCGAATGCCCATGCCCTGGAGTGCGTAAGGCTCCATGATCTCACCCAGCTTGACCGGCTTCTCGGTCGAGACCCAGCGCAGCGCGCTGTAGCGGTCCCAGACCGGGATGCGCACGCCCTCGAAGTCCATGCGCGCTCCGCCAAAGACGCCCTTGCCGATGGCCACGGCGGAGGCGGCGAGGCGCAGTTCGCCGTCGTTGCGGCCCATCAGGACGAGCAGGGTGCCGCCCGCATCGGCTGGGTTGCGCACGACCGCCGCGCTCGGCCCTTGCGCGGGCGCGATCTCGAGGCCGGGGAGCGACTGGCCGCTCTTGAGGAAGACCACGGCGTTGCCTCTGGGCAGCGCGCCAATGACCGGCTTGAAGGTGAAACCACGGTAGCTCGCAAGCGAGCCGAGCCAGGACGCCGAGGCGGCCGCCGCCTCCAGTTCGCCGCGGGCGGGCGCGCCAGCAAAGACGAAGGGCATGTCGAGCGGCATGTTCTGGCCCTTGTCGAAGAAGGGCAGCGGCAGGCGCGCGAGGTCAGGCTTGTAGGGGAGGCGCGCGTATTCGACATCGAGCCACGAGCGGGTGTTCGAGATATTGGCCCAGAGCGCGGAGTGGAACGGGTCCTCGCAGTCGCGCGCGTAGTGGCCGATCAGGCGCAGGTTGAGCTGGTTGTCGCCGGGCAGGAACAGCGCCGGGTTCACCTTGATGCGCACGATCCGGCCCTTGGCGTTGGCGCGCGTGAGGCGCAGCGTGTCCACGACCTCGCCGTTCAGCATCACCACCAGCTGGCTGAGGTCGTCGAGCATCGAGGGCGACCAGGCCATCTGCAGGACGAGCGTGGCCTCGGTGACGACGCGGTCCTGACGCATGCCGAAGGGGATGCCCATTTCGCCCTGGGTGCCCAGGAGGCGGATCGGGGTGGTGACGCGCAGGTCCTCGAACGTGAGGCGGTCGGTGAGATCATCGCCTTCGCGCGCAGCCGGGGTGGCCTCGGCCTCGTTCGCCGTGGCGGCATGGGCCTGGCTGGCGCCGAAGAAGATGCCCGCCGTGCCCAGCAACAGTGCGCCGGTGATGGCCGCGGCCTTGGCGATCCGGGCGGCCTTGCCCTTGGTCTTTGTCTCGGCCTTGCTCGCGCTCGTCTTGTCCGCGTCGGTGGCGCTGGCGGGGACGTTGTCGTTGTCCGCCTCGGCCTGGCGCATCGCGCGGCGTTCGGCGAAGTTGAGGCGCAGCATGCGCTTCAGGGTAACCAGGTCGACCAAGATGATATCCGCAAGTGAGCGAAGTCCGGTGACGGATTCGCGGGGAGCAACAGGCTGCCAGGCGTCGGCCCGGCCCATGACGGCGCGCACGAGGTGGCGGCCGGCCATGATATCGAGTTTTTCAAAGCGCACATAGGTGTTTGCGCCCTGGGTACGCATCGTTTCGACGGGGATGCACAGCACTTCGTTCCCCATCGACATGGTGATGTGGCGCACCGAACGGTCCTTCACCGGCAGTTCTTCGGGCAAGGCCAGCGCCGCGCCGCCCATCGAGATGTCGAGGGTGGTGGCCGGTACCACGTGCCCACCCTCGAGATACGCGCTGACCGGGAGCTTGACCGGGATGCGGATGTCCTGGCGGGCCTGGCGCGTCTCGCGCGCGACCGCGATGGCGGCGATGAGGATGATCAGGCTGAAGGTCGCCCAGGCCAGGTTCAGCACCAGCGTATCGGTCTGGATGTTGAACATGTAGGGGAAGAAGGCCCATTTGCTGATGGCCATGAGCATGCCCGCCACGATGATCCCGACGCAGATCAGGTGCGGCTTGACGATGGCCCAGTCGAAGTAGGTCTTGTCGAGCAGCGAGCCCTTGTCGGTCACGTTGAACTTGCCCTTGCGCGGCTGGAGCCAGGTCAGCACCGTCGGCTTGACGAGGTGGAAGGCCAGGATCGTCTCGTAGACCTCGCCCCAGAACGGACGGCGGTCCGAACCTTGCGTGCGCTCGTTGGCGACCGAAGAGCAGTAGAGGTGGGGCATGGCGTAGGCGAAGATCAGCGAGGCCGAGGCCTGGATGATGTTCTGGCCGAACATGAGGTAGGCGAGCGGGCTGGTCAGGAACACGATCCGGGGGATCGGGTACTGGAAGTGCAGCATGGCGTTGAGGTAGCACAGGCGCTGCTGCCAGGTGAGGCCCTTGCCGAAGAGCGGGCAGTCGATGCGCAGGATCTGCGTCATGCCGCGCGCCCAGCGGATGCGCTGGCCGACGTGGAGGACAAGGCGCTCGGTAGCAAGGCCTGCGGACAGGCGCGCGCTGATATAGGCGGTGTTCCAGCCGGTGCGCTGGAGCTTGAGGGCGGTGTGCGCGTCCTCGGTCACGGTCTCGCCCGCAAACCCGTTGGTTTCTTCCAGCGCTTCGCGGCGGATGATCGCGCAAGAGCCGCAGAAGAAGGTCGCGTTCCACAGGTCGTTGCCGCCCTGGACCGGGCCGTAGAACAGGTCGCCTTCGCCCGGCATGTCGCCCATCGTCGAGGCGAGGTTACGCTGCACCGGATCGAGCGAATACATGTGGTGCGGGGTCTGGATCAGGGCGAGGCGCCTGTCCTTCTGGAACCAGCCGATGGTCAGCTGCAGGAAGGCGCGGGTCGGCACGTGGTCGCAGTCGAAGATGGCAATCAGTTCGCCGTCGGTCTTCTTCATCGCCGCGTTGAGGTTGCCCGCCTTGGCGTGCAGGTTGTTGTCGCGCGTGATGTAGCCGCAGCCCGCTTCCTTGGCGAAGGCGCGGAATTCCGCGCGCTTGCCATCGTCGAGGATGAAGACGCGGTAGCGGTCGACCGGGTAGTCGAGATCCATCGCGGCGAACACGGTGTTGCGCACGATCTCGAGGCTCTCGTTGTAGGTCGGGATGTAGATGTCGACAGTCGGCCAGTCCTCGGGATCGCCCTCGGGCTCGATCACCGGGCGATCGAGGGGGAAGCTGGTCTGCAGGAAGCCCAGCATGAGGATGACCCAGGCGTAGAGCTCGGCCAGGTACAGGACGCCGCCGAAGGCGAATTCGGGGAGCGTGCCGAAGGAGAGCGTCTGCGTCGTGCGCCACACGATGTAGCGGGTCGAGACGAGGATCGCGAGAAGGCCCAGTGCGAGGCCCCCGCGCGGGCTCTTCCAGCGGCGCAGCGCCACCGCGCCGGCAATCGTGACGCCGGCGCAGACCCACTGCGCGGTCCCATCCAGAGGCACCGCAATCACCACCGCCGCGATGAAGACGATGGGGATGAGGGCGAGGTAGCGCAGCGCGCGCGTCGACGTCAGCGCCTTGATCATGCGGCGTAGCTCGAGCTCTTTGCGCCGGACCAGATGCTGATGTCGGCATCGAGTGCGGGGAGGACGATGTCGACCAGACGGCGCACGTCGGCGAGCGCGGCGCTGGAAGGCGCATAGCGCGCCAGAGGCTGGAGCATCGCGATCGATTCGGGCACCGATTCGTCCAGCCGGATACGCCCGATCAGGCGCGGACCCATCAGTTCGCGCACGAAGGCTGCGTTGTGGCGCGCGAGGCGGCGGGTGTCATCGAGCCGGTTGATCACGAAGGACGTGCGCGACAGGCCGCCCTTGCCCGCTTCGTCGAACATCTGCGGAAGCAGAGCGAGCGTCTCGGGCGCGGTGTCGAGCGCACACAGGTGGGCGCAGGCGTGGTTGACGAGGCGCCGCGCGAGGTTGCGCTCGCACGAGGGCACATCGAGGATCAGCGTGCGCTCACGGCCGGTCTGGAAGTAGCCCAGATCCTTGAGTATCGGGATGAAGTCGGGGTCATGGGGCGCGGTGCCCGCATGGCGCAGGTCGATCCCCGAGACCACCACCGAATCCTCGCTCGGGGCATGGAGCGCGGACAGCGTCGTCGAGGGGGGCAGCGCGAAGTGCAAGGGGAGCGTGTCGTGCGCGGCCATGGAGAGCACGGTCACGTCGGCTCCGGCCTCGGCCAGCCCGAGCGCCATGTGCGCGGCGAGGAAGGTGTTGCCGGTGCCGCCCTTGGGCGAATGGCAGACGATGAGGGCCATCAGATCTCTCCTCGCGAACCCAGCTCGGACAAGTGGCGCAGCATGGCGCGCACGTCCTGGCCCGATCCGGCAGGGGCAGGCGGGGCAGGGGCGGCCGCCGCGTTGGGGCCTTCGTAGCGCCGGAACAGGGCGCCGATCGAATCGGTGGCCGAGGGTTCGGGAGCCGATGGCGCGGCCGGGCGCGGCGGTGTGGGGGCAAATTCGGGCGCCGGCGCCTGCGCGCTCGGCAGGCTTTCCGGGGAAGGGGCGGCGGCGCCGCTGGCCGCCGCGCCGTCGAGTTCGAGCAGGCGCGGGTCCTTGAGCAGCGCCTCGAGCATCGGCCACAGTTCCAATTCGGTGAATCGGTCCTCGAACTCCTTGTACGAGAAGTCCTGACGGCCGAGCCGGTTCAGAAGGTTTGAAGCGTCAACTCTCATGCGGTGCCCCCTGTAAGTGCACTTAGGGATTGGCACTTAATGGTTAACAAATGGCTTAACCTTTTTCGCAAGTGTGCCAACCGCGAGGGGGGCCTCACCGCCCTCAGAAGGCACTTATATACGAATACCTTAAGGCTGTAAGGAAATCCTAAACCTTCGGCGCTAGACGAGTCTACACCTTGCTAGCTACGTGAACGAGGACCATGGACGTCCAGCACTTTTCAACGTTCGACTGGGACGACGGCGTGGATGATTACACGCCGGAAGACTTGCTGCCGCCTCTCGATGGGCCGCAGGAAACCGACGATTGCGAGTCCGAAGTCGCTTCGGATCGGTACTCTTACGGAGGATTGATGAAGATGGGACGTTCGGAGCGATCCGGTGGGCGGCCGCGCAAGAAGCCGGTGCTCATGCTCGACGACAGTGAGCGCCGCGACGCGTTGCGCGAGCTCGACATGGTCGCGGTCCAGGACTTCGGCGAAGCGATTCCCATGGAACGTCCGGTCCGCGTGCAGGGCCTCACGCCTGCCGAAGCGGTCGATTCGGCCAGTCTGGACACCCCTGTTCCCGAGGCTCCGGCCCCGCAGGCCCCTGAGCCCGCGGCTTACATGCCCGCAGCGCCTATGGATGCCCCTGCACCGTCCAGCCCGGCCCCGCGCTTCGGTGCGCTGGGTGGCGAGGGCTCGGCGATCGGCCGCGACCCCTTCTCCGATGCCGCTTTTGAGGACGAGGGTGAGGATGAGGGCGAACAGGGCCTCGACGAGGCCGCCTACGGTTCGCTGTTCGGAAAGCCTGCGCCGAGCGCCCAGCCCGCCCCTATGCCCGCTGCGCAGCGAGCCCCTGCGCCTGCGCCCGAACCGGTTGCTGCCCGTCCGGCTCCCATGCCCGAGCCTGCTCCCGTACCGCTGGCCCCGGCGCCTGTCGCGGCCGAGCCCGCGCCCGAGCCCGTTTTCGCGCCGCAGGTCGAAGCCGAGCCGGCTCCGGTGCGTTCGGCCTCTGGCCATGCCCTGCGCGCGCGCATGCAGGCCGAAGAGGTCTCCGCCCCTGAAAACGAATCGCTTCTGGCGCGAATCGGCCGCTTCTTCGCCTGGCTGGGCAGCCTGCTGCGCCGCTGACGCCGCAGGTGCGAGACATGGCAGGCGCCTCGTAAGCGCCTGCATGTCTGTGCAATTCCGAAGCTACGGAACGAAATGAAATGCCTTCCAAGGGGCTATCGCCCCTTGGATTCCAAAATCCGCGACCTCGCCTTTCTCAGTCCGCGTGGCGCGCGCGAGGTGCGCTCGACAGTTTTGGGAGCCCGAGGGCAATGGCCCTCGGACCAACCTTTTCTGCTGTTCCCGCGTTCGTGCGTGTTCGAATACGCGCAGTGGCCCCTTGCCTGATTCCGCAAGAGATTAAGACGTTGGCTAACAGCTGCCGCCCCCCGGCCGAGAGACGCCGGGCCTATTGGTATTAGTCCCTTTGCCGAACTTGCCGCGACGGGGCTCCAATGCTTTGCAAGGGGACCTGTTCGCGAGGGTTTCGCGAATGGCGTGACCAGTCGCGGAGGGAGGATGACGGCAGGCCAGTCCCGTGTTCAGGAGCCGGTCGTCCATGCCAGCTCCGGCTCCGATCAGCTTCCGCGCCATTTCCCCGCGCTTGATGGGGCGCGCGGTGTCGCGGCGATGGCCGTGGTGGTGTCGCACTGCGCGAACGCCGGGTTCTTTCCCCGCATCCTGGGGGAGGGCACCGGGCAGATGGGTGTCCTTCTCTTCTTCCTCCTGAGCGGTTTTCTGATGGCCTTTCTCTATGGTCAAAGGCCTTTCACCAACGAACAGGTGCTGCGCTACGCGACCCATCGGATCGCCCGCGTGTTCCCGCTCTTCTACCTCGTCATTGCCCTTTCGCTGATCGTGGGGGCGGAAGGGCCTATCCGGTTCTTCGATCTGTCCGGCGGAGAATGGCTGAAGCCAGTGGCACTCGTGACGGGCACGAGTGTCCTTTGGACCATTCCCGTCGAGGTGCAGTACTATATTGTCTTCCTGCTGATCTGGGCGGCGGCGAAGCGCTTTCCGCTCGGGGTCTGGATTGCGGCGGGGTTTGCCGGGCAACTGCTTGTTCTGGCCCTGCTGCGCCTCTGCGTTCGGGGCAACCAGTTCCTTCCCTACTGGTTTCACGCCTTCTTCCTGGGGACGATCGCGGGCTATCTGCTCCACCGCCATGCCAAGGCTTTTCTCACGGCCACACGGGCGCCTGCCTTGCAGGTCCTTGGCTGGATCATTCTTCTGATGATTCCGCTGTCGCTGCCCGAATTGCGGCGGATCGCCGGCTTCCCCATGCTGCCCAACTTCATCGACCCGATCACTTTTGGCATGCCGGTTCTCATCTTCCTGGCCGCGCTGGGGTCGTTGGGGCCATTTCGGTATCTCGCCTTGCCCGTGTTCACGCGGCTGGGTGCAGTGTCCTACGCCATCTACCTGCTGCACAAGCCCGTGATGTGGTCGCTGGAGCCCTGGCTCGCGGGCCGGGTCCCGGACCTCGCGCTGGGTCTTGCCATAGTGGCGTTGAGCATCCTGGTCGCCGCGGTATCGACATACGGCTTCGAGCGCCCGGTCCAGAAACTTCTGAAGCGCCATGGGGCGAAGCTCAGCCGCCGGTTGGCGTGATAGACGGGAATGCTGGGAGGGAGAGGTGGTGCCGGTTGCAGGAGTCGAACCCGCGGCCTGATGATTACAAATCAACTGCTCTACCAGCTGAGCTAAACCGGCACACGCTCTCAAGAGACGGGGCCCTTACCAAGCTCGGGGCCATTTGGTCCAGCGGGATTTTCGCCAAGGTGGGGAAAAGCCGGATTTCCTAACTTTGCGAGGTCCCGCCGTGCTGCGCCTGCCAGTCCTCGTAGACCGGGCGGGGCATGTCGAACAGGTCGCTCTGGCGTGCGTACCAGCCGCCTCCGTGCATGCGGGCGACAAGGTCGAGGCCAACCGTGTCGACGTAGAGCTTCTCGGCGTCGATGTAGTCATCCTGAATGTGGAAGTGGAGCACCTCGCCAAGGACGATGGTGGTATTGCCCGCCGGGATCGCCTGGTAGAGGCGGCATTCCATGGCAACCGGCGCATCGGCCAGGCGCGGCACGGCAACCGCGCTCGATGGCACGGTCACAAGGTCCGCCAGCGCCGTCTCGTCGACATCGGCGGGCGCGTCCATGCACGTGATGTTCATGGCCGGCGCCAGCGCCTCGCTGACGAGGTGGACGACGAACTCCCCGGTTTCCAGGATGTTGGACGCGGTATCCTTGAGCTGGCCATCGGCGCGGGTGATGAGGCCGAGCGCGATCAGCGGCGGGTTTGCGCCCATCGCGTTGAAGAAGCTGAAGGGCGCAAGATTGCCAACCCCTGCCGCCGATTGCGAGGCGACCCAGGCGATCGGGCGCGGGGTGATGCTGGAGCCGAGCAGCTTGTAGCGTTCCTGCGGGCTCAGCGTCGCGAAATCGAAATCCATGGGGCCTTCTCTCCTTGGGGCGCGTGTGCGGTGTGGTCCCGCCTGGCGCATCCGCTGTCTCTACAGGTGCGTCTGGATCACAGGGCGCCGAAGGTCCAGCCCTCGCGCGTTGCCAGTTCCGGGGTAAGCTCGGGCGGGTGCCACAGTTCCCGCCGCGCTGCGGCGCCGCGCAGCCAGGCGCTGGTCAGGAGCGCGTCGGCGCTGTGATCGTCGATCGGGCCGGTCTCGCCGCGGGGCTGCGATCCCAGTGCGTCCAGCGCGGTATCGAGGTCGCTGCGCTCGGTGATCTTGGCGCGGCCTGCCCGGCGCCCGGCCTCGACGGCGGCGAGCGTGGTGTAGATCTCGCACACCACACTGCCCGAGGGAGGCAGCGGATCGATCGGCCAGACCGGGAGCGTACCTGTAAGGCGGTGGAGCAGGCGCATGCCGGTCAGGCTGGACTTGCCGACCTGCGCCGCGCCTACGAGGTTGAAATTGGAGTATGGCTTGCAGCCCAGGCGCGCCTGCGCGGCCTCGGTGACGCGCAGGCGCCCGCGGCGGTGATCGCTACCGGGGAGGTGGAAGCGCTCCCCCTCGCGGCCGCCGTGTCGGCGGAAGTAGGGCGCGAAGTCGGGGTGGTCGACGAAGGCATTGGCGCCCAGGTCCTCATCCTCCTCGCAGATGCCCTCGATCCGTGCCCACAGTGCGCGGGCCGTGTCCGGGCTTTGGGCAAGGCCGGGGAAGAACGCGCCCGCATCGGCAAAGGGAAGCGCGATGCCAAGATCGAGGCCGACCAGCGTGCGCGGGGGCAGGTCTTCGCGCAGATAGCGCAGCACGGCCTCGCGCGACCAGCCGCGCGGGGAGGGCGGGGAGAGCAGCGCGGGCGCGCCGGTCCCTTGCGCGCACAGGCCCAGCGCAATGCCCTTGTGATGGCGCCCGCGCGCGCCCGACCAGTCGATGGCCAGGAAATGGTCGAAGGTGGGGGGAGGCGCGACCAACGGGGTCAGCCGCCGCGCCGTTCGACGCGCTTCTTCTGCCACCATTCGAGACGCTTCTTCAGTTCGCGCTCGAAGCCGCGCTCGTTGGGCTTGTAGAACTCCTGCGCGGGCACGCCGTCTGGCCAGTAGTTGTCGCCTGAAAAGGCGTCAGGCTGGTCGTGGTCGTAATGGTAGGCCGCGCCGTAGCCCATGTCCTTCATCATCTTGGTCGGCGCGTTGAGGATGTTCATGGGTGGGGCGACCGAGCCGGTCTCCCGCGCGAGCTCGGTCGCGGCGGCCTTGGCCATGTAGGAGGCGTTCGACTTGGGCGCGCTGGCGCAGTAGATCACCGCCTGGGCAAGCGGGAGTTCGCCTTCGGGCGAGCCGAGAAACTCGAAGGACTGCTTGGCGGTCATGACCTGGACCATCGCCTGGGGATCGGCGAGCCCGATGTCCTCGCTCGCGATCGCGGCGAGGCGGCGCAGGATGTAGAGCGGCTCCTCGCCCGCCACCAGCATGCGCGCCATGTAATAGAGCGCGGCCTGCGGGTCCGATCCGCGCACCGACTTGTGAAAGGCCGAGATGAGGTTGTAGTGCCCGTCGCGGTCCTTGTCGTAGACCGCCATGCGCCGCTGCAGGAACTTGCCGAGCGGGCCCGGCCCCAGCGGTTCCTCGATGTGTGCGGCGTAGAGCGTCTCGGCCTGGTTGAGCAGGAAGCGCCCGTCGCCATCGGCCGTGGCGATAAGGGCCGCGCGCGCTTCGTCGGTGAGGGGGAGCGGGCCTTCCAGCGCCTCGGCCTTGGCCAGCAGCGTGGAGAGCGCCATCTCGTCGAGGCGGTTGAGGACAAGCACCTGCGCGCGGCTGAGAAGGGCTGCGTTGAGCGCGAAGCTGGGGTTCTCGGTGGTGGCGCCCACCAGCGTGACCGTGCCGCGTTCGACGAAAGGCAGGAAGCCGTCCTGCTGGGCGCGGTTGAAGCGGTGGATCTCGTCCACGAAAAGCAGTGTGCGCTGGCCCGCCCTGGCCGCCGTTTCGGCCTCGGCAAAGGCCTTGCGCAGGTCCGCGACGCCCGAGAACACGGCCGAGACCGCGGCAAAGCGCATGCCCACCGCCTTGGCGAGCAGGCGCGAGGTGCTGGTCTTGCCGGTGCCGGGCGGGCCCCACAGGATCATCGAGGAGAGCTTGCCCGCGGCCACCATGCGCCCGATCGCGCCTTCGGGTCCGGTCAGGTGCTCCTGGCCCACCACATCGTCCAGCGTGCGCGGACGCAGGCGGTCGGCCAGCGGGGCGTCTTCGGCCAGCGGTTCCTCGCTCTCGGGCGGGGGCAGATCATCTCCGAACAGGTCAGCCATGGCGGTTCCCTAGCGCGTTGCGCGCACGAATGCATCGGTTCCGGCGCGGCGAAACAGCGCCTTACCCCGAAAAAGTGCGTGAGCGCGCGGCGGGTTGCCAAGCAGGGGCGGCTGAGTCAGAATTTGGGCCACTGCGCAAGTCAGGGCCGCGAGCGAGGTGCGTATGGTGGAGAAGGCACGGGCTCCGGCCTGGTATTGGATCGTGGCGGTCCTCGCCGTGATCTGGAACGGCTTTGGCTGTTTCGACTATGTGATGACGGTCACCCGCAACGTGGCGTACCTGTCCGCGTTCCCGCGCGAATACGTGGCCTATCTCGACACCTTGCCGCTGTGGCTGGTGGGGTTCTGGGCGCTGGGTGTCGGCGGCGGGCTAGCGGGAGCGCTGCTGCTGCTGCGGCGGGCGCGGCTGGCCGCGGCGGCCTTCGGGGTCTCGCTCCTGGGGCTGGTGGTGACAAGCGTCTATCAGTGGCGCGATACCGAGGCGCCCGCGATCAGCAGCGCGGACGTGGCCATCAGCGTTGCGATCTGGCTGATCGCGCTTGCGCTGCTGCTCTTCTCGCTGCGGATGCTGCGGGCGGGCGTTCTGCGCTGACACAGGCCACGCTCGCGCGCCTTACCCCCTCGCGCGCTGGCGGATGAGGCGCAGGTAGGTGTCGGCGACGGCCTCGTTGATCTTGTCCCAGTCGAAATCGTTGGCGCGCAGCGCTCCGGCCTCGCCGTGCGCGCGGCGCAGGGCCGGGTCCTCGATATAGGCGCGGATCGCGTCGGAGAACTGGCTGACCGCGCCTGGCGGCACCAGCCGTCCCGAGACGCCGTCGGCGACCAGGCTCTGGCTGCCGGTGGCCGCCGCTGCAACGACGGGCAGGCCGCAGGCCATGACCTCGAGCGTGACGTTGCCGAAAGTCTCGGTGACCGACGGGTTGAACAGGACGTCCATCGAGGCCACCGCGCGGCCAAGGTCGGCGCCCTGCTGGAAGCCCACGAAGGCGCCGTCCGGCAGGCGGCTCTCGAACCATTCGCGCGCGGGCCCCTCGCCGATGACGATGACCTTGAAGGGTACGCCCCGGCGGCGCAGGTCATCGAGGGTGTCGGCGTAGACGTCGAGCCCCTTCTCCATGACGAGACGGCCCAAGAAGCCGATTGCGACCTCGTGGTCGGCGATGCCCAGGGCGCGGCGCCATTCCATGTCGCGGCGTTCGGGGTTGAAGGTCGTGCGATCGACGCCGCGTGACCAGATCGAGACATCGTAGTTCATGCGCTGTTCGCGCAGGAGCTGGGCCATCGATTCGGAAGGGGCCACCAGCGCGTCGCAGCGGCGGTAGAAGCGGCGCAGGATCGCCTCAATCACCGGCTCGCCCCAAGCCATGTTGTAATAGCGCAGGTACGTCTCGAACCGGGTGTGCACCGAGGCCAGCACGGGCAGGTCGCGCTTTCGCGCCCAGGTCACCGCCCTGTGGCCGACTGGATCGGGTGAGGAGACATGCACCACGTTGGGGGCGAAGGCCTTGAGATCACGGCGTGCCTTGCCCGCGATGGCCAGCGGCACGCGGTATTCGGCGCGGCCCGGGATCGGCAAGGCGCCGACGCCGACAAGGTCGCCGGTTGCCGGGAAGGCCGGCTCCTCCACGACGGGTGCATAGACACGTACCTTCGCACCCTGGCGGAGCAGGTAGTCGACGAGGCGATTGAGCGCCTGGTTGGCGCCATCACGAACGTAGTTGTAGTTGCCCGAGAACAGGGCGATGCGAAGGTCGGAGATATCCATGGTGCGCGGCCCATAGCGCCCGCAGGCGGACTTGGCGAGGGGCTGCGGCGCGCTTTGCGCGCGTACGCGGTTGCCGCTGTCTCATCTCGAGGCGTGGCAACCGCGCGGCCGGCCCGGCTCAGC
>NZ_JALHAT010000055.1:0-12049 GCF_022818885.1 Novosphingobium mangrovi | reverse complement strand
CGCGGCCGGCCCGGCTCAGCGCCGGCCGCGCCGGTGATGGCCGTGCCGGCCGCGATCATGGTGGCGGTCATGACGGCGCGAAAAGTGCCGTCCGCCGCGCCAAACGCGCCCACCCCGGCGCCAGTCGCGGCGGGCCCAGTCGCGGCGGGCATGATGACGGCGCGTGCGCCAATCGCGGCGATGGCTGCGGTAATAGGGCGCGTAGTAGCGGCTGTAATAGCGGTCGCGGTAATACCGGTTGGGGCGGTCGGCATAGTAGTAATAGTAGCCGGGGCGCCCGCGAACGGTGACGTAGCGGCGTGAGGGGTACCAGTCGCGGTCATAGTAATAGCGATCGTCCCGGTCCGCCAGGGCCGCGCCCACGGCAAGGCCGAGGATGCCAGCGCCGATGGCAATGGCGGCGTCGTTGCCCCCGTCGCGGTAACGGTCGCGGGCCATGGCCGGGGTGGCTGCAAGCAGGGCCCCGGCCGCCGCCGCGGCGCCAATTCCCATCTTCAAGCCTATGTTTCGAAACGCGGATTTCATCAAATTCAGCTCCCTTCCTGTGCCGGCCAAATACGGCGGGTTCGGCGGGCCGTGATGCCGCTGGGGCTAGCTCGTAGGGACTGAATGCCGACTGAATTCGGCGTTTGCAGGGGTGGGACGAGGCAGGGGCGAGGCGGGGTGTGGTGCGCCGCGTTCTCTCAAGAATCGTGCAGGTAAGACTTTCGTAGGTAAAAGTATCGCATTAGTGGACGCGCAATGATTCGCTTCAGCATGTCTTTTTTGCGCCGTTTTGAAAGAACTGCGCATGTGTCTGGACGGTTGCTGTTGCTTGTCTTTCTCATCTTTACGCTTCCTGCCTCCGTTTCGGCCGCGACGTCGCATGTGCTTGCCCCGACGTGCCATGCCGTGACGCCTCTGGCCCATCCCGGGGCACCGGAAGCGGGTTTCCCGCAATTCACGTGTGCGGACGGGGCGCCCGAGCGCAGCCGTTACCAGCGTTCCAGCCTGTGGTACCGCATCGGCCTGACCCAGTGGGACCGCACCAACCATGCCGCAGAGGGCGGTCCGGTGCTGATGGTGGGGACTTCGCGTTTCGATCGCCTCGACGTCTATTTCCGCTACGCCGATGGCGAGGTCCGGCGCCAGTCGGTGGTGCAGGGCGACTTTGGCGGGCGCTGGCGCGCCGGGGGGCAGATCGCCTTCGAGCCGCCGCTACGCGATCAGCCGCTCGCAGATATCGTGGTGCGCTTCGACCGGCTTGCGAGCGCCCGCCTGCTGCGGCTGCGGCTGGTCGATGTCGAGGATCTGCACTGGCAGGCGACGGCGCTTGCGGTTGCGGTGGGGGGCGCGTTGGTCCTTCTCGCGGTGGGGGCGATCTACAACCTGACGCTGGCCCTGACCGCGCACCGCCAGTTCGCGCTGTGGCAGAGCGGCTGGGCAGGGGTGATGTTCGTCTGGGGCGCCCTTTGGTCGCAACTTGCGCTGTTCATCTGGCCCGGAATGGCCGGGGCTCCGGCGGCACAGGTGTGCACCATCCTGTCCTGTTTTGCCGTGGCGCTCGCGACCCTGAGCGCGGTCACGGCGCTGGAAGAGGGCAAGCTGCCCCGGGGCTTGAGCCGGGCCGTACTGATGCTGGCCGGGCTGATCGCGCTCGTCGGCATTCCCCTGGGTCTGCTGCGCACGGGGCCGATCGCGATGATCTCCAACCTGCTGGGCGTGGCGGTTCTTCTCGATCTGCTGCTGGTGGCGCTGTGCCTTGCGCTCGCCTGGCGGCGGGGCAGCCGCAAGGCGCGGCTCTACACCGCGGCCTGGGCGCTGCCGATGGCGACGCTCGGCCTCATCGAGTTCGCCGACATCGATGTCTGGTTCTACGGCGCGGGCTCGCAGATCCTGGTGCTGTGCGCGGCGGCCTGGCAGACCATCATACTGGCGGTGGCGGTCTCGCGGGCCAGTGGGCAGGTGCGCATCGAGCGCGACATCGCCCTGCGCAGCGAGGCCCAGGCCCAGGCGCAGGCGCGCCTCGATCCGTTGACGGGCCTGCGCAACCGGCGCGGCTTCATGGAGGCCATCGCGCCCATGCTCGAGGCGGCAGACCGCGACGGGGCTTCCTTTGCGCTGCTGCTCTTCGACGTCGACCGTTTCAAGCTGGTCAACGACACGTATGGGCATGACATCGGCGATGACGTGCTGGTTGCCATTGCGCAGGTTCTGGGCGCACGCGAGGGGCCTTACTGCCGCGTCGCGCGTCTGGGCGGCGAGGAATTCGCGATGGCCGTGGCCGGTATGTCGGGCTTCGCGCTGCGCCGTTTTGCCGACAGCGTGCGGCGCGCGGTCGAGGGAATTGAGCACACCGGCGCGCTGGCGGGGAGCAAGGTGACCGTTTCCATCGGCCTTGCCGGTGTGGCGGAGCGGAAGGACCGGACGCGCGAGGGCGCCTTCGCGCCTCTGCCGACCTTCCGCGATTTCTACCACGACGCGGACGCGGCGCTCTACCGGGCCAAGCGCGAAGGTCGCAACCGGGTGGCCGCGGCCATGGACGGGGACAGTCCGGGAGAAGGCGGCGGCGAAGGTGCCGAGGCCAGCGTGGTGCGCTGAGGCGCCTTAGCCGGGCAGGGCGCCTGTCTGGCGCAGCGCTTCGCCCAGAGCCAGCGCGGCCGCGGTCGCCAGATTGAGCGAGCGCACCTCGGCGCGCAGCGGAATGCGCACGCGTGCATCGCACACCTGTGCCACTTCGTCGGGCACGCCTGCGCTCTCCTTGCCGAACAGCAGGATGTCGTCCGCGCGGTACGCGAAGGCATAGGCGGACGTCGTTGCCTTCGTAGTGAAGAGCACGCGCCGCTGCCCGGCATGTGCGCTCTGGAAGGTGGCAAAGTCTGAGTGGCGGGTGAAGTCGACATGGTCGATGTAGTCCATCGCTGCGCGGCGCACCCGCCGGTCGTCCCAGGCAAAGCCCATGGGCTCGATGAGGTCGATGGCCGTACCCAGGCACGCGCCCAGGCGCAGCACGGCGCCGACGTTGCCGGCAATCTCGGGTTCGTAGAGAGCAATGCGCATGGCTCCGCTTGGCGGGCCTCAACGCGGCTGGCAAGCCCTTGAGGTGATGGGGACGCGGCGCGGTTGTGGGTCGGGGCGTCTCTTTTTCCGATTCTGGCAACACTTCGTTACATTTTGGACGGTGGTTCGACACTGCACGTGTCCAGAAATGCGCCTGCCCATTGCGAAGAGAAGGGCACGCGTCCCATGCCTTTCGGGCGGCTTCGGCTGCTGGGGGAGGGGGCCGGACGGGGCCAGAACGTCAGGGCCGGGGAGGACGCCCGGAGCCGAACGTGTTTGGCCTGCCCGAGTGAAATCCTCTCGCACGGGGACGGCTATCCTGACGAAAGGTGGCCGTTTTCCTTCGTCGGATGCGGCCCCGGGAGCCTCTCCCGGGGAATTTCGTTTTCCTCCCGTCCTTTACTCCTCTCATCCCGTTTGCGTCCGGAATCGGGTGGGGGTATAGCCAGAGAAGAACCAGATGCTTGAGCCGATGAACGTGTCCTCCACCAATACCTTTTCCAGCCCGCCGCAGTCCGGCCCCGCCACCGTTCTCCTGGTCGAGGACGACGGCGCGCTGCGCACGCTGACCGCCCGCGCCCTGCGCCAGAGCGGCTTCAACGTGCTCACCGCGGCCACCGGCGCGGAGATGTGGGTGACCTTGCGCGAATCCCCGGTCAGCCTTGTCGTGCTTGACATCATGCTGCCGGGCACGAGCGGCTTCGACCTGTTCCGCCGCCTGCGCCGCGAGAGCGACATTCCCATCATCTTCATCAGCGCGCGCGGCAGCGAGGAGGACCGGGTGCTCGGCCTTGAACTGGGCGCCGATGATTACCTCGCCAAGCCTTTCAGCACGCGCGAGCTGGCTGCCCGGGTCAGCGCGGTCCTGCGCCGGGGCAACACCGTGGGTGAAAGCGTTTCCGATTTCGGCGGCGATACCCGTTCGGCCGACACCATCACCTTCGATGGCTGGCAGCTGTCGCAGGCCCGCCGCGAACTGCGCTCGCCCGATGGCGCCATCGTCGATCTGACCGGTGCGGAATTCGATCTGCTGTCCACGTTCCTGGGCTATCCCCAGCGCGTGCTCGGCCGTGAGCGGCTGATGGAGCTCTCGCGCTCGCGCATTGGCGACAGTTCGGATCGCAGCATCGACGTGCTGGTCAGCCGTCTGCGCCGCAAGCTCCAGGCCGAGGGCGGCGAATCGCCGATCGTGACCGTGCGCGGCGTGGGCTACATGTTCCGGGCCGAAGTGACCCGCCTCTGATGCTTCAGCGGGGGCTGGCCTTCGTCCGGCGCCTGGGATTGCCCGAGCGTCTGCTGGCCGTGCTCCTGCTGGTCGCGCTGGTCGATTTCGCGGCCAACACGCTCCTGTTCGAGAGCGCCAATTCCTTCGAACTGCGCCGCGACGATGCCGAGCGCATTGCCGAGAACCTGCTGCTCGCCTCGCGCGCGGTCGAGCGCGTGGCGCCCGAGGCGCGGCCGCAGGTGACCAAGGCGCTCAGCACCTCGCGTTTCACGCTCGAATGGATCCCCTCCAGCCGCCGTTACCGGGGGCCCGTCGGGCTTGCCAAGCTGCGCGAGCAGGTCGTGGAATTTGAGCCCGACCTCGTGCGCTCGGACCTCGAGCTTCATCTCGACGAGGTGCCCGGGCGCGGAAACATCGGAGGCTCGATGCTGCTGGCCGACAGCAGCGTGCTCAAGTTCCACACCCACGCCAACGCGGCCTGGAAGCTGACGGCGGGACGGCTGGCGAGCATGATCCTGCCCACGCTGCTCCTGATCCTGCTGGCCTGGGTGCTGCTGCGCGCGGCGCTCGGGCCCCTGCGCTCGGTGATCGGCGCCACCCACGAGTTCGGCTCGGGCCCGCCACGCCTCGTTCCCGAACGCGGACCGGACGAGATGCGCCAGCTGATCCGGGCGATGAACGCCATGCAGGAGCGCATCCACCAGTCGCTCAAGGACCGTACGCAGACGATGCTGGCGATCGGGCATGACCTGAAGACGCCGCTTGCGCGCATGCGCCTGAGGCTCGACGATGACCGCCTGGCCCCCGACATGCGCGAGGGGATGTCGCGCGACATCGACGAGATGCGCATGCTCATCGAATCGATCCAGGCTTATGTCGACACCGGCGGTGAGGCGATCCCGACCGAACGCATCGACGTCGCCGTCATGGCCCAGACCCTCGTCGATACTCAGGCCGACCACGGGGCGGATGCGACCTATGAGGGGGCGTCCCACGCCGTGGTGCGGGCCCGCCCGGTGCAGATCCGGCGCGCACTTTCCAATCTCATCGAGAACGCGCTGCATTACGGAGGCAACGTGCGCGTGTACCTGCGCAAGGACGGGGACGGGGTGGAGATCGTCGTCGAGGACGATGGTCCGGGCATCCCGGAAGAGCGCATCGCCGATGCCATGCAGCCTTTCGTGCGGCTCGATTCGGCGCGCGCGCGCGATACCGCAGGGATGGGCCTGGGCCTTCCCATCGTCCAGCGCGCGGTGCGCATGGAGAACGGGACGATCGACCTGCGCAACCGCGCCGAAGGCGGCCTGCGCGCGACGGTGCGCCTTCCCCTTGCGTCAAGCTCCTGACTTTGTTTCAGGATTTGCAACAGGAATTGCCTTAACGGCAATCAGCAAGACTTCGTTACATTCACGAACATGGGTGGACACCTGCCTGACATAGATTTGCGTGCAATCTTGGCGTCTGTGTGCGCCGGGTTGCCCGATTCCTTGTGTGAGGTGACGAAACGTGAACGAACTCATTGGTCGTGTCTTCCATTTCGAGAAGTCCATCTTTCCGGCCAGCAGTGAGCTGTTCGGGAAACTCGCCACCCATGGTCAGTCGCCCAAGGCGCTGATGATTTCCTGCGCGGATTCGCGCATCGTGCCCGAGCAGATCATGCAGGCGCAGCCCGGCGACCTGTTCGTCTGCCGCAACGCGGGCAACATCGTGCCCACTTATTCCACCCACAACGGCGGCGTTACCTCCACGGTCGAATACGCCGTGGTCGCGCTGGGTGTCAGCGACATCATCGTGTGCGGCCACTCGGACTGCGGCGCGATGAAGGCGCTGGCCGATCCCACGGGCCTGGAGGCGATGCCCAACGTCGCGGGCTGGCTCAAGAACGGCGCGGCGGCCGAGCACATCGTCTCGACCTGCCACCCCGAGCTGACCGGCTCCGAGCGCGTGCGCGCCATTACGCTCGAAAACATCATCGCGCAGATCGCGCACCTGCGTACCCATCCTTCCGTCGCGGCGGGCATCGCACGCGGGGAAATCACCCTTCACGGCTGGTTCGTCGACATCCACGCCGGTCAGGTTCTCGGTCTCGATGGTGAGACCGGCGAATTCGTGGCCCTGCGCGAAGATCGCGAACTTCCCGTGGCCCTGCGCGCCAAGGCGCGTATCGCCACCGAACTTGCAGAGGCTGCCGAATAATGAGTACCTCCACCACCGCGCCGGCGTCTGAAGGGCGTACCGGCCTCTTCGCGCACTTCGGGCGTGACTTCACCGCTTCGATCGTGGTGTTCCTGGTGGCCATGCCGCTGTGCATGGGCATCGCCATCGCCTCGGGCGTGCCGCCCGAAAAGGGCCTGGTGACGGGCATCATTGGCGGCATCATCGTGGGCCTCTTTGCAGGCTCGCCGCTCCAGGTTTCCGGGCCTGCGGCGGGTCTTGCCGTGATCGTCTTCGAATTCGTGCGCGAGCACGGGCTCGAGGCGCTCGGCCCCGTGCTGCTGCTCGCGGGCGTGCTCCAGCTCGTCGCGGGTTGGGCGAAGCTGGGTGGCCTGTTCCGGGCGATCAGCCCGGCGGTTGTCCACGGCATGCTGGCGGGTATCGGCGCGCTCATCGTGATCGGCCAGTTCCACATCCTCTTCGATGAGAAGCCGCTCTCCAACGGCGTCGAAAACCTGGCCGCGATCCCGGGCCGCGTCTTCGGCCTCGATTTCTCGAGCGTCGCGGCGACCGAGATCGCGCTGGGCCTGGGCGTTCTCACCATCGTCGTGATGGTGGGCTGGGAGAAGCTGCGTCCCAAGTCGATGGCGCTTGTTCCGGGCGCGCTGCTCGGCGTCGTCTCGGCCACCGCAGTCGCCTGGGGCATGGGCCTCGACGTTGCGCGCATCGAGGTTCCCGCCTCGATCGGCTCGGCCTTCGCGCTGCCCACCAGCACTGCCTGGTTCGCCCCGCTCGCGAGCCCGGCGCTCCTTGTCACCGCGCTTGCCATCGCCTTCATCGCCAGCGCCGAGACGCTGCTCTCGGCCGCGGCGGTTGACCGCATGCACGACGGCGTGCGCACCAAGTACGACAAGGAACTGAGCGCGCAGGGCGTGGGCAACATGCTGTGCGGCCTTGTCGGCGCGCTGCCGATGACCGGCGTCATCGTGCGCTCCTCGGCGAACGTCCAGGCGGGCGCCAAGACCCGTCTTTCCACGATCTTCCACGGTGTCTGGATCCTGGGCTTCATCGCGCTCTTGCCCTGGCTCCTGCGCGAAGTGCCGATGGCCTCGCTCGGCGGTGTTCTGGTGATCACCGGCTGGCGCCTCGTCAGCCTCAAGCACGTCACCCACCTTTACAAGAACCACGGCTATCTGCCCGCGGCGATCTGGGCGGTGACCTTCGTGCTGGTCGTCACGACGGACCTCCTCACCGGTGTTCTCGTCGGCCTCGCGCTCTCGGTCGTCGAACTTCTGCCGCACCTTCGCGACATCCGTCTCAAGGTGCATGAGCACGATGAAGAGCACGGCCGCCGCGTCGAGCTGCACGGCGCCGCGACCTTCCTGGGCCTCACCAAGCTCAATACCGTGCTGGAACGCCAGCCCCACGGCGAGCCGGTTCACCTCGACCTCGAACGCGTGAAGGGCATGGATCACACCACGGCCGAAACGCTGGCCGAGTGGATCGCGCGCCGCCGTCAGGGTGGGCATGATGACCGCGTTACGGGCGATGCTTCGATCGTGGCCGCCATGCGCGCCTGAGGCATCACTACCCTGAGTTTTGCAATGTGAAGCGGCTCTTCGTCCGCGCCGGACCTGTCCGGCCGGGCGGGGAGCCGAATTCGTTTGCGATCCCAAAATTGCGTCATTTGCACGACAAATATGCGTTTGTTGCAACAAGGCAACAATATTAGATCAAAGTGATCACTTATGAAACGAAGTGATTTGCAAAAGGGGGCGTTAAGCTTATTCCGAGCCTTGCTGTTTCGGAACGGGTCCACCTCGAAGTGAAGGCCCGGCGGGGGAGCCGCAGGATGGAACGTAAAAAACCACATGAAAAATGAGGGACGTTCCAGAAATGAAGATTCGTATGCTCGCAGGCGCGGCCTGCCTTGCCCTTTCGTGCTTTGCCGTGGCCAATCCTGCGGCAGCCCAGGACGATTCCGGCCTCACCGTCTCCGGTGAAGCGACTCTGGTGACCGACTATCGCTACCGCGGCGTCTCGATGACCGACCGCGAGATGGCGATCCAGGCGGGCATCCAGGTTACCCATGACAGCGGTTTCTACGCCGGCACCTGGGGCTCGAACCTCTCGGGCTGGGGCACCTTCGGCGGCTCGAACACCGAGCTCGACCTCTTCGCGGGCTACAGCACGGACCTGGGCAACGGCCTCAATGTCGATGCGGGCCTGACCTGGATCATGTTCCCGGGCGGCCTCGACACCACCGACTTTGCCGAACTCTACGCGACCGTGTCGGGCGATATCGGTCCGGTCAATGTCGGCGTGGGCATCAACTACGCGCCCAAGCAGGAAGCGCTCGGCACCTGGTATTACAGCGGTTTCTCGGATGGCTACGATGATCCGGGCGACAAGGGCGACAACTTCTACCTGCACACCGACCTCAGCGCGGGGATCCCCGACACGCCGCTGACGCTGAACGCGCACCTTGGCTATTCGAACGGCAATGCAGGTCTGGGCCCCTGGGGCACCAGCCTCGCGCCGACTGGCGAATACGTCGACTGGAGCATCGGCGCGGATTACGCGCTCGGCCCGCTGACGCTCGGCATTGCCTATGTCGACACCGACATCTCGCGCTCGGAATCGAACTACCTCGGCTCGGGCTTCCGTTCGAGCAAGAATGGTTCGGTGATCTCCGGCTCGACCGTGGTCTTCAAGGTTTCGGCCGGCTTCTGATCGCGTTTCCTTCGGGAATGCAGGAGGGCCCCTCGGCGCATATGTGCCGGGGGGCTTTCCTTTTATCCCGCGCATGTGGGCGTGCGCGGATTGCAGGGAGCCGGTCGCGGGGGGCGCGCGTTGCAAGGGCATCTGGCCCGAATTGCGGGCATCTTGAAAGACCCAAGGACCCCACATGCAACGCTTCACCGACAAGACCGTCATCGTCACCGGCGCCTCGAGCGGCATCGGCGCGGCCGCCGCGCGCCGCTTTGCCTCCGAGGGCGCCAACGTCGTTCTCAACGCCCGCTCACAGGAGGATCTGGAGGCACTCGGGGCCGATCTCGATCCGGCCCGAACCCTGTGTGTCGCAGGCGATATCGCGCAGATCGGGTTTCCGGACGATCTCGTCGCCAGGACGGTGGCGAAGTTCGGCGGCCTCGATGTGCTCTACGCCAACGCTGGCGTCGCGACGTCGGGACCGTTCGGCGAGGCGAGCGACGAGGACATCGACCGGGTGATCGATATCAACGTCAAGGGATCGCTGCGCTGCGCGCGGGCCGCCTATCCCGAGCTGAAGAAGAGCAAGGGCGCGATCGTCTTTACCTCCAGCGCCTCCGGGATCGGGGGCGACTACAACATGGTCATCTACACCGCCTCGAAGGGCGCGGTGACGCAGATGACGCGCTCGATGGCGCTCGAATGGGGGCAGGACGGCATTCGCGTCAACGCGGTGTGCCCCTCGATGACGCGAACCAAGATGGCGGGCGACCTGATGGAGAACCCCGCGATCCAGGAGGCCTTCTACCAGCGCGCGGCGATCAAGCGCTTCGGCGAGCCCGAGGACGTCGCCGATGTCGTCGCGTTCCTGGCTTCGGACGATGCGCGCTTCGTGACAGGCGTGAACCTGCCGGTCGATGGCGGGGTGAGCGCGTCGAACGGCCAGCCCAACTTCCCCGCGCTGTCGTGATGCTTCAGTAGCCGGTGTAGCGGCCCGGGCGGTGCCAGACGTAGAGAATTCCGCCCGTGGCCGCGACGCCCAAGAGCGACCACAGCATGCGGGTGAGATCGAGGCTGATGAGCGAGAAGGCGAGCACGCAGGCGTCGAACAGCATCTGCGAGCGGCCCGCGTTCCACCCGCGCGTGCGGTAGAGCCACAGGACGATGGCGCCTGAACCGCCCGAGCCGGCGGCGTGGCGGGCAAGGGCCAGCGCGCCCATGCCGATCACCGTGCCCCCGACAATGGCGGCGACCGGCGTGCTGATCCGGGCGATCTCGAAGACGTAGGGGGTGATCCCGGTCAGCGCGAAGACGCCGAAGGTGACGATCAGCGTCTTGACCAGGAAGGCGCGCCCCATCGCGCGGATGGTAATGGCCAGCATCGGCAGCGTCAGGCCGCCGTAGAGGACACCGACGGGAAGGCCGGTCAGGTAGCTCAGCGTCAGCGCCATGCCCGCAACGCCGCCCGTGGCAAGCTCGGCCTTCTGCAGGATGACCACGCCCAGCGAGAGCAGGACCGTGCCTACGCATAGCGCATAGACGTCCTCGAACAGACTGTGCGGCGTGCCATCGGGAATCGCCCCCTGACGCGCCCGGGTCAGCTCGGGCCGGTCCATGGTCTCGGCGGGCACAGGGGTATCCGTCACAACGCAATCCTCTTCAAAGCCTTGCGCCTTTCCGGCACCGCGCCGCCGGATCATCCTGCCCCTGTTTTTATGTTGCGTAAATGTAGTTCAAAATGCCTCTCTGGTGCAAGGTAATATCTTGGGCGGAATGCATGGGAGGGGCTTGGTAGGCTGTGCGGTCAAGGGAAGGCGTTAGCCAAACGATAGGCATCTGAAATGGAAGAGAAAAAGGATGATTCCGAGGGCCATCGCCCTCGGGCTCCCGAAATCGGAGAGGGCAGGCCGTGCCCATAAACTGGCGCTCTGCCGTCACCCTTGGCTTCCCATGTTTCGCGGGCGTAGGTGCTATGGCGGCTGGGCGCCCTAGTCGGTCGTTCAAGGAGCGATCTGGCGCGCCAGAGAGCCGACCGTCTGGTATCGCCTGTCGAATCGATCAGCCAACAGACGAGATGGGTAGCTATCTGCCTCCCCTCTCGTTTTCGAAGATGACTTCGGAAACCAGCAAAATTGGTCCGCCGGTATAATGGCAAAATCCCATTACCATCATTGCGCCCGGCCACTGGGTCTCACACCGCCCAACTCTACCTACAATCCGCTGCCATCTTGGCTCGCTCGGCGGATCACCGATCATTTCCCAATTGGCATATAAGCCAATGCGCTTTCCGAGCATGTGCGGCTTAAATAGAGACCCTTTGCGTAAAGCGTCCTTCTCGCTTCGGAAAATCCCTCTACCATACCAGTAACCGGCAAGGGAGACACATTGGCCGATCAGCACGTCAGTATCCGCTGCGACCTCGGAGAAGGAAAGCTCCGTTGCGTTATCGCGATTGCAATCCTCTGAATTGGCCCACGCATTCATGATGATTTCTTCACCCACAGATGCGTCTGCCTCCTGCGCAAGGACAGGCGGTGCAGTGAAGATAAGAGCTACAACGAGGGAAAAGAGAGCAGGGGCTTTCATTCCCGCAACATACGATCCCTCGGAACCTCTGCAATGGGGCGAGTGCGATTGGGCGGCTGCGCGCCCAACTTGGCCGCTCAGAGCCCGATTTGGCGCGCTTGGCAGCGGCCCGTCCGCTATCCCTTGCCAACCAGATCGGCCAGCAGCCGGGATGGGGGGGGAACCAGACCTATGGCTTTTGCTCAGCGGAGCGGCGTTCTGACAGCCGTTGCCGCTTCTGCTCCTGTTCTGCAAGCGTCGGCACATGAAGCGCCTTTCGCATGGCGTCGGGGATGAGAGTTCGGTCATACGGCTCCTGCGTGACCGGCGCGTCTTTAGGTAGACTATACTGAG
>NZ_JALHAT010000054.1:0-247 GCF_022818885.1 Novosphingobium mangrovi | reverse complement strand
CTCAGCGGAGCGGCGTTCTGACATCCGTTGCCGCTTCTGCTCCTGTTCCGCAAGCGTCGGCACATGAAGCGCCTTTCGCATGGCGTCGGGGATGAGAGTTCGGTCATACGGCTCCTGCGTGACCGGCGCGTCTTTAGGTAGACTATACTGAGTGCCAAGGACTTGCGGCCGGCCGATGTTGCGGAGGTATCGGTCTAACGTGGCAGACGCGATCCAGATAGCGCCCGGCTTGCCCCGTGCCACGGCG
>NZ_JALHAT010000053.1:0-31303 GCF_022818885.1 Novosphingobium mangrovi | reverse complement strand
TGGGGCAGGGCGGCCTGACGCGGCGCGGGGGCCGGGCTGGCGCGCAGCATGCGCGACCCAGCCTCACCGGCGCCGACCTGGAAGAAGGTGATCGAGTTCTGCAGATCACCTGCCTGTCCGGCAAGGCCGTCCGATGTGGAGGAGATGAGCTCGGAGGCGTGGGCGTTCTGCTGGGTGACCTTGTCGAGCTGCTGGATCGCATCGTTGATCTGCGAGGCGCCGATGTCCTGTTCGCGGCAGGCCGCGCTGATCTCGGAGACGAGCTCGGCGGTGCGACGGATGTCGGGAACAAGCTTGCCCAGCATCTCGCCCGCCTCGGCCGCGGCCTTGACCGTGTCGGAGGAGACCGAGACGATCTCGGAGGCTGCGCTCTGGCTGCGTTCGGCCAGCTTGCGGACCTCGGAAGCGACAACCGCAAAGCCCTTGCCGTGTTCGCCCGCGCGGGCGGCCTCGACCGCGGCGTTGAGGGCGAGGAGGTCGGTCTGGCGGGCGATTTCCTGGACGATGGAGATCTTCTCGGCAATCGTGCGCATCGCGCCCACGGCCTTCTCCACGGCAACCCCCGAAAGCTCGGCGTCCTTGGAGGACTGGCGCGCGATCTTCTCGGTCTGGGAGGCGTTGTCGGCGTTCTGCTTGATGTTGGCGGCCATCTCTTCCATCGAGGCAGACGCCTCTTCGGTCGAGGCGGCCTGCTCGGTCGCGCCTTCGGAAAGCTGCTGCGAGCTGCCCGCGATCTGGCTCGATCCGCTGGCGACCTTGTTGGCCGCCTCGCCCACGTCGCGGGCGAACTGGCGCAAGTTGCCGACAAGCGCGTTGATGGCATCCTTCATGCGCTGGTGGTCGCCTTCGCAGGCGATATCGACGGTCTGGAGCAGGTTGCCCTCGCTCACCAGCGCGAGCACGCGGTTGCCCTCGGCAATGGGATCGAGGATCGCATCGAGCATGCCGTTGATGCCCGAGATGAGCCCGGCGAAATCGCCCACGAAGCGGCGATCATCGCCCCGCGTCTCCAGCTTGCCGGCGGTGGAGGCCAGGATCAGGCGCTGGATCTCGGCGGTGATGTCACGCAGGTTCGAACGCAGCGTTTCGACCGTCTCGTTGATGAAGGCCTTCTTGCCGGGGAAGCGTTCGAGCGGGGCGTCGAAGTTGCCTTCGCCGAATTCGCGGATGCAGGCCATGGCCTTCTTCTTGACCGCGATATGGCCTGCGACCATCGCGTTGATGCCGCCCGCGACGTCGGCGAAGTCGCCGTCGAACTTGTCGACCGGGAGGAAGACGTCGATGTCGCCGCGCTCGTGCTCATCGGCCATGTGCTTCATCTCGTCGACGAGGCCCTGGAGGTTGCGGCTGAGTGTGTCGATGGTGCGGTTGATGAAGGCCTTCTTGCCGGGAAGTTCCTCCAGCTTGGCGTCGAAGTCGCCCTCGCTGATCGCCTTGACGCAGGCCATGGCCTGCTTCTTCACGTGGATGTGCGCGGCGACCATGTCGTTGACGCCGCGCGCCATGGCGCCGAAGTCGCCCGCGAACTTCTCGGCCGGAACGAAGACGTCGATGTCGCCGCGCTCATGTTCGCTCGCCATGTGGTTCATCTCGGTGATGAGGCCGGTAAGGTTGTGGCGCAGGGTCTCGATGGTCTCGTTGATGAAGGCCTTCTTGCCCGGGAACTGTTCGAGGCGCGCGTCGAAATTGCCCTCGCTGAACTCGCGCACGCAGGCCATCGCCTTCTTCTTGACGGTGATGTGGGCGGCGACGAGCTCGTTGATGTGGCGCGCCATGACCGCGAATTCGCCGTGGAAGTCCTGGACCGGGATCACTGCGTCGATGTCGCCGCGGTCATGCTCGGCGGTCATCGTCGAGATCTCGCGGCTGAGCGCTTCGGAGGGCTGGAGGCAGGTGTCGACCAGACGGTTCACCGCATCGAGCACGGCGCGGGTCTGGCCCTGGCCGTAGGTCATCTCGGTACGCGCTGACATGTCGCCGCGCGCCACCGCCCGTTCAACGCGGGCGATCTCGTCGAGGACGTGGTCCGGATCGAGGCTGGAAAACAGGGTGAAGGGCATGGGGACGTTTCCTTGTGCAGTCGGCGGGCGGTCAGCGGTGTGCCTTCGGCGGTGTGCGGGGGTGGGAGATGGGGCGGATCAGGTGCCGGTGGGCGCCAGGGCGGAAAGGGCGAGGCTTGCCGCCTCGGTCCCGGTGAAGATGGCGGCGATGTCGACGAGGAGGACGAAGCCGCCCTCGCGGCGCACGACGCCCAGGAGATAGTCGCTGCTCCACGCGACCCCGATTTCGGGCGGGGTCTCGATGGCGTTGGTCTCGAAGCTGGTGACGCTGAGCACCCGGTCGACGACCACGCCCAGCGTCAGGGCACTGCCCTGCTGCGCGAGGTCGAGAATGAGGATGCGCGTGGCAAGCGAGGCCTCGGCGGGCGGAAAGCCCAGCCGTCGGCGCAGGTCGAGTGTGGCGACGCCCTGGCCGCGCACGTCGGTAAGGCCCAGGAAATAGGCCGGGCCATTGGGCACGGGTGAGGGCGGGGCGTAGTCGAGGATCTCGCGCACGATGGCGACAGGCACGGCAAAGACGTCCCCGCCCATGCCGAATTCGACGACCTGGAGTTCGTTGGCTGCGGTCATACGGCGTGTCCCATGGAAGCCTCGCCGCCGCTCAGGCCCTGGGGATGGGAGAGCGAGGCAAAGATGGCGGGAAGGTCGGGCAGCACGATCACGGCCTCGCCCTGGCGCGCCAGTTCGCGCGCGTAGGTGCGGCGCCAGCGCATGCCCAGCACCGGGGGCGGGGCCGAAGTCGTGCGCTCCAGAAGGGTCACCTCGTTGACCTTGTCGGTGCGCAGGCCGATCTGCGTTTCCTCGCCGTCGAGCTCGATCTCGATGACGACGATGCGGCTGTCGGGCGTGGGCTCCTCCAGCGGCATGCCAAAGGCAATGCGCAGGTCCGCAATGGGGATGATCTTGCCGCGAAAGTTGATCACGCTGCCAACCAGCGCGTGGGCGCCGGGCACAGGGGTCTCGGGCAGGAGATCGAGGATCTCGCGGATGGTCACGGCCTCGACGGCCAGGCGCTCGTCGCCGACCTCGAAGGTGAGAACCTCAAGCTGGCCGTGCGCGTCCCAGGCGGTCGCGCCATCGACCTCGTTCTCGGGTTTGGGGCTGGATTGGGGCATGGCTGGTTATCCCGCGGCGCGCAGCCGCTCTTCCTGTTGCTGGCCCAGCGCGACAAGCTGGACGATGTCGAGAATGAGCGCGACGCCGCCGTCGCCCAGGATCGTCGCGCCCGAGAAGCTGGGCAGGCGCCGGTGCAGCCCAGAGAGCGACTTGATGACGGTCTGGTGGCTGCCGATGATCTGGTCGACGACCAGCCCCACGCGTTCGCCGCCGGTGCCGATGACGACGATCTTCTGGTAGGGATCGGGCCGGGTTCCGGTCTGGAACACCTCGCGCAGGCGCAGGAAGGGCACGAGCCGTCCGCGCAGCGAGATCATGCTGCGCCCGCGCGTGCGAATGTCCTCTTCCAGCGAAAGCTCGATGCACTCCTCGACCGCGGCGAGCGGGATGACGTAGTTGCCCTGGCCCACGCGCACGAGGAGGCCCTCGATGATGGCCAGGGTGAGGGGGATGCGCAGGGTGATCGTCGATCCCTTGCCCGGCTCGCTGGTCATGTCGATGGTGCCGCGCAGCGTCTCGATGGTGCGCTTGACCACGTCCATGCCCACGCCCCGCCCCGAAAGGTTGGTGACCTGCTCGGCGGTGGAGAAGCCGGGGTGGAAGATCATCTGTAGAAGTTCGCTGTCGGGCACGACCTGGCCGGGCTGGAGCAGCCCGTTGGCCTCGGCCTTGGCGCGCACGCGCTGGCGGTTGATGCCGCGCCCGTCGTCGGTGATGGTGATGAGGACCTCGCCGCCCGCCTGCTCGGCGCTGAGGCGGATGCGTCCGGTCGTGGCCTTGCCCGCCTGGCCGCGCTCCTCGGGCGTCTCCAGGCCATGGTCGCAGGCGTTGCGGATCAGGTGGACGATGGGATCGGCCAGCTGCTCGGAGACGGTCTTGTCGATCTCGGTGCTTTCGCCCTCGGTGACCAGTTCGATCTCCTTGCCGGTCTCGTGGGCAAGGTCGTGGACGAGGCGCCGAAAGCGCCCGAACAGGGCGGCGATGGGCACCATGCGCAGGACCATCGTGGTGTCGCGCAGTTCGCTCGCCAGCCGTTCCACTTCCTCGGAGATCGAGCGCAGCGCCAGTTCGCCTGCGGGCCCGCGCAGGCCACTTTCGGCAAGCTGGGCAAGGCGGCTCTGGACGATCACGAGTTCGCCCACCCGGTCCATCAGGACGTCGAGGCGACCTGCGGGCACGCGCACGCTTTCCTCGGCCGCGCGCGCGCTGCGCGGGGCCGGGCTGCGCGGACTTTCGGCGGGGGCTGGCGCGCTGGCCGGGGCAGCGGTCTGGACCGCGTTGGAAGCCGCCGGAGCCTCGCTCTCGAGCGCGTCGATGGAGAGGTCCATGTCGTCCATCACGAAGATGAAGACGTCCTCGATGTCCTCGCGCGTGGCGGCGCCTTTCAGCGTGACGTCCCAGCCCAGATAGCACAGGGTCGGGTCGAGCTCGTCGAGCGGGGGAACGGTGTCGGTCAGGACGCGCACCTCCGCGTCCCCCAACTCGCGCATTTCATCGAGGAGGATCAGCGGATTGGTGCCGTTCGCCATGGCCTCGGCGGGCAGGCGAAAGACGATGTGCCAACCGCCGGGCGCCGCCGATGTGTTGGCCGCGGGCGTGGGCTGGCCGGTAGGGGCCGCCTCGCCGCCTGCATCGGGCGCGGAGCCAAGCGCGGCGTGCAGGCGCTCGAGGATTGCGTTTCCGGCCTCTTCCAGTGCGGGATCATCGCCCTCGAGGTCGACGAGGGCGCGCATGTGGTCCATCGCGCCCAGCGTGATCGCGACGAGTTCGGCGCTGGCCGGGACAATCCCCTTGCGCACCTTGTCGAAGGCGGTCTCGCAGTGGTGGGTGAAGGCCGCGAGCGCGTCGAAGCCGAACATCGCGCCCGAGCCCTTGAGCGTGTGCATCCCGCGAAACACCGTGTCGACGAGGTCGCGGCTGGCAAGGTCGTGGGTCAGGTCGAGGAGCGCCTGCTCGGTCGCATCGAGCAGGTCGGCCGCCTCGATGCGGAAGGCCGCGGCGGGGTCCTGCTCGCTCATCCGCCCAGCACCTTGCGTGCGACCTTGAGGAGGTGGTCGGGAACGAAGGGTTTGACCAGCCACCCCGTGGCCCCGGCCGCCTTGGCCTGGCTCTTGAGGTTGTCGGCGGATTCGGTGGTGAGGAAGATGATCGGAGTACCCGCCTGGATCGGCAGCTTGCGGATCTCGCGGATCATCTCCAGCCCGTTCATGCGCGGCATGTTGAGGTCGGTGATGATGAGGTCGTACTTGGCCATGCGGGCCTTGCCCAGACCTTCGCTACCATCCGCGGCTTCGGCCACCGAGTGCCCCGCGCCCGAAAGCGCGATGCGGATGGCCATGCGCACGCTGGCGGAATCATCGACGGTGAGGATGCTGCTCATTGCGGGGCGTCTCCGTGGAACCAGAAGGCAAGGGCGGCGCTGTCCGCGCATGCGGCGAGGCCCCCGCGCTCGAGGAGCGCGGCGAGAGCGGTATTGGCGGGGTGCGCAAGGCGAAGGGGCTTGCCCTCCTGCGCGCCCTGGATGCGCGCGGCCTCGACCAGTTGAACGAAGCTGAGATCGGCCTCGTCCAGCTGCGATGTATCGAGTTCGAGCTCCTCGCCCGGGCCAAGCGCGGCAAAGCCTTCGAGAAGGCGCGTCGCGAGGCCCTGGATGGTCCGGATCGTGGCGGTATCGCCTACGCTGATCTGCATTGCTGTCTCACCGTTTCTCGGGTGTCCTTGGCGAGCAGGTACCTGAAACGAATGAGCATATGCTTGGGTGCGCCTAGCGACTTCTACGGGGCGCGCTGGCGATGTCCGGGCAAGAGAGGAGGGGAAGGGGGAGAGGCGCGCTGGCCTCTCCCGCCAGGGCCGGTCAGTCGCTGATGCCCATGAGGCGCGCGTTCAATGCGCGGTCCGAGCCGGTGTCGGCGAAATCGTCAAAGGCCTTGTCGGTGACGCGGATGATGTGCCGGTCGATGAAGGGCGCGCCTTCGGCGGCACCGACTTCGGGGTGCTTGAGCGCACATTCCCACTCGAGCACGGCCCAGCCGTCGAAATCGTACTGCGCCATCTTCGAAAAGATCTGCGCGAAATCGACCTGCCCATCGCCCAGGCTGCGAAAGCGCCCGGGACGCTCGCTCCAGCCCTGGTAGCCGCCGTAAACGCCTGAGCGGCCCGAGGGGCGAAACTCGGCGTCCTTGACGTGGAAGCACTTCACCCGCGCGTGATAGATGTCGAGGAAGGCGAGGTAGTCGAGCTGCTGCAATACGAAGTGGCTGGGGTCGTAGAGGATGTTCGCGCGGGCATGGTTGCCGGTGGCCTCGAGGAACCGCTCGAAGGTGACGCCGTCGTGGAGGTCTTCTCCCGGATGCAGTTCGTAGCCGATGTCGACGCCGTTCTCCTCGAAGACGTCGAGGATCGGCGTCCAGCGCCGCGCGAGCTCTGCAAAGGCGTCCTCGACAAGGCCCGCCGGGCGCTGCGGCCAGGCGTAGAAGTAGGGCCAGGCGAGCGCGCCGGAAAAGCTGGCGTGTGCGCTGAGCCCCAGGCGGCGTGAGGCGACGGCGGCAAGCTTGACCTGTTCGACGGCCCACTCCTGACGCGCCTTGGGGTTGCCGCGCACGTGGGGGGCTGCAAAGCCGTCGAACTGCGCGTCATAGGCCGGGTGGACCGCGACGAGCTGGCCCTGCAGGTGGGTCGAGAGCTCGGTGATGGCAATGCCCTTTTCGGCCAGTATGCCTGTGATCTCGTCGCAGTAGTCCTGGCTTTGGGCGGCTTTCTCGAGGTCGAAGATGGCCGGGTCGCTGGTGGGCACCTGAATGCCCTTGTAGCCCAGCGAGGCCGCCCAGTCGGCAATCGCGGGCAGCGTGTTGAACGGGGCCTCGCTCCCCAGGAACTGGGCGAGGAAGATGGCAGGGCCCTTGATCGTCTTCATGTACCTGTCTCCAAAATCGGGTGGGGCGCTCAGACGGCGAGGTTGACCCAGCCTGCGTTATCGCGGCTGGCGGCTACGGCCGTGGCAATGAGGGCCATGCCGCGCAAGCCTTCGGCAGCGCTCGGGACTAGGGTCTCTTCGGCCCCGCGCAGGTGCCCGGCAAAGTCGGTGTAGAGGTTGGCGAGCGCTTCGAGCAGGCCCTCGGGATGGCCGCCGGGAAGGCGCGAGCTGGCCTGTGCGGCGGTGCCCAGCGAAGGATCGCCCGCGCGCACGATTTCCATGCCGCCCTCGGCCTTCAGCAGGGTGAGCTGGTTGGGGGTCTCCTGGCTCCAGCGCATCCCGCCCTTGTCGCCGTAAACGCGGATGGCGAGGTCATTGCCTTCCCCGGTCATCACCTGCGAGGCCATGAGGAGCCCGCGCGCGCCGCCTGTAAAGCGCAGGAACATCTGGCAATCATCGTCGAGCACGCGGCCCGGCACAACGGCGCCCAGGTCCGCGTTGATCTGTGCGACCCGTGTGCCGGTCACGAATTCGGCGAGCTGGAAGGCGTGGACCCCGATGTCGGCAATGCAGCCGCCAAGCCCTGCGGTCCTGGGATCGACGCGCCACTCGGCCTGCTTGCCGTTTGCATCCCCGGCAAGCCAGCCCTGGTTGTACTCCACCACGAGCTTGCGCAGCGTGCCGATCGCACCGCCTGCGATCCGGGCGCGCATCTCGCGCACGAGCGGGTAGCCCGAATAGGTATAGGTAAGCCCGAAGGGGACCGGATTGTCCTTGAGCAGCGCCACGATCTCGCGCGCCTCGTCCAGCGTCGCGGTCATCGGCTTGTCGCTCATCACGGCAACACCAGCGGCGATGGCGGCCTTAGCGGCCACGGCGTGATGGGCGTTGGGCGTCGCGATGGTGATGAATTCGATCCCGTCCTCGCGCTGCGCCTCGGCGGCAAGCATCGCGTCGAGCGAGGGGTAGCCGCGCTCTGGCGCTACGCCGTAGCCGATCGCGGCCTCGCGCGAGCGCCCGGCATCGCGACTGAAGGCTCCGGCGACGAGCTGAATGCGGCCATCGAGGCGCGCGGCCATCGCATGGACCGGACCGATGAACGAGCCTGGCCCGCCCCCCACAAGGCCCATACGCACGGGCGAACGATCAGAGGCAATGTCGGATGCGGCCATGGGAAGGTCCTTGAGATCTGGTGGCGAGGAGGGATGGGATATCCATCTAACCGCGTGGGAGGGGCGCTGCAATGCGCCAATGTAATCGTTACCATACGAAAGGGCGCAAACGATCCCTGTCCGTCGCCACGGCCCGCACGAAAGGGCGCAAACGATCCCTGTCCGTCGCCACGGCCCGCTTCCAAGGACTTTCAAGACGGTCCTTGCGTAAGGGGAAGGTTACCATCCTGTAAGGTCGCGGGTGTCCGGTGTGAATCACTTGTGCGGGGTCCGTCGCAACTGTAACGATTACAGTAATGGCAAATATCAAGGACATTGCCCGCGTCGCGGGCGTTTCGGTTGCGACCGTTTCGCGCGCGCTGAGCACGCCTTCGATGGTGCGGCCGACCACGATCGAGAGGATCGAGGCCGCCATTGCCGACCTCAACTACCAGCCCAACCACATGGCGGCGGGCTTGCGCCGCCAGCGCAGCGACAATGTCCTGGTGGTCGTCCCCAGCATCTACAATCCGTTCACCTCCGCCTTCGTCGAAGGGATCGAGAACGTCGCGCGCACGAGCCGCATGCGCGTGCTCCTGGGCATCACCGAAGGCGACCGCGATGCCCTCAACACTTATACCGCGATGATCGCGGGCAAGCAGGCCGACGGGATGATCCTGCTGGAAAGCAACCTGCCCGACATCGTCGTCAATCCGCCCGCCAAGGGCACGCTGCCGCCGATCGTGTCGGCCTGCGAATATCCGCTCGACCACGCCTTGCCGCGCGTGAAGATCGACAACCACGAGGCCAGCGCGCTGGTGGTCAGCCATCTTGCCGGGCTTGGCCACAGGCGGATTGCCGCGGTGACCGGGCCGATCAACCTGTTCATGTCGCAGGACCGTCTGGCCGGGTACCGCCTGGGGCTTGCCCGCGCGGGGATCGAGTTCGATGCGCAGCTCGTGCACGAGGGCGATTTCACGCTGCAGTCCGGCTATGATGCGATGGTCCGCCTGCTCGATGCAGGAACGGCCTTCACGGCGGTCGCCTGTTCCAACGACGAGATGGCGCTTGGCGCGATGAGCGCGCTGCGCGCCCGCGGTCTCTCGGTTCCGGACGATGTCTCGGTGGCGGGCTTCGATGACCTGCGCTTCGGGGCCTACGCCAGTCCGCCGCTCACCACCGTACACAGCCCCACGGTCGAGATCGGTGAGGCCGCGATGCGCCTCATGCTCGACGCTCTGCTCCCGGCTGATCGCCAGCCACCCGCACGCGAAGTGATCCTGCCGCACCGCCTGATCGTGCGGGAATCGACCGCGCGGGTTCCGGCCCGGGTCGTTGCGGGCACCTGATCCTGTTGAAGAAAGAAGCCCCGGCCCCGCGATGGGACCGAGGCTTCTCCGCGACCCGAGGGCCTGGTGGAGCCGTGCTCTTGTTATGGGCTCCGCCTCGGGCGAATGCGATGAGGGCGTGCAGCGGGAGACATCCCGGCTGGCCGGAAAACAGGAAAAAAGACGGCGGCCACGCCGAGGATACGTAGGAGAGAGAGAGCGTGGCCGCCGTCGAAGGATGGCCATGTCGCAGCGTACTTCGCTGCGGCACGGCCAGGGTGTTCGAAAAGGTGCATCGGGGAAAGGAGCATGATGGGCGGCATGGCTCTCTAGGCTCGGGCGAGGGCCGCGTGCGGGTGGGCGTGCCACCTGGTCGCCTCTTCGTAGGCATGGGCTGTGCGCAGGAGCCGGGCCTCGCTGTGGGGCGGTCCGATCAACTGGAGCGCGAGGGGCAGGCGCCGGGTGTCGAACCCCATCGGGGTCACCAGCGCGGGAAAGCCGAGCAACGAAGCGGGCCGGGTGAGTTCCGAGATCTCCCCGATGAGCGCCTGGCGGCTGTCCGGCGCGAGGATCTCCACGTCGCGGGCCAGCGGCACCGACATGCGCGTCGCCGGGGTCAGGAGCAGGTCGACGTTGGCAAACGGGCCGTCGCGCATCGCCACGTGCGCCCAGTGGCGAAGGGCCAGCGCGCTGCCATAGTCGCTTTCGCTGATGGCCGAACCCCGTGCAAGGCGGGCGCGCACGTCCTCGCCGAAGTCCCCGGGGCGCAGGGCCAGCTCGCGGGCGTGGACGCGCGCGCCTTCATAGAGGGCGATTGTCCCGGCCGCGCGGGCCATGGCGGCCTGGTCGGGCACGGCGACATCGACCAGCGTCGCGCCCAGCGCGCGCATCTGGGCTGCCGCGGCTTCGAGCGCGTAGTCGATCTCGGGATGGATGCCGTCGGTGTACCAGCTGGTGGGAAGACCGATGCGAAGCCCGGACAGATCGTTCCCGATCCCGGCCATGTAGTCGCGACCATTCGCGGCCAGGACCGTCATCAGCAGGGCGAGCGCGCGCGATGAAGTGGCAATGGGCCCGGCCGTGTCGCATGTGCGCGAGAGTTCCATCATCGCGTAGCTGGGCAGGAGGCCCGTGGTGGGCTTGAGGCCGCTCACGCCGCAGAACGCCGCTGGAACCCGGGCCGACCCGCCCGTATCCGATCCCAGCGATGCGGTGAGAATGCCCGCGCCGACCGCCGCAGCCGAGCCCGAGGACGAGCCGCCCGATATGGCGCGCGGGTGCCAGGGATTGCCGCAGCGTCCCAGGTGGACGTTGTGCCCGGTGGGGCCCAGCGCGAACTCGGCCATGTGGAGACGACCAAGGGTAATCGCGCCTGCCCCTTCGAGCCGGGCAATGAGCGGGGAGGTCTCCTCTGGCCGAAAGCCGCGCCACAGCGCCGCCCCGGCCTCTGTGGGATGGCCTTCGCGGAAGAACATGTCCTTGTGAGCGAGGGGGACACCGTGAAGGGGCCCGCGCAGCGCCCCGGCCTGGCGTTCCCGGTCGCACTGGCGTGCGAGGGCCAGCGCGCTCTCGGCCTCGATCTCGACAAAGGCGTTGAGATCGCGCGCGGCCTCGGCGCGGGCGAGCGTGGTGCGCACCGCGTCTTCGCTCGAGACGGTGCCATCGGCAATGGCGCGGGCAAGGGCGCAGAGCTCGTTGGGCAGATCCGGCAGGTCAACCATCATGGCACACTCCGTCACAGGCGGGGCGCCGACAGGGCCGGGGCTCCGGGCGAGAAATGGGAAAGGGGCGATGCAGCCGTTGGGAGGAGGAGAGAGAGGACTGCATCGCCCCTGTCACGTGTAGCGGGTTACGGGCAGGCCCCGAACGGCGACAGGAAGGGACATTACCGTCGTCGTTCCGCGTGGGTGGCGTGCATCGCGGGCGACCTGCGGATGGTCGCGATGGGGTGTGCCCCTGGATGTGACCCGTACACGTGATTTCATCTGACATGACCCCTGTGTCTGGGTGGGATGTCTAATCTGTGCGTTTCGTTTTCATGAGAATGCGCGATTCGTTCCGGATTGCAAGCGACGTTCGCGAGGGGGTGATCGGCTGTGTCCTAGATCGCTGATAATACTACTATTTAGCGCAACAATTATGCGCAGATGTCCGCCTGGCGGATGATTGCGGTGCGGCATGGAACCGGATCGAGCGAAACGCAGAGGCGAGGTACCCCAAGGGCTTGGCCCCCGGATGACGCGCATGCTGCGTTGCGAACACCGCCCATTCCTGCGCTCCAGGCGGGGTGTCTTATACTTTAGGTCAATTGCGGCGCGAATGTAATCGATCTCGCGATTGGGGGGCGAGTCGGTCGTCTGCTCGCAGGGTGGAGTATGCTGCGTGCAAGGCGTGTCGTGTCCCGGTGGGCGTGCGATGTCGGCCTGCGAGGCAGGAGACGCGGCCACCGGCCCGTCCGCAAGAGGAGATGCACGAGTGAAGCGCTGGTCGCGACGCGGTTACACCGAAGGCCCCTACGGGCAGATCCACTATCGCCACGAAGGAGCCGTTACCCAGACCCGCGGGGCGATCGTCCTGCTGCACCAGGCGCCGATGACATCGGCCCAGTACGACAACGTGCTGCGTCCTCTGGCTGCCCACGGTTTCCATGCCATCGCCATCGATATGCCCGGGTTCGGCATGTCCGACCCCGTACCGGGCGTGCCGCGGGTGGAAGACTGGGCCGCCGTAGTGGTGCCGGTCCTTGACGCGCTGGGCTATCCCGATGCGGTGGTGCTGGGCCATCACACCGGCGCGATGGTCGCGACCGAAGTAGGCATCCAGTTCCCGGAACGCGTGCGCGCGGTGATCCTCAATGGCCCGATGCCGGTCAGCGAGGAGGAACGCGCCGAATTCATGGAGGGCCTGCACCAGACCGAGCGCACGATTACCGCGACCGACGACGGCACGCAGTTCAACATGGTCCACGCAGCCCGCACCGGCCTTGCCGAGGGCACTGTCGCACCGGCGCGCATCAGCGAATACGTCGTCCAGGCCTTCGAGGGGCAGGGCGCCTACTGGCACGGGCACCACGCGGCCTTCCAGTACCGGCAGGACGAAACGCTGCGCAGCCTCGCGCGCCCCGCGCTCATCCTCACGAACACCGGCGATGTCATCTACGAGCACGCGCTCGCGGCTCATGCGATCCGGCCGGACTTTGCTTTCACGGCGCTGAAGGGGGGCGGTGTCGACGTCGTTGACCAGATGCCCGAGGACTGGGCCGAGGCGGTGACGCGCTACGTTTCAGGGCTCTGAGGCCCGTAACGTAGCGCTAGCCCATGATGTGTTCGCCCGCATCGACCGGGATCACGGTCCCGGTGATGCGGCGTGCCGCGGAACTCGCCAGGAACGCGGCGAGCGCGCCGACATCGTCGATATCGACACGCTCGTGGACCGGCACGCTGGCGGCCGTGCGCTCGAGCAGTTCATCGAAGCGCGCGATGCCGCTGGCCGCGCGTGTGGCAATGGGGCCGGGCGAGATGGCGTGGACGCGAATGCCTGCCGGGCCCAGTTCGGCGGCGAGATAGCGGCTGGTGCTTTCGAGCGCGGCCTTGACCGGGCCCATCAGGTTGTAGTGCTCGACCACGCGCTCCGATCCATAGAACGTCACGCACATCAGGCAGCCACCGTCCGTCATCAGCGGCTCGGCAAGTCGGGCCATGCGGATGAACGAGTGGCACGAAACGTCCATGGCGAGCGCGAAGCCTTCGGCCGAGCAGTCGGTCACGCGCCCGTGCAGGTCCTCGCGCGGGGCAAAGGCGATGGAGTGGAGCAGGAAGTCGAGCCCGCCCCAGCGCGTCTTTACCTCTTCGAACAGATCTTCGAGCTGGCCCGGCTCGCGCACGTCGAGGGGGGCGATCCACTCGCAGCCCATGGCATCGGCGACCGGTTCCACGAAGGGGCGGGCCTTCTCGTTGAGATAGGTTGCGGCAAGGCGCGCGCCGGCGTGCGCGAAGGCGCGCGTGCAGCCTGCCGCAATCGAGTTCTCGTTGGCGATCCCGATGACGAGACCACGCTTTCCGGCAAGGTCGACAAGAGGCTTCATGGCAGGTCTCCCTGAAGAATGCGAAGGGTGTGGAGCGCGATCATGCGCTCCTCGTCGGTGGGGATGACGCGCACGGCGATGCGGCTTTCGGGCGCGGAGATGACGGGGGCATGGGCGGCGTTGGCCTCTTCATCGAGGATGAGGCCAAGCCAGCCAAGGCGCGCGCAGATGTCGGCGCGAAGGTCCGCGTCGTTCTCGCCGATCCCGGCGGTGAAGACGAGACCGTCGAGCCCCTGGAGCGAGGCGGTGAGCGCGCCGATCTCGCGTGCGGTACGGTAGGCGAAGAGTTCGATCGCCTCGCGTGCGGGGGGCTCGCGGCTGGCCGCCAGTGCGCGCATGTCGCTGGAGATACCCGACACGCCGAGCAATCCCGATTGGCGATAGAGCATCGTCTCGACGGCCTCGGCGCTGTAGCCCATCTGGGTCTGGAGGTGAAGGACAACGCCGGGATCGAGCCGCCCGCAGCGTGTCCCCATCATCAGCCCGTCGAGCGCGGTGAAGCCCATGGTCGTGTCGATACTGAGGCCGCCCGCCATGGCGCACAGGCTTGCCCCGTTGCCCAGATGCGCGGCGATGACCTTGCCCTGCGCCAGCGCAGGGTCAAGCCGGGCGAGCGCGCGCGCGATGTATTCGTAGGACAGGCCATGAAATCCGTAGCGGCGGATGCCTGCCTCGTGGAGGCTGCGCGGGATCGCCATGCGCGCGGCGACTTCGGGCTTGTCGTGGTGAAAGGCGGTGTCGAAGCAGGCGACCTGCGGGAGATCGGGCGCGAGCCGCGCCAGCGTGCGGATCGCGACGAGGTTGTGCGGCTGGTGCAGCGGGGCGAGGGGGGAGAGTGCCTCCAGTTCGTCGAGCAGCTCGGGTGTTACCCGCTGCGGCGCAACGAAGCGCGTGCCGCCATGAACAACGCGGTGGCCTATGGCGACAATGGTCCCGCTTGCGATGTGGCTCGTGGCCCAGTCGAACAGGAAGTCCAGCAGGTCCGCGTGGGTGAGGTGGGCGCCATCGGGCCAGTCCTTTTCGAGCAGCATCTCGCCTGCGTCGGTGGCGATGCGCAGGCTGGGCGCGATGCCGATCTTCTCGAACTTGCCGCCCGCCGAGTGGACCGGATGGTTGCCCTCATCAAGCCGGAAGACGCCGAACTTGATGCTGGAAGAGCCCGAGTTCAGACTGACGATGGCTCTCATTCGGCAAGCCCCGGCGCGGCCATGGTCTGGGCGCGGGCCATCAGTACCGCGACGGCGCAGGAGGCAAGCCGGGTGCGCAGGCTGTCGGCCCGGCTGGTGAGGATCATCGGCACGCGTGCGCCCAGAACGACGCCTGCCGCGTCCGCATCGCTGAGGAAGGTGAGCTGCTTGGCCAGCATGTTGCCCGCCTCCAGATCGGGCACCACGAGGATGTCGGCCTTGCCCGCGACGGGCGAGACGATGCCTTTCTCGCGTGCGGCGCTTTCGCTCACGGCGTTGTCGAAAGCGAGCGGCCCATCAAGGAGGCCACCGGTGATCTGGCCGCGGTCGGCCATCTTGCACAGCGCCGCGGCATCGAGCGTTGCGGGCATGGCCGGGTTCACGGTCTCGACCGCCGCCAGGATCGCGACGCGCGGGGTCTCCTTGCCGATGACATGGGCCAGGTCGATGGCGTTGCGGATGATGTCGGCCTTGCAGTCGAGGTCGGGCGCGATGTTGATGGCCGCATCGGTGATGATGATCGGCTCGGCGTGGCCGGGCACGTCCATCACATAGGCGTGGCTGATGCGCCGTTCGGTGCGAAGGCCCCCGGTGCGGGCAACGACCGCGCCCATCAGCTCGTCGGTGTGGAGGGCGCCCTTCATCAGAAGCTGCGCCTCGCCCGCGCGGACAAGCTCGACCGCGCGCTGGGCGGACTGGTGGCTGTGCGCGCTCTCAACGATGCGCAAGGCCGAGATGTCCTTGCCCGCCTGCTGGGCCGCCTCTTCGATGCGCGCACGCGGGCCGACGAGGATCGGGGCGATGAAGCCTGCCTCGGCGGCTTCGCAGGCGGCGGTGATCGCAGTCGCCGAGCAGGGGTGGACAACGGCGGTGGGAACGTTCGCGCCGCCCTTGGCGGCCTCGATCAGGCGCTGGTACTGGCCGTGGTCGGAGAGGCGGATGTCGGGCAGGGCCACGCGCGGGCGCGCAACGCGCTCGGTGGGAGCGATGACGCTGGCCTCGCCGGTGATGACCGTCGTGCCCTCCTGGTTGGTACAGGTGCAGTCGAGCTTGAGACGCTTCTTGTCCTCACGCCGTTCGGTGACGGTGACCGTGGCGGTGATCGTGTCGCCCAGTGCCACCGGCGCGGTGAAGCGCAGCGATTGGCCGAGGTAGATCGTGCCGGGGCCCGGCAGCTCGGTACCCAGGACCGCCGAGATGAGGCCCGCCCCCCACATGCCGTGCGCGATCACCTTGTGGAACATGTCGTGCTCGGCATAGTCGATATCGACATGGGCCGGGTTCACGTCGCCCGAGACGAGCGCGAAGAGGTGGATGTCGCGCTGCGTAAGCGTGCGGACGACGCTGGCGCTGTCCCCCACGGCGATCTCGTCGAACGTGCGGTTGGTGATGGTCTGGTCGGTCGACATCGGGGCGTGGGTCCTATTTCTCGAGCACGTAGCGGCCGGGCGCGTTGCACAAGGGGGGATAGCCCTTGTCCGCGTTGCCGAGCGGGGGCGGCGCGGTCGGCTCGCCCGAGTTGGCATCGAGCCAGGCGCCCCAGTCGAGCCACCACGATCCGTCCTTGAGCGCGGCGCGCTCGCACCATTCCTCGGGCGCGAGATTGCCGTTGGGATGAGGATGGGTGGCGATGCGGTAGTGGCGGTGGGGATGGCCCGGCTCGGAGACGATCCCGGCGTTGTGCCCCCCGCTCGTCAGCACGAACGTCACCGCGGTATTGGTGAGGAGGTGGATCTTGTAGACCGAGCGCCAGGGCGCCACGTGATCGCGCTCGGTACCCACGGCGAAGACGGGGACCGCGATGTCCTCCATCGTCACGACATGGCCATCGACGCGGAAGCGCCCTTCGGCCAGATCGTCGTGGAGGAAGAGCTTGCGCAGGTACTCGCTGTGCATGGCATAGGGCATGCGCGTGCCGTCCGCGTTCCAGGCCATGAGGTCGTTGATGTCGGCGCGCTCGCCCATCAGGTAGGTCTGGAGCATGTGCGACCAGATGAGGTCGTTCGAGCGCAGGATCTGGAAGGCGCCGCCCATCTGATCGCTCTCCAGATAGCCCCGGCTCCACATCATGTTCTCCAGCACGTGGAGCTGGCTCTCGTCGATGAAGAGGCCCAGTTCGCCGGGCTCGCTGAACTCGGTCTGCGCGGCCATGAGGGTGAGGCTGGCGAGGCGTTCATCCCCCTCGCGCGCCATGGCGGCGGCGGCGATGGAGAGCAGGGTGCCACCAAGGCAGTACCCCGCGCCGTGGATCTTTGTAGCGCCCGTGATCGCGCTGATCGCGTCGAGCGCGGCGAGCGGGCCCAGACGCCGGTAGTCGTCCATGTCGAGGTCGCGGTCGTGGCCGTCGGGGTTGTGCCACGAGATCATGAACACGGTGTAGCCTTGCGCGCGCAGCCACTCGACCAGCGAGTTGTGGGTCGAGAGATCGAGGATGTAGTACTTCATGATCCAGGCGGGCACGATCAGCACCGGCTCGGGCCGGACGGTCTCGGTCGTGGGGGCGTACTGGATGAGTTCGATGAGGCGGTTGCGGTAGACGACCTTGCCCTCCGCTGCCGCGACGTCCTTGCCGACTTCGAAGGCCTCGGTGCCCGCCGCCGGACGTCCGGTCAGGTAGCGGCGCATGTCCTCGAAGAAATAGTCGAGCCCGTCGGCAAGGCACTTGCCCCCGGTCTCGGCGATGCGCTTTTGCAGGACCGGGTTGGTGGCGATGAAGTTGGTGGGGGCGAAGATGTCGAGGATCTGGCGCGCGGCGAAGGAGACCATGTCCTCATGGTGTTTCGAGACACCGCCGATGCCGGTGGTCGCCGCTTCCCACCACTGCTGGTTGAGGAGGAAGGCCTGGGTCCACACGTTGTAGGGCGCCTGATGCCATTCGGGGCCCTGAAAGCGGCGGTCCTGCGGCAGCGGTTCGACCACGCGCGGGGTCTCGGGATCGCGGGTGGCGCGCGCGGTGTAGCCCATCAGGCGCAGCGCCTTGCCCCCGGCCTTGGCGGCAAGCTGCATCTGCTTGCCCGGCGCTGAGGCGAGGTGGAGCGCCCAGTCGGTCGCCGCGAGGATCATGGTGGCTGGCGAAAGCCCGCTGGTCGCCTGCGCGATCGCGGCCGAGGCCGAGCGGTCGAGCGTCTGGGCAATGCCATCCAGCGGCTCGCGCGGGGATGAGGACGCGCCGGTCGATCCAGGCGTCGGGGCGGGAGAAGTCATCGTCGGGCTCCGCGTTGCGTCGCGTGTCGCTTCGCCTCGAAGCAACCCACATGGTGCGCGCAGGATGACCGTCCTATTGTTGCAGTGCAATGTCCTCGATCAAAGACAATCGAGTGTAGCTTCCATTTCGCCGCAAAATCCGCGCAAGTTGCGCCGCTCTAAAGATGGCGTGCGCAACTGTTGCAGTGCACGAAAACCGCCCCGGGATCACCCTTCCAGGGCCGAGCGCAGCGGGCCGAGCCATTCTTCGTACGGCTTCCACGCGCCCACGCCTGAACGCGAGATGGGGCGGCGGACCTGTTCGGAACTGGCCGTGCGTACCGCGCGGTCGGTCTTGTGGAAGTCCAGGCAGGCCGGATCGAAGGGGACCCCGATATAGTCCAGCATACGGCGCACCTGTCCTTCCAGATCGTCGAGCACGTCCTCGTGCTGAACGCGCAGGACACGGCCCGGAAGGACACGGTCCCAGTGCTCCATTAGCGCCACATAGTCGCGGTAGTAACGGCCGATTTCGGTCAGGCCATAGGTGAACTCCTGGCCCTCGGCGAAGAGCTGCTTGAAGCCCGAGAAGCAGCAATCCATCGCTTCACGGCGCGCATCGATGATCTTCGCGTTGGGGAGGATCAGGTGGATGAGGCCGATGTGCCGGAAGTTGTTGGGCATCTTGTCGATGAACAGCGGCGCGCTCTGGCGGTGGATGCGGGTGTTCTCGATGTAGCTCTTGCCGAGGCCCTCCAGCTGCTCGGCCGACAGCTCGTGCAGGATCTGCGGGTAGCGCGGCGCGCTGGCCTTGCGGCCGCGCAGGCGGTGCGCGGTGGCAAGGATGTCGGGCAGCTCCAGCGTGCCGTCGATCATCGGGTGCGAGGCAAGGATCTGTTCAAGCAGGGTCGAGCCCGCGCGCGGCAGGCCAAGGATGAAGATCGGGTCGGGCGCGGGGTGGCCCTTGCCGCCCTGACGCGCGAAGAGTTCGGGCGTGCAGGTCTCGATCTGCGCGGCAATCTCGGCGTGCATGCGGTCCGCATCGTAGCGGCTCTGGCGCAGTTTGAGTTCGTTGCCGTGGGTGTAGTGGGCAAAGGCCTGGGCATGAAGCCCTTCGTCCTCGGCGGCCTTGGCTGCGGCGAAAGTCAGGTGGACGCGGTCCATGAAGGCAAGGTCGGGCTGGGCCAGCAGGTCTTCCATGCGCGCACGCTCGTCCGCGCTGAAGCGCCAGGTCTTGAGATTGGCAAGCGCATACCAGGCATCGCCGTGCTCGGGCTTGGCGGCGATGGCCGCGCGGTAGGAGGCGACGGCCTCGTCCTGCGCGCCGGTGGTCTTGAGCGCGTGGCCCTTGCTGGTGAGCGTCGCCGGGTCCTGGGGCAGTTTTTCCAGCACCGCGTCGAACAGGGCGAAGGCGCGGGCGTAGTCGCCGGTCTGCATGGCCTCGATGGCCAGGTGCGAGGCGAAGACGGGGCTTTCGGGATCGCGGGTGTGGAGGGCCTCGGCCTGCTCGAGCGCCTGTGCGAATTTCTGGCGCTTGCGCAGGACCTGGATGTAGTCGAGCCGCAGCTGGACGGTGTCCGGAGAAAAGGTAACCGCGCTTTCCAAAAGAAACTCAGCGTCATCGAGGATGCCAAGGCGGCTGGCGATTTCGGCCAGCAGGCGCATGCCCTCGATGTCGGTGCGGTGGGTCTGGAGGTAGGCCCGGCAGATTTCCTCGGCGCGCAGCAGGCGGCCTTCGTGAAGGTGATTGGAGACGGCCAGAAGCTCGCGGGGGAGGGCGGCGATGCGCTCGGCCTGGGTGCGGGCCTGCGCGGCCTCGGCCTGGCGTCCGGTGCGGGCAAGAAGATCGGCCTGCGCGCGCCAGCTGGCGTCGAGCACCGGGTTGTAGCGGGTGGCGCGGGCATAGGCGCGCAGGGCTCCCGGCACGTCGCCCCGGTCGCGGGCGAGATGGCCTGCCTCCTGCCAGGCGCGGCCATATTCGGGCTGCGCGGCGGAGAGGGCGGAGAGATAGCTTTCGGCGTCGGCGAAGCGCTTGAGGTAACGGCACGCGACGGCGGCCATGTAGAGCCCTTCCGTGCTCGGCTCCTCGGCGTCGAGAAGCGGCGCCAGCACGCCCAGCGCGGGCGCGAACTGGCCGCGCTGCATCGCCTCGCGGGCCTCTTTCAGCAGGGCGGCTTCATCGGGGGAGGAGGGGGCGGGGTTGGGGTCACGCGATGCCATGGGAATGTCCTTGCCGCAAACGCCAAGCGGCAGGCAAGGCCCGATGCCCGCCTGCCGCCGGTTTGTCCGCTCCCCGGCGCCTTCACGCAGAAGGCGCCGGGAGATGCGATCAGTAGTGCCAGCCGACGCGCACACCCACCGTCAGCGGACGGTTGGTGTTGATGCGCGGGGCATCGTAGTAGAAGTTGCCCGAGATCTGGGCACGCTTGTCGGTCAGGTTCTCGCCGAAGACCTCGACCGACCAGTCGTCCTTCTTGACGCCCGCAGTCATCGAGAAGGTGGTGTAGCTGTCGAGCTTCAGACGGTTGATGTTGATGATGTCGGTGTACTTCGAACCCGAATGCACCATCTGCGGCATGACGTGGGCAACGAGGCCCGTGTCGCCCAGATCCCACTCGTAACGCACGCGCAGGTTGCCCTGGAAGGACGGCGCGTAGGCCAGCGAGTTGCCCTTGGTGACATCGTCGGTCGGCGTCAGCACTTCGGTGATCTTGGTGTCGAGCACCGAGAAGGCACCGGCGACGGTCAGACCCGGCACCGCGTAGGGAGCGAAGGCGAAGTCACCCTCGACGCCCAGGATGCGCGCGTCGGCCGCGTTGTCCGAGAAGAACAGGTTGACGATCGAGGTGTCGAAGATCGTGGTCTGCAGGTTCGTGATGTCGACGTAGAACGCGCTGCCGTTGAAGCGCAGCTGGCGGTCGAACAGCTCGGTCTTCCAACCGATCTCGTAGTTGTTGACCTCGTCGGTCTGCAGTTCGAAGGGCACCATGTAACCCGAGGGGCTGACCGCGCCGCCGGGACGGTTGAGCAGGCCCGGACGGAAGCCTTCCGAGTAGGTCGCGTAGAACATCACGTCTTCGGTGGGCGTGAAGGTCAGCGAGCCCTTGAAGATGACGCCTTCGGTCTTGGCCTTGTCGGGTGCCGAGAGGGCATTGAAGACCTGCATGGCCTGGCCTTCGGTGAGGCCCGCGTCCATGATGTCCTGGATGCTGTCGCCCTGGTTGAAGGTCAGACCCAGCGTGTCGCCGCACGAACCGATGAAGGTGAACTCGCCGTCCCCGTCGTAAAGGTCCGAGAGGTTGGTGCCGAACGCATTGGCGTCGGTGCCGCCTGCGTTACAGAACGAACTGTTCGCCGTGCCCTTCAGGTCGACCGCCACGTTGTAGTAGCGCGCGCCCAGCGTGACGCTGAGGAGGTCGGGGACGAGGTCGTAGGAGGCCTCGCCGAAGATCCCGAACTGCTCATCCGAACGCTTGATGTCGTTGCGGAAGTTGGTGCCGTTGGGGAAGGGACCCGGATCGCTCTGCCAGGCACCCGGGAACGGGAAGTTGTCGGGGAATCCGGTTTCGCCCCACAGGTCGACGTACTGGCTGCCGGGGTAGACGAAGTCGTTGCGCTCTTCGAGGGTCAGCTTCGAGTAGAAGCCACCCGCCGTCACGCGCCAACGGTTCTCGGCCGGGGTGCTGACGCGCAGTTCCTGGGTGAACTGCTTGGTCTTGCTGTCCGAGGTAACGTAGAGGTTGGGTGCCTGGCAGGTGCCCATCGGGCCCGCGTCACCCGGGTACGAGACCGAGCCGTCGCAGATGTAGTAGGGCAGGTACTGGCCGACGTAGAGGTAGTCGGAGTAGTCCACCTGCTGCGAAGTCTCGCGGTCGGTGAAGGCGCCGGTGTAGACGAGGTCGAGCATGCCCAGGCGGCCCTCGACGGTCCAGGCGGTGTTCGAGAAGTTGTCTTCCAGGCGGTCCGGCTGGAAGCGCTGCACTTCGAGGTCACTCAGGCCCAGTTCCGGATCGGCGAAGAAGACGCCATCGGAATCGAGACCCTGGCGCGCGTGGCTGACCGTGATCTGCCAGTCGGGTGCCACTTCCCACAGCGCCGAGACGCGGAAACCGGTGTAGGTGGTGTCGTTGAAGTTGTCTTCGACGAGGTTGGTGTTGTCGGCCTCAATGAAGTTGACGTTCGAGAGGTCGGCACCGGCCTGCAGGCCTGCGCGGTTCGCGCCCACCGGCACGCCGTTGTAGCGCATGGCGCCTTCTTCGCGGAAGCGAGCGCTGTCAGCGACCGAACGGGTGCCCTTGACGTTGTCGATGTAGCCACCCTGGTCGTCCATGTAGACGACGCCGCGCACGGCCAGCGTGTTGGTCACCGGCACGTTGAGCATGAGCTCGGCGTTGTAGCTGGGCTCGCCGTTCTTGGTCCACGAAACACCGCCCTTGGCGGCGGCATCGAAGCCCAGGAGGTCGGGCTTGTTGGTGATGAGACGGACCACACCTGCCTGCGAGCTGGCGCCGAAGAGCGTGCCCTGCGGGCCTGCAAGAACTTCGATGCGCTCAAGGTCGGCGGCGTAGACGTCGAGGTTGCGGCCCGGCTGCGCGAGCGGCTGTTCGTCGAGGTACATCGCGACGTTGGGGGCAAGGCCCGCGACGCCTGCGGTGGTGAGGTTGGGCGTGGTCGAGGCGAGGCCACGAATGTAGATCGTGCTCTGGCCCGGGCCGCCGCCGCCTGCGGTGACGTTGGGAAGCTGCTCGAGGTAGTCGTCGAAGGTCTGCACGCCGAGGTTTTCGAGTTCCTCGGTGCCCAGTGCATTGACCGAGACGGCGACGTCCTGGAGGCTTTCGGTGCGCTTGGTGGCGGTCACCACGATTTCGGTCAGGCCACCCTTGCGCTGGGCCGGTGCGGCCGCGGTGCTCGTGGGCTGGGTGCTGGTCGGCTGGGCCGGAGTATTCTGGGCTGCGACCGGGGTGGCGATAGCGATTGCCAGCGCGCCAACCGACGCGCCGGTGCAATGCTTGAACATGTATGTTCCCCTGTTGTTGATCGGAACGTTCGCGACTGGGCAGCACGTGGGAGATAGCGCTGCCGGGCGGGACAAGATGCCGGGAGGTGGCATGCAAGGAAATGAGACCTTGGTGCCCCGCGCAGGCCAGCTATCCAATCAACGTGTACATGCCAACCCTTGCGCTTGAGAAAAGTCACATGTTCTCGGCAGTTGTTGCATAATCACAACACGGCCTGTAGACAGGTCTCGCAGCTGCTTCGGGATGTGATAAATTCAATTCCATAACGCGAATTTTGATATGATATTCAATTCGCTATTGGGTTTATTATTTCTGCTATTTTTTAGAAGCTAAGTAAAACTCATTTCAGCGTTGGGGGTGTCGTTCGGGTGGCAAGTCAAGGCAGTAATGTATCCAGTCCGATTGCGGATTTTAAACCTAGCGTGTTCTTTGGCGCAATTGCCGCGATCGGTGGGCTCATAGTCTTCGCGCTCTACGATACGGATGTTGCAACGGCCCGTTTCGAGGCCATCCAGGCCTTTGCGACGCACAATTTCGGCTGGCTTTTCGTGGCGACGGCCAATGTCATGCTGGTTGCAAGCGCGTTTCTCGCCATGTCGCGGGTCGGGCATGTGCGCCTTGGCGGAGCGGATGCCAAGCCGACGTACAGCGCGACCAGTTGGTTCGCGATGCTGTTCAGCGCAGGAATGGGCATCGGTCTGCTCTTCTACGGTGTGGCCGAGCCGATCATGCACTTTTCCAACCCGCCGATTTCCTCGTTCTCCGATCCCGGCGCCACGCTGCCCCAGGGACTTGCGCGCAACGCGCAGCACGCCATGGGCCTCACCTACCTGCACTGGGGTCTGCACGCCTGGTCGATCTACGCGATCATCGGCCTGGGGCTTGCCTATATTGCCTACAACCGCAAGCTGCCGCTCAACCTGGGCACCTTCCTGCGCGCAGCTTTCCCGCGCATTCCGACGCTGGTCGTCGATCTGGTCGACATCATGGCGATCACCGCGACGGTGTGCGGGGTGGCGGCCTCGCTGGGCTTCGGGGCCTCGCAGATCAACGCCGGGCTGACCCTCCTTTTCGGCGCGCCCGAGGGGGGAATGGTCCGCGCCATCATCATTGTCGTCGTGACCGCGCTGGCCACGCTGTCCGTGGCGATGGGGCTCGACGCCGGGATCAAGCGCCTGTCCGAGCTCAACATGGGGTTGGCGCTGCTCCTGGCACTGTTCGTCTTCGTGGTCGGCCCGACGGTCTACCTGCTCGACAGTTTCATCCAGAACCTGGGCTACTATTTCCAGCGCTTCATCTATCTCTCGACCTGGACCGAGAGCTACACCGACGAGGACTGGCAGAGCAGCTGGACGATGTTCTACTACGCCTGGTGGGTGAGCTGGTCGCCCTTCGTGGGCATCTTCATCGCGCGCATTTCCTATGGCCGCACGGTGCGCGAGTTCATTTCGGGCGTGCTTATCGTGCCCAGCCTCGTGACCTTTGCCTGGATGACCATCTTTGGCGATACCGCGCTTCACATCGAGCTGTTCGGAGCCGGGGGCCTGTCCGAGGCGGTCAACGCCTCGATGCCCGATGCACTCTTCGCCTTCCTCGCCAACTTTCCCCTGAGTGGGATCGTCTCGGGGCTGGCCGTGGTGATCGTGACCACCTTCTTCGTGACCTCAGCGGATTCGGGCGCGCTGGTGACGGCAATGATCGCCTCGGGCGGGCATCACGAGGCGGGGTTCGTTCCGCGCGTGACCTGGGCAATCTCGATCGGTGCGCTTGCCGGGGCGCTGCTGTACGGCGGAGGTCTGCAGGCGCTGCAGACGGCGGCCATCGTGACGGGCCTGCCCTTTGCCGTGGTGCTGCTGTTCATGTGCTTCGGGCTGATAAAGATGCTTCTCGCCCGGGTTCCGGCCGAAGGCGAAGTCGCGCGCGAAGAAGCCCTCGCGGCCGAGTAAACCTGGGGCTCAGGCCCGGGGCGAGCCCGCGCCCTGGGCGGGAGTGCCCTCGGCGCGCCAGAAGGCGTCGCATTGCGCCAGCGCCTTGCGCGCAGCCGAGACACTGCGCACCTGTTCGGCCTGAGAGCCCGCATCGCAGGACAGCGCCAGGTGCGCCTGTTCCCCGGCCTTCAGCGTGAAGGGCATGGCAAGGCGGCTGCCGCTCACCGCGATGTCGAGCGCGCCTTCGAGGCGCAGCGTGATCTTGCCCAGCGGCACCGACCACTGGTTCGCGGCCAGTTGCTCAGGCGCGCGGGCCTCGCCATCGAGGTTGAGGATGAGGCGGCCCGCCATGGTCCCGCGCGTGCAGGTCAGGAAGCGCACGATGCGCGCGCCGTCCCGGATGCCGCCGCCCGCCTCGTCCTCATTGCCGGGGCCGGGCAGGGCCACGGGCATGAAGTCGGTCAGCTTGAGAGCGCCTGTCGGCCCTGCGAAGTAGGTATCGAGGATGGTGGTGCCCGCACGGTAGCTTTGCGCCAGCGGCTGTGCGTCCTCGAGGCGGATCGCCGAAATGCCGCCCGGGCGCATGTCCTGGGCGTGGAGCGGAGCCGCTGCGCCCGGCACGTGCCAGGTCAGGCGGGTGATCGTTCCGGTGCGGTCGACAAGGGCGCTCGAGCGCGTGTCGCCGATCATGCCGTGTTCGCCAAGCGCCGTGTGCACTGCCACTGCCCTCCCTCTCGTATCGCGTATCTGGAGCCCTGCGCGTAGAACCGCGCGTAAACTGCAACGCACAGGTCTGCGATACGATCCAGTTGGACACAGATTTTCAATCCGCGCAACCCGTGAAGGATCTGCAAGCCGGGGCGGGGAGGGGGCGGGTCAGTCGAGTTCGGCAAACCAGCCCAGGCGCCGGACCAGCACTTTCTCCAGTTCCAGGAGGATGAAGATCACGGCGCCGATCGCGATGAGCGAGGCTCCTTGCGTGAAGCTGAGCGGGCGGGTTGCGAACACGGCCTGGAACGGCGGGAGGTAGGTGAAGCACACTTGCGCGAGCGATACCGTGCCCACCGCGACGAGCACCGCCCGCGTGCCCAGGATACCCCGCCAGCTGAGCGACTGAACGTGCATGTAGCGCACGTTGAAGAGGTAGAATATCTCCGCGATCACCAGCATGTTGACGACCATCGTGCGGGTCGTCGCAATGTCTGTCCCCGTGCTGAGGGCGGTGAAGTAGACACCCAGCAGCGCCACGGCGAAAAGCAGTGAGACGAGGCCCACGCGCCACAGGATGAAGCCCGAGAGCAAGGGGCTGTCCTTGGCGCGCGGCGCGCGCTCCATGATGCCCGGTTCGGAGGGTTCGAAGGCGAGCACGAGGCCGAGCGTGACCGAGGTGATGAGGTTGATCCACAGGATCTGCGTCGCCGTCATCGGCAGGGCAAGGTCGAGGATGATCGCCAGGACCACGGCGATGATCTCGCCGCCGTTGGTGGGCAGCGTCCAGGCAATGACCTTGCGGATGTTGTCATAGACGGTGCGGCCCTCGCGAACGGCCGCGACGATGGAGGCGAAGTTGTCGTCGAGAAGCACCATCTCCGAGGCTTCGCGCGCGGCCTGCGTGCCGCTGGCGCCCATGGCGGTGCCGACGTCGGCCTGGCGCAGCGAGGGCGCGTCGTTGACCCCGTCACCGGTCATCGCGACGATCTGGCCGTGCGACTGGAGCGCGCGCACGATGCGCAGTTTGTGTTCGGGACTGGCGCGGGCGAAGACGGCGACTTCGGGAACCTCGCGGCGCAGTTCCTCATCGCTCATCGCCTCGATCTGCGCGCCGGTGAGCGCGCGCGGCTCTTCCTCGATCTCGAGCTGGCGGGCAATGGCGACGGCCGTTGCGGCGTGGTCGCCGGTGATCATCTTGACCGCGATTCCGGCCGAGCGGCATTCGCCGATGGCGATGCGGGCTTCCTCGCGCGGCGGATCGACGAAGGCCATGAGACCCAGGATACGCGCGCCCTGCAGGTCCTCGAAGCGCAGGCGCGTGGTGCCGGGCGCAAGGGTGATGGCCGCAAAGCCCAGGATGCGCTCACCTTGGGCGGCGGCCTGGCGGGTGATGCCGTGCCAGCGCTCGAAATCGGTGCCTGCCGCGCCCAGCGCCAGAACGGCCTCGGGCGCACCCTTGACGAAGGCGATGGCCTCGCCCTCGGGGCTGCGCACCAGCGTTGCCATCAGGCGGTAGGCCGCATCGAAGGGGATTTCGTCAAGGCGTGTCCAGTCGTCGTGGAGCCTGGCGGTGTCGAGCCCGGCCTTGCCCGCCAGCGCGAGGAGTGCGCCTTCCATCGGATCGCCCACAACGCTCCAGCTACTGTCCTCGTGCTGGAGGCGGGCATCGTTGCACAGCGCGCCGCAGCGGACGATCTCGCGGGGATCGGTGGCCTCGCTGCTGCTCTTTTCGGCCTCGATCGCGCCTTCTGGGGCATAGCCGCTGCCCGAAACCTGCCACTCCCCCTCAGGCGTGAAGAGGCGGGTCACGGTCATCGCGTTGCGGGTGAGCGTGCCGGTCTTGTCGCTGCAGATGACCGAGGTCGCGCCCAGGGTCTCGACCGCCGGGAGCTTGCGGATCACTGCCTTGCGCCGCGCCATGCGCTGGACGCCGATGGCGAGCGTGATGGTGATGACAGCGGGCAGCCCTTCCGGGATCGCGCCGACCGCCAGTGCCACGACCGCGATCAGCGCATCGACCCAGGGGTAGGAACGCGCGGTCACCGAAAAGGCAAAAAGCGCCGCGCTGCCGATGAGGATAAGAAGCGTGAGGCGCGTGCCGAACTGGTCGATCTGCTTCAGGAGAGGGGTGACGAGGCGCGGCACCGACTGGAGGAGCGCGCCGATCTTGCCGATTTCCGTGGCGGCGCCGGTCGCGACGACGAGGCCCGTCGCCTGTCCGCGCACGACAAGCGTGCCCGAATAGGCCATCGACGTGCGCTCGGCGAGGGGCGCGTCGGGCTCGACGGCTTCCTCCTGCTTGTCGGCGGCGACCGATTCCCCGGTCAGCGCCGCTTCCTCGATCGAAAGTGCACGGGCGCGCACGATGCGAAGGTCGGCAGGCACCCGGTCGCCAGCTTCGACAAGGACCGTGTCGCCCGGCACCAGACTTCCGGCGGGGACGGGCTGGCGGCGTCCCTCGCGAAGGACATGGGCCTCCTCGCCGACAAGGTTCTCCATGCCGGCCAGAGCCTTCTCCGCCTTGCCCTCCTGGATGACGCCCACGAAGGCGTTGATGAGGACGACGGCAAGGATCACACCGGCATCGATCGCGTGATCGAGCACGAAGGCCGCCGCCGCCGATGCCAGCAGGAAATAGATGAGCGCGTTGTTGAACTGCGCGGCAAAGCGCATGAGCGGATGCGGCGGCTTTACGCGGGGAAGAAGGTTGGGGCCGCAGCGTTCGAGGCGGCGTGCGGCTTCGGACCCGGAGAGCCCGGCGCTGCCCGCTCCCAGATCGGCAGCGACAGTGTCGGGATCGAGGGCATGCCAGCCCCGATCTTCGGGAATTTTCGCTTCGAGCAAGACCCTTGTCCCCCTGCGCGATGGCGTGCCCGGTCCGGGCGGGGGGCAAGCCTATCGCTCCCTCGGGCCTTGTGCAATGCAGCACGGATGTTACGAATGATTGCACCGGTGGCGGTTTTCGGACCTCGGGGAGGATAAGGCATGAAGGTCGTTGTCTTCAGCACGCGTCCATACGATCGGACTTTTCTGGTAGAGGCCAATCGCCTGGCCGGAAGTCCGCACGAGCTGACGTTCTTCGACACCCGGCTGACCACCCATTCGGCCCATTTCGCACAGGGCTTCGAGGCGGTCTGCGCCTTCGTCAACGATGCGCTGGGAAAGCCCGAACTGGAGATCCTGGCACGTCATGGCATCCGCCTTGTCGCGCTGCGCTGTTCAGGCTTCAACAACGTGGACCTGGAGGCCGCGGCCCGGCTCAAGATCGCCTTGGCGCGGGTTCCCGCCTATTCGCCCGACGCCATTGCCGAGCACGCCGTTGCACTCATGCTCGCGCTCAACCGACGCATCCACAAGGCCTATGCGCGGGTGCGTGAGGGCAACTTCGCGCTTGACGGGCTGCTTGGTTTCGACATGCGGGGCAAGACCGCCGGGATCGTCGGGACCGGGCGCATCGGTCTCAACGTCGCGCGCATCCTCAAGGGCTTTGGCTGCGAGGTGCTGGCGAGCGACCCTTCGCCCAACCCCGAACTGGCGCAGTTGGGCGGCGAATACACCTCGTTCGATGATCTGTTGGGGCGCTGCGACATCATCAGCCTTCATTGCCCGCTCACGCCCGCTACGCATCACCTCATCGGGCGCGGCGCGATCGCGCGCATGAAGCCGGGCGTCATGCTCATCAACACGAGCCGGGGCGCGGTGATGGACGCCCGCGCGGTCATCGCCGGGCTCAAGAGCGGCAAGGTCGGTAACGTCGGGCTCGACGTCTACGAGGAGGAGGGCGATCTCTTTTTCGAGAACCTCTCCGACACCGTCATCCGCGACGATGTCTTCGTACGCCTGATGACCTTTCCCAATGTGCTCATCACCGGCCACCAGGGCTTCTTCACGCGCGAGGCGATGACCGCGATTGCCGAGACGACCATCGCCAACCTTTCGGCCTACGAGGCGCAAGGCGCCCCGCTTCACGCGGTTTCGGTCGCGCTGCTGGCCTGAGGAAAGGGTCTTGGCCCAGCTTCGTGCCTAGCTGCCCGCCTTGTCCTCGGGCGGTACGTTGGTCATCGGCGTGTCGGGCACCTTCACGTCGACGCCGGTCTCGTCGACGTCGGTGACGATCAGTTCGCCCCCGCTCTTGTCTTCGACATCGGTCGTGTATTCCTTGGCGGGCTCGGGCGAACAGGCCGCGAGGCCAAGCGCGGCAAAGGCCGTAAGGAGCGCCGCAGGCGCCAAGGGTGAAGTTCTGAAGATCATGCTACGTCTCCTTCCCAGGGTTCCGATATCGGGTCGGGGAAGGCGAAAACAAGATGGCGCGGCAACCCGAGGATCGCCGCGCCATCGTGTGTGGTCTTACAAGCCTTGAGGATCAGACGATCCCGTCGGCTTCCATCTTGGCAAGCGCCTCGGCATCGAGACCCAAGAGTTCGCCATAGATTTCCGCATTGTGCTGGCCGACGCGCGAGGGTGCCGGGCGGCGGATGCAGCTGGGCGTTTCCGAAAGCTTGGGGAAGGCGTTCTGCATCTTCAGCTTGCCGTGGGTCTCGGTCTCGACCTCGACAATGGCCTCGCGGGCCTGGAAGTGCGGATCGGCCAGCATCTCGGGCGCGCGGTAGACGCGGCCAGCGGGGATGCCGTACTCGATCATCAGCGCGTCCATCTCCTCGATGGTGTAGCCCTTGGTCCAGGCGTTGATCATCTCGTCGAGCTCGGTCTGGTTCTCTCCGCGTGCGAGGTGGGTCGCATAGCGCGGGTCATCGCCCAGTTCCGGCTTGCCCATGGCGGCCGACAGGCGCTTCCACAGGGGATCGGCGTTTGCCCCGATCATGTATTCGCCATCGCTGCAGTAATAGACGTTGGAGGGCGCGATGCCCGGCAGGATCGAGCCGGTGCGCTCGCGGATGAAGCCCGAGCTGTCGTACTCCGAAACCAGGCTCTCGGTGATCTGCAGCACGCTTTCGTAGAGCGCAGCGTCGATGATCTGGCCCTTGCCGGTGGTGTCGCGCACGTGGAGCGCGGCAAGGATGCCCATGACGCCGTAGGTGGCGGTGAGAGTGTCGCCGATGGAGACGCCCATGCGGCTCGGCGCACGGTCAGGTTCGCCCACGATGTAGCGCCAGCCACCCATGGCCTCGCCGATGCCGCCAAAGCCGGCGCGCGAGGAGTAGGGGCCGGTCTGGCCGTAGCCCGACATGCGCGAGATGATGAGGCCGGGCTGCTCTTCGAGCAGTTGCCTCGGATCAAGCCCCCACTTCTCCATCGTGCCGGGACGGAAGTTCTCGATCACGATGTCGGCGTGGCGGATGAGCTCGCGCACCAGCTTCTGGCCTTCGGGCACGCGCATGTTGGCCGAGACCGCACGCTTGTTGCGCGCGACCACTTCCCAGCTGACCTTCTTCTCGCCCTGGCCCCAGACACGCAGCGGGTCGCCCTTGCCGGGCGGCTCCACCTTGATGATGTCGGCGCCCATGTCGCCCAGCAGCTGTCCGGCGAACGGGCCAGCCAGAAGCTGGCCCATTTCCACGACGCGAAGTCCCTTGAGGGCTCCTGTATTTTCCATGGTTTACTCCGCTGCCTCCGCGATGTCCGCGTTGCGCCACATGGGCTGCTTGGGAGCGGGGAGGCCGGTT
>NZ_JALHAT010000052.1:0-8088 GCF_022818885.1 Novosphingobium mangrovi | reverse complement strand
AGCTGCGCGCGAGCCTGCGCGACGGCGGCCTGCTGCTCGGCGATCCCTGCGCGCGCGTTCTCGACCGAAGCCTCAGCCTGCGCGATCTGGGCGCGGGCCTGCGCGGCGCGGGCATCGTAGTCGCTGGCATCGATGCGCACGAGCGGGGCGTCCTTGGCCACGTCCTGGTTGTCCTCGACGAGGACCTCGGAGACATAGCCGCTCACCTTGGGGGCGATGGCCACCATGTCGACGTCGATCTGCGCGTCGTTGGTTTCCTGGAAGTACTGCCCGTAGGTTTCGTAGCGCATGAACCAGAGCCCGCCGCCGATCGCGATCAGGATCGCGGCGATGAGGAGGTTGCGCTTGGTCTTGCCGCTCAGGCCCTTGCGGCCCGTGTCCTTGGCCTCATCCCCGCCAGCGTCCGCAGCATCGCTATCGCCTGCCGCCTGCTCGGACCCCTTCGCGGCGCTTTCACTCACCATTGCCAGTCTCAACTCCGTGTTGCGGGCGCAGGTGCGCCGCGCGTTGCAGACCCTGTAGGAAACCGCCCTCGCGATGGAGGACGCGGCCCTCGCAGGTCCCGCGATTATCTTTTGCCTTGCCGCGAAAAGAGGCGCAAAATCGCATCAGAAAGAACAAGAACCGGGAGAGGTTCCCATGGAACGGTACGATCCTGCGATCAGCCGGTGTCCCTTCATGCTGCTGTGCGGCGCAAGTGCCAGTGCCTTGCTGGTGTTTGTCGGCGCCCTCCACGTGCTGGGCTGAACGGTTGCGGCGTGGCCTCGCGGCCCGCCCAAGGCGAACGGCAAGTCATCGCCAATCAGTGACTTGCCCGTATCGGCATACGATTGCGTCCCTGTGAAGGCGCAAGCCCCGAACGCGTGCCCCGCCGATATACTTAGCTAGGTTATCTTGCAAGGGGCGTGAACGGATCACCCGCCCGCGCCCGCTTTGCCGCGCCTGCGAAGTCGGCCCCAGACCTGCGCCAGCCCCCTGTGCCGCTCGATTTCGGGCTGCTCCGGCCTCCCGAGTCGCGCCCTGCCCGGCGCAGCAGGCTCGACACACGACGGTCATTTACCTTGTTTAAGTCCCTATGGTTGAACCCTGATAACGACCACGGACCGCCCCCGCACACGATGGCCACGCTCAATTCCCCCCTGCCCGATCTCACCGCGTCCGGTTCCCGGCCCCGGCTTGCCCTGCCCAATATCGGCTTTGCCGTGCTGCTGGCGCTGAGCGGGGGCGCGTTCCTTGTCTGGGGGGCGGGGTACATCGGCTCGGGCAGCCTCCTGGTCTTTGTCCTGGCGACCCTGTTCGGCCTGTTCATGGCCTTCAACATCGGCGGCAACGATGTCGCCAACTCGTTCGGCACCAGCGTGGGTGCGGGCACTCTCACCATCGGGCAAGCGCTGGGCGTCGCGGCCATCTTCGAGGTCAGCGGCGCGGTGATCGCGGGCGGCGATGTCACCGACACGATCCGCAGCGGCATCGTCGACCTCGGCGCCCTAACGGTCAGCCCGCTCCAGTTCATCCGGGTGATGATGGCCGCGCTGGTCGCCGCCGCGTTCTGGCTGCTCTTCGCCAGCCGCCGGGGCTGGCCGGTCTCGACCACCCATTCGATCATCGGCGGCATCGTCGGGGCCTCGGTGGTGCTCGGCGTGAACCTCGGCGGCACATCTTCTGCCCTCGCCCTCGTCCAGTGGGGCGAGATCGCGCGCATTGCGCTGTCCTGGGTGCTCTCCCCGCTGCTGGGCGGGCTTGTCTCCTATGGCCTGTTCCGCCTCATCAAGCACCATGTCCTGTTCTACAACGAGCGCGCCGAGGCCCGCGTGCGCGACATCCGCGCCGAGCAGAAAGCGCTGCGCCGCGAACACCGCAGCGCCTTTGAAAGCCTGACCGAGCTGCAGCAGGTCAACTACAACACGATGCTGGTGCGCGACATGGACGTGCTGCGCAGCGAGGACTTCCATCCCGAGGAGCTGGAGACCGACTACTACCGCAAGTGGTACGCCATCGAGCGCCAGCGCGACGAGGTGGAGACCCACCATGCGCTCCAGCTCTGGGTGCCACTGGTCGCGGCGCTGGGCGCGGCGGTCATTTCCGCGATGCTGCTCTTCAAGGGCCTCAAGCACATGGAGCTGGGCCTTGCGACGCTGACCAACTACCTCATCATGGCGATGGTCGCCGCCATTGCCTGGGCGACGACCTTCCTCTTCGTGCGCACCTTGCGCCAGGCCCCGCTCGAGCGCGCGACGTTCCTCCTCTTCAGCTGGATGCAGGTCTTCACCGCCTGCGGCTTTGCCTTCAGCCACGGCGCCAACGACATCGCCAACGCGGTCGGGCCCTTTGCCGCGATCCTCGACGTGCTGCGCACCGGCGTCATCACCTCCTCGGCCGCGGTGCCGCCGATGGTGATGATCTCCTTCGGTATCGCGCTGGTCGTGGGGCTCTGGTTCATCGGCAAGGAGGTCATCGCGACCGTGGGCCATGGCCTCACCGCGATGCACCCGGCCTCGGGCTTTTGCGCAGAGCTCGGCGCGGCCTGCGTGGTCATGCTCGCCTCGAGCCTGGGCATCCCGGTTTCCAGCACCCACATCCTGATCGGCGCGGTGCTGGGCATCGGCATCGTCAACCGCCAGACCAACTGGGGCCTCATGAAGCCCATCGCGCTGGCCTGGGTGGTGACGCTGCCCGCCGCCGGGATCATCGCGGCGGCGGCCTTCCTCGTCTCGGGGTACCTGTTCTAGGTCAGCTGTCCGAGAGCGCCTTCAGCTCGGCCAGGCGGATCGCCTTGCCCTGCGTGGGCGTCATCACCGCGCGCACCTTGGTGAGTTGGCGCGCGGTGAAGGTAAGCGTCGTCACGCCATTGGCGAGCGGCGTTGCCGATCCGAGGTCGCGCCAGGCGCCGTCCTGCCAGCCCTCGACCGTAACCTTGCCCGGCGCGCGGATGTCCGCGCCGTTGTCGAAGAAGGCCAGCTTCACCGAGGAGACCGGCTTGGGAGCGCCAAAGTCGACCGCGTACCACTGCGAGGCCGTTCCCGCCGCCGAGGTCCAGCCGTTGGGAAGCTCGGGATAGAACCAGAGACGACCGTCAATCCCGTCGTGCAGGTTCTCCGCCTCGGCCCCGCTCGACGCGCTCGCCTTGGGGAAGTCGCCGCGCACCAGCTGCACCGCGTGATCGGTCTCGCGCACGATGGGCGCGGGCGCCTTGCGGGCGAGCGGCACCTCGATCCGGCCCAGATCCGCGCGGTGGGCGAGCACCGTGCCATCGGCGGCCACGGTCAGCCCCGCGCCCTTGCCATAGTGCGATCCATCCGCGTCCCAGGTCACCGAGATCCTATGGCCATGGTAGGGCACGCGCTCGACATGGAACCAGGGCAAGGCCTCGGGATCGCCCGCCTTGGGCAGCAACGGGTTCACCTCCAGCACGTCGTCGGCGCGCGGGCGAATGCCGACAAGGCCGGTCAGGATGAGGTCGTTGTAGCCGGAGTGGAAATAGTGGTGGCTGCGGTCGAGCCCGACGATGGGCTTGCCGGTCGCGGGATCGTAGTCCTCCTCAAGGTCCAGCGTGTCGCCCTGGAAGTGGAGCTGCGTGTACTGGCGCAGGAGGCGCATGTAAGTGCTGCGCGTCACCGGACCCGTCTCCTCGTAGTGGTCGAGGAGATTGGCCATACCGGTCAGCACTTGCGTCGTCTGGTAAGGCCAGATCGGACCGTTCCACTGACACTCGCGCGCATCGCCCAGATAGCGGTACTGGCGCATGTAGTATTCGTAGGACTGCTCGACCGTGCGCATCCCGGCCTCACCCGCCAGCATATCGGGATCGAGCAGATGCGCCCAAGCCTGCGCGTACTTGGCCTCGTCGGGCACCGCATCGAACATCCAGGGCAGGAAACCGACCAGCTCGCGCGCGCGGATGAAGTCCCAGTACTGCACGTGCTCGTTGCGGGTGCGGTAGCGGTCGGTGAAGTGCTCCAGCTGCGGGTTCCACAGGTCCGCCACCATGCGATCCTGCAGCGCCTTGGCCTTGCCTTCGAACTCCTCGGCCAGCGCGGCATCCCCGGTCATCGCGGCAATGCGCGCAATCGCGCGGGCGTTGGCGATCATGTAGCTGTTGACCGAGGGACGGAAGGAATATCCGCCGCCAAAGCCGTCCTCGCCGCCCGAGGCGTCGATGGAGGAGACCGTGTACTCGGTCGCATCGAGCAGCGGCTCGACCCAGTAGAGCCCCTTGGACCAGTCCATGTGGTCTTCCCAGAGGCCGAAGATATGGCGCATCACCTGAAGATGGCGCGTGACCGCCGCCTTGTCGCCATCGACGAGGTAGCGCCCCCAGGTCGAGTCCGCCATGTGGTCGGTGAAGTGGCGGTCGTTGCCGCCCTCATACATGAAGTCGATGTAATCGCTGACAAAGCGCCGGTCGTTGAGCCAGCGGCCCTCGGCGATGTGGAAGCCGCTGGCATCGTTGAGGCTGGCGTAGGGCTCACGCTGCCAGCCCACATCGTCGGCGAACTCGGTGGTGATGAAGCCCTTTGCGCCCAGATCGCGCTGGTGCGCGCGGTAGATCGACCAGCGGTAGTACCAGACCGCGTCGATCTTCGGGTCCGCACTCTCGAAGAAGGGGATGCGATCCTCATACCAGGGCGCGTCGTTGCCAAAGCGCGCGCGGGCGATGGCCCTGGAGTCGAGCTTGGGGACGGCGGAGGGCGCGGCGGAGGCCGCCGCCATGACCGGAGCCATCACCCGAGCCGCAGGCGGGGCCGCGCCTCCCAGAAGCATTGCCGTGCCAGCCAGCAACGCGCTGGTCCCGAGTGCCCGTGCCGTTCGTGCGATCATGCTCTGTGCCCCGTCGTCTGGAAGGAATCGTCCCTGAAAAAGGAAAAGGCGACCGTCCCCCCGGGGCGTCGGGAGAGGAGAATGTGCCCCGGGAAAACGGTCGCCTCATGCCGATCCCGGCCCCTCTCCCCTTCGCAGAATGGCAAAGCGGGGGGAGAGGTCCAGGATCGCCAAAGTGCTTACTGGAAGGTGAAGCGCGCGCCGATGGCGAAGGTGCGCGGAACCAGGGTCGTGCCCAGGTTCATCGTCTCCGCGCCGCCGGCCGCGCCGTACTTGTAGAAGCTCTGCTGGTTTTCCTTGGTGAGGTTGCGCGCATCGAAGGTCAGCGCGATGTCGTCCGTCACATTGGCGGTCAGCTGGAAGTCCATGTATCCCGAGGACTTGTACCACACGCCAATCGGGTTGGCGAAGAGACGTGCCTCGTTGTTGTGCAGGAAGCCCTTGCGCCACACGTACGACAGACGTGCACCGATGGGACCGCGCTGGTAGGCGAGCGTCGCGTTGTACGAGAGCTTCGAGACGTTGAAGAAGTCCGACTGCGTATAGCCCACGACTTCGCCCAGCTGGTTGGTTTCGGGGATCGACTGGTTGGAGTCGAGCACCGTCAGGCTGCCCTGGAAGCCAAGGCCATCCAGAACGCTGGGCAGGTAGGTCGGGAAGTAGGTCAGACCCACTTCGACGCCCTTGAGCACGCCGTCCGATGCGTTGGCCGGGCGGGTGATCGTGAAGTAGTCGGTCGCGCCCGCCTCGATGTCGTTGTTCGGGATGTACTCGTAGCTCGAGATCGGCACGACAAGGCCTGAGATCTCGCGGCGGAAGCCGGTGACCGTGATCGCGCTGTTGGGCTCGAAGTACCACTCGATTGCGACGTCGATGTTCTTCGAATGCGTCGGATTGAGCGTGGCCGTACCCGCCGAACCGCTGCCGTAGCCCACGTTGGTGAGGTCGCCCGTCAGCTGGTAGGTCGGGTTCACGTCGGTGAAGTTGGGACGGCGCAGCGTCTCACCGTAGTTGAAGCGCAGGCGCAGATCGCGGGTGATCTCGTAGCGCGCGGTGAAGCTGGGCAGGAACTTGGCCGATCCGCGCGAGACCGAGCTGCGCGCGAAGTTGTCGAGACGGTCGTAGAAGTCGTAATCGGTGTCGATGTTGACGTAACGCACGCCCGCCTGGAGATCGAGCGGGTTGCCGAAGATCGAGATCTGCGCGTCGGCCATTACGTAGCCCGACATCGTGACTTCCTCGATGCCGAAGGTCTGGCCGAGCGACAGCTGGTCGCTGGTGGGGCGGCCGTAGAGCCCGCGCACCATGTCCGCGTTGTCATAGAGCCAGTTGCCGTCGATGTTGACCCAGCTGCGCGGCAGGTCGCCCTCGCCCTTGTAGAAGCCCGAGTTGGTGAACAGGGCATCTTCGGGCAGGTCGGTCAGGTTGCCACCCAGCGCCACGGCATCGCCGGTGCGGATGTAGCTGGCTGCCTTGCGACGGTCGACGCGAAGGCCGGCGGCGACGCGGCGCAGGAAGCCCTCGTAGAAGCCGTAGTAGCCATCGAGCTTGCCGGTGAGCGCGCTGCCCTTGTCCTTGTTGGCGTTGTCGTACAGCTCGCCCACGGCCCAGGTCGAGGGCTGCGTCAGCAGGCTGTCGTCCGAGAAGTGGTAGGAGGGAATGCCGCCGCCCGCGTTGAAGTCGGCGGTGATCTCGTCGGCCACGCGGCTGGTGCGCATGGCGATGAACGAGCTTTCGAAGGTGCTGGTCTGGTAGGCGAGGTCACTGGTGATCTTGCCATCGCCGTCGCCGACTTCCCACGCCCCGTTCAGGTGGTAGACGTAGCTGTCGGTCTTCGACTTGGTGAGGTCGGAGGAATTGAAGCCGTAGACATCGGCCACGGTGCGCGACTTGACGATGTTGGTGCCATCGTAAAGCTCGACCGCGCCGGGGTTGCCCCACCAGTCGACAAAGCTGAACTGCAGGCTGTTGAAGGTCTCGGAGCGGTAGCCCGTATAGAACATCTCGGCGGTGTAGACCGAGCTGGAGTTGGGCGCCCACTGCAGCGCGGCGTTGAACGCGGGGCGCTCACGCTTGCCGTAGAGGTCCGAGGAGAACACCGCGTCGCGCGACAGGACATAGGGCACGTCCTGGCCGTTGATGTTGAGCGTGGCGCCCGCATCGGTGGAAAGCCCTGCGTTGAGGCCCGGCTGCCAGATGTTGCCATCGGGATTACCGGGCGTGACCGAGCGGCAGTCGCTGGGCTGGATGCGCTCGTAGGGAACCCAGGCCGCACCGCCCGCACACGCGCCCGGTGCCGAGCTGACGGTGGGCAGGTTGCTGTCGGTGAGGAAGGGCACGAGCGCGCCCGCCGTCGCGCTTTCGGTGCGGTACTTCGAGCGGATGTAGCTGGCGTTCACGAGGACGCCGATCTCGCCGATGCCCGTGTCCCAGCTGTCCGCGACAAGCAGCGCGCCGCTCGGATTGAAGGTGTCGGCGATCTCGTCATACGTACCGCGCGCCTGGCCCGACACGGCAAAGCCGCTGAAGTCGAAGGGACGGCGGGTCTTGACGTCGATCTGGCCGGCAAGGCCGGTCTCGAGCTGGTCGGCCGAGCGGGTCTTGAAGACGTTGACCTGCTTCACGAGGTTCGCCGGGATATCCTGAAGCGAGAAGCTCTGGCCCGATGCGGTGAAGACGTTGATGCCGTTCAGCGTGGTGACGGGGTCGTTCAGGCCGCGAATGGTAACGGTCTGCGCCTCGCCACTCGCGCGGTCGGTGATCTGGATGCCGGTGACGCGCTGGAGCGCCTCGACGACGTTGTTGTCGGGCAGCTTGCCGACGTCCTCGGAGACGATCGAGTCCACGATCTGGACGTTGTTGCGACGCACGTTGAGCGCGCCCAGGATCGAGGCCCGCACGCCCGTGACGATGATCTCCTCGGCGCTCGGCTCTGCCGCGCTGTCAGCCGTATTGGCCGCCTGGGGCTGGGCTGCGGGAGCGGCCTCCTGCGCGTTCGCCACGCCGGCGATGCCCAGGGCCAGAACAGAAGCTGTGCAGAATGCGAATGGCCGGAATGCCATGATCAACCCTCCCAATTTTCAATCGCGCAGCGGTTCCTGCGCCGTGTTCGTGAGGGCCTGATTATTTGTCGGAGTTATTTTGTGCAAGCAAAAAGTGCAAGCCTGCCTTACAATTCAGCAACTCGTAAGGGAGCGTGGCATCTTCGCATCACTGCGCGCCACACCCCCTCATAAAACCGCGAGAATCCGCGACTTTATTGTCCGAGTT
>NZ_JALHAT010000051.1:0-28843 GCF_022818885.1 Novosphingobium mangrovi | reverse complement strand
AGTTATTTTGTGCAAGCAAAAAGTGCAAGCCTGCCTTACAATTCAGCAACTCGTAAGGGAGCGTGGCATCTTCGCATCACTGCGCGCCACACCCCCTCATAAAACCGCGAGAATCCGCGACTTTATTGTCCGAGTTTTAGAACGAATGTATCAGTCCACGGTCCACAGCGTGCGCGGGTCCGAGAGCGGCGCCAGAGCGACCGTGCCGTCAATTGCGGCAAGTCCCTGCCCGGCCTGCGCCACCGACTCGAAGCGCACCTTGCCCTCGCCTTCCACCTTGCGGCGGAAGCGGTCGGCCCCGTCCTGTGCGCCGCCTTCGCTACGCGGCGCCAGCGTGCATGTGCCCTGCTCGCCCACGGTGAGGCACATCTCGCGCAGCAGGATCGGGGAGAGCTGGATGGTGCCGTCCTTGGCGGGAAGCGAGCGGATCTGGGTCTGGGGCAGCGCGGGAGCCCCGATCACCAGCGCCTCGTCCTCGTGCGCAAGGAATGCGCCCTTGGCGGCCTCGCTGATGAAGCGCTCGGGCAGCGGGCCATTGCCTACCGGCACGCCGAAATCGGGCGCGCCCTTTTCATCGAAGTAGACGCGCTGGACGCGGGTGTGGCGGTCCGGGTTGAACAGCGGATCGCCCTCGATCTCCTTGTAGTCACGGCCATGGTAGACGAGCATCGGGCGGCCCTGCTCATCGACCGTGAAGTCGTTGTGGCCGGGGCCATAGACCGAGGTCGCAACGCTGGTCTGGAAGACCGGCTCGGGCGACTTGGTCCAGTTGTCGGCGACCAGAAGGTCGGCATCGGCATCGATGGAGAGCATACCCAGGCAGTAACGGTCGTCGGTCGCGCTGGCCGAGTAGGTCATGTAGAGCTTGCCCGCATTCTCGATCGCGGCCGCGCCTTCGTTGACCTTGAAACCGCGGATTTCCCAGTCGTAGGTCGGGACCGAAAGGCGGGTTGCCGGGCCGACCGTCAGCGGGCCGGTCATCTTCGCGATGTAGAGGTTGGAATTGGTCTCGATGCCGGGCTCGCGCTGGGCCCAGGTGAAGTAGCGTTCCCCGCGGTGGACGAAGACCTTGGAATCAAGGTTGAAGCTATCCCAGGGCGCCTTGAATTCGCCCTTCACCGACCACGCGCCCGTCATCGGGTCCTCGCCCGCGCATTCGACAGCGTAAGTGCGGATGCGGAAGACGTCCTCGCCCCCGCCCGAAGGCCCTGCCGCAAAGTAGACGTACCAGCGCCCGTCAACCTGGTGCATTTCGGGCGCCCAGATGAAGCCGGAGAGCGGTCCTTCCTCCTCGTGGCGCCACAGCACACGCTCTTCGGCATCGGTGAGGCCTGCCAGGGTCTTCGCACGGCGCAGGACCAGACGGTCATACTCAGGCACCGAGCCGGTCATGTAGTAGTAGCCGTCGGTGTGGAGGAAGATCTGCGCGTCGGCGCGGTTCTTGACCAGCGGGTTCACAGGAACGGCGGACGTGGCCGCGCCGTCTGTGCCCTCACCTTCGGCAAGGACCGTGCGGCCCGCCTCGCTGCAGGCGATGGGAAGAAGCGCGGCGCCAAGGGCAAAGGTACGGCGCGAAAGGGAAAAAGGCATAAGTCCTCTCCGGTTTCTGGTCGGACGCGAGGGGCCTCTCTTGCGGAGGCCGGATCGCGGCAAAAGCATCAAAAAACGGCCCCCCGCCCCGCGTGGATGCGGGGGGCCAATTGGTGGTATTTCAGTCGTGCGCCACCGGCCAGCCGTCCGCGTCCCAGGTCAGGGGCGCGATGCGCAGCGTGGGCGCGCCGTTCGCCTCGCGGTCGTAGGCGTGGTAGACGAGGTAGGTGGTGCCATCGGTGTCGGTGAAGGCGCCGACGTGGCCGGGGCCCCGGAAGCGTTCCTTCTCTTCGAGGTCCGCGCGCAGCAGGATCGAACCGCCGCCCTCCATGAGCTTGGAGCCGTCCTTGCCGAGATAGGGCCCGGTAACATCGCGCGACCGGCCCATCACGGTGTAATAGGTGGAGTTCACGCCCTTGCAGCAATAGTCATAGCTGACGAGGAGGTAGTACCAGCCGCCATGGGTGAGGATGAACGGCGCCTCGACCGGCGCGGGCGCGCCTGCCGGGGCCGGACGGCGCGCGATGGAAACAGGCCTGGTGCCCGCATCGACCTTGCCGGTCTCAGGGTTCACGGCAAAGAGCTTGATGCCCGTCCAGAAGCTGCCGAGCGAGAGCCACTGCCCGCCCTTTTCATCGATCACCAGGTTGGGGTCGATGGCGTTGAAATCATCGGCGTGGGTCGACTGGACGACGAGGCCCTTGTCGCTCCAGCCATAGTCCTTCGAGGTCGGGTCCAGCGTCTTCGCGGTCGCAAGACCGATCGCCGAACGGTTCGAGCCGAAGGTCGAGACCGAGTAGTAGAGGCGGTATTCGCCATTCACCCGCTGGATGTCAGGCGCCCAGATCCCCTCGGTGCCTGGCACGGCCCTGGTGGCCCACTCCGGCAGCTCAGCGAAGACCGAACCGGCCTCCTCCCAATGGACGAGATCCTTGGAGGTCTTGATGCCGATGTAGCGGCCGACCGTATTAAAGACGTAGTAGGTGTCGCCCTCGCGGATGATGACGGGGTCGTGCGTGGGCGCGAGTGCGCCGCTCAAGCGGTCATTCAGAACCGGAGCATCGCTCTCGGCGCCCTTGGCCGAAACGCCCATGGAGAGCGCCAGCGCGCCGATGGCGAGGAAGCGGGAGAGTGTGCGGACCATCGCCCTCACCCCTCGTAGGCGGTCCAGGCGGCGACGAGCGCGCGCGCCTTTTCACCCACTTGCGCAGGGGTATCGCCGGGCTTGTAGAGGCTCCCGCCCACGCCAATGCCGAAGACCCCGGCCTTGCGGTATTCGGCGATGTTGGCCGGGCCCACGCCGCCCACGGCCCAGACGCGCGCGTCCTTGGGAAGCACGTCCTTGATGGCTTTTACATAAGAGGCCCCCAGGACCGAGCCGGGAAAGAGCTTGAGGTCACGCGCGCCTGCAGAGACCGCCGCGAACGCCTCGGTCGGGGTCAGGAAACCGGGCAGGACATCCATGCCCAGAGCCAGCGAATGGGTGATGACCGCGTGGTCGGTGTTGGGCGAGACCATGAAGGTGCCCCCTGCGCCTGCAAGGTCCTCGGCCAGCCCCGTGGAAATCACCGTGCCCCCGCCAATGGCCGCGCGGCCTTCGAGTGCGGCGGAGAGCGCGGCTATGGAGCCTGCCGGATCGGGCGAGTTGAACGGCACCTCGATCAGGCGCACGCCCGCCTCGACCAGCGCCTCGCCGATGGCGACGACTTCGTGGGTTTCGACCCCGCGCAGGATGGCCACCACCGGGACGGCGCCCTGCGCCAGAACGTCTGCGATCTTCATGCCTTCACTCCTGTGGCGAGCGCGAGGCCCGCCAGTACGGCCGCCTCGCCATCGATCCGCTGCGCCACGGCGGCGGAAAGGGGAAGCGCCTTTTCATAGAGATCGACGATCTTGCCATCGCCGATGAGAACCACCGAGGCCCCCGCGCTCGCCTCGGCGACGACTTCGCCGCCGATCAGAAGCGCGGAGAGGTAGCCGTGCGACCACGTCTTCGAGCGGCCATCGAGCAGGCGCGCCGCGCGCGCCTCGAAGAGAGCGGCGGTAAGCGGTTCGCCCGCGCGTTCAAGGCCGCGCGCAAAGCCCTCCTCGAAGCTTCCGGCCCCGTCGGTGTCCGGGCCGGTCAGCGTCGAGTGGCCGGTGAGGAGCGCGAAGAGTTCGCCGGTGGGATGGGTGCGAAAGCCGGTGAGCACGCCGCCCGTCACTTCCACCCACTTGCAGTGCGTGCCGGGCAGCACGATCAGGTGCCGCCCCTCGCCCAGTTCGGGCTGGAGCGCGATGGCGCCGAAGATCTGCGTTTCCTCGCCGCGCATCACATCGGGAACCGCGCCGCCCATGTGGCCGCACACCCCCGCCAGAACGGTCACGGGAAGCCCCGCGATCCGCGTGCGGGTGGGCCCGGCCAGCCAGCCGTCGCGGTTGGCCGGGCACGTGACGTACCCGGCATCGACGAGCGCGCCCTTCGCGCCCGCCATCCCGCACAGCACCACGTCCTCGAGCGGGCCCTGCTCCTGCCAGCGCGCCAGACGCGCGGCGAGGATACCGGCCGGATCGGCGCTCAGCGCGCCGGGGCCGTCGAGCCTGTCGGTGACACGCCCGTCCTCGACCCGGTAGAGCCGCAGATTGGTCGTGCCCCAGTCGCCAAGGACGCGCACGCCGCTCATTGCACTTCGAGCACCACGACGGACTTCGCCGGAAGCGTCACGGTGAGCGTGCCGCCCTTCACCCGCGCGCCGTTGAATGCGGCCGGCTTCACCACATCCGGGTTCTCGAAGGTGTTGTGCGCGTTGATCGCACCCGCCGTCAGGATACGCCCCGAGACCTTCCCTGCCTTCACCCCGTCGAGCGCGATGGTGACGGTGTTCGCCTCCTTCGCATCGGCGTTGGAGAGGCCGACGTGGATCTTGCCGTCCGTGCCCTTCACTGCCGAGCCGCTGACGGCGGGAAGGGTATAGTCCCCGACCTTGTAGGTCGGCGTCTCGATGTCGATCGGCAGGACGGTCGCGTCCTGCCAGGGCTTGTACATCTCGAAGACGTGGTAGGTGGGCGTCAGCACCATCTGGTCGTCTTTGGTGAAGATCATCGCCTGGAGCACGTTCACCATCTGGGCGATGGCGGTCATGCGCACGCGGTCGGCGTGCTTGGCGAAGATGTCGAGGTTGATCGCGGCGATCAGCGCGTCGCGCATGGTGTTCTGCTGGCGCAGGAAGCCGGGGTGCGTGCCCTCGTCCTGGGCATACCACGAGCCCCATTCGTCCACGGCCAGGAACAGGCGCTTCTCGGGATCGTACTTGTCCATGATCGCGCTGTGCCTGGTGATCAGCTCATCCATGCGCCAGGCCTCGTGGAGCGCGTCGGCCCACCCGCTCTCGTCGAAGTCGACAGCGGGTGCGCGCGGCGGCCAGCCCCCTGCGGGGTGGACGTAGTAGTGCAGCGAGAGACCATCGAGCATGTTGCCCGCGATCTTCATCATCTGCTCGGTCCAGTTGTAGTCTTCCACATTGGCGCCAGCAGCGACCTTGAGGATCTTGGTGCCTTCAGGCGGCTTGATGAAGGTGGAGTAACGGCGCGTGACGTCGGCGGCGTACTCGGGCCGCATGTTGCCCCCGCAGCCCCACAGCTCGTTGCCGACCCCGAAGTACTTGACCTTCCAGGGCTCCTTGTGGCCGTTCTCCGCGCGCTCTTCGGCCAGCGTGCCGGCGGGCGCGGTCATGTACTCGATCCACTCGGCCATCTCGCGCGGCGAGCCATTGCCCACGTTGCCCGCGACATAGGCCTCTGCGCCCACCTGTCGGGTCAGCTCGAAGAACTCGTGCGTGCCCACGGTGTTGGGCTCGGTCACGCCGCCCCAGTGGGTGTTGACCTTGGTCGGGCGGTCCTTCCTCGGGCCCACGCCCTCACGCCAGTGGTACTCGTCGGCAAAGCAGCCACCCGGCCAGCGGATCACCGGCACCGACAGATCGCGCAGCGCGCCGATCACGTCGTTGCGGAAACCGTTGGTGTTGGGGATCGTGCTGTCCTCGCCGACCCACAGGCCGCCGTAGATGCCCTCACCCAGATGCTCGGCAAACTGGGTGAAGATGTCCTTGTCGTAGACCGGGCCAGGCGTATCGGCGTGGATCGTCGCGCGCGTCGGGGTCCCGGCGGTGTCGGCCAGGACGCCCGTGCTCGCAAAGACGCTCGCCCCCAGAAGCAGGGTGGCGGCGGTGTGGCGAAATGCCTTGATCATGTCTTCTATCCCCTCCCAGGGCGTTCTTAGTCGTGGAATTCGTCGACCGACTGTCGCTTGCCGCGCAGGAACGCGTCGGCCACCAGCCGCATCGGCGCGACATCGACGTCGCTGCGCCCGCCGCGAATGAGGTTCGCAAAGCGCGCGTAGAGCCCGGCATATTCCAGGTCCTCGTTACGCTCGGTCCCACTCGGCAGGGTCAGCACCGCGCCGCCGCTGGAGAGCTTGAGTTCGCCCGCGTCGGTCTCGACGGTGATGTCCCAGGACTGCGGGCCGGTCTGGCGCCAGTCGAGGTCCATGTGGATCGGCGCGCCCGCCGTGTCCTGGAAATCGATGTCGGCGGCAATCGGCGCGGCGCGGTTGGCCGGAAGGCTCAGCGTCGCATCCTTGAGGAACATCGGGCGCGGCAGGATGTGGGTGATGATCGAGAGCGCGTTGATGCCCGGATCGAAGACGCCAAGGCCACCGGGCTGCCAGATCCAGTCCTGGCCCGGATGCCACACGCGCACGTCCTCGCGCCAGACGATCTTCGCGCTCGTGACGGTGCGCTCGGCAAGCCAGGCGCGCGCGGGCGCAACACCGGCCGCGAAGCGTGAGTGCCACGAGGCAAAGAGCGTGACGCCGACCTTGTCGGCCCGGTCCTTGAGCGCCTCGACTTCGGCGAGCGTGGCGCCCGGCGGCTTTTCGAGGAAGACGTGCATGCCCGCCTTCAGCGCCGTGACGGCAATGTCATAGCGCACCTGGGGCGGGGTGCAGAGCGCAACCGCGTCGACCGCCGGGCCCTTGTCCAGCAGCTCCTCGATCGAGGCGAACTGGGGGATGCCCTCCATCGGCGGCGAATGCGGGCTGACCGTCGCGGCAATGTCGAAGTTGCCGTTGCCGCGAATGGCGGGGATGTGCTGGTCCCGGGCAATCTTGCCCAGGCCCACGATGGCAATGCGGATCGGGTCCATGGCTCAGAGCGCCTTGACGGTGACGGCGCGCTCGGCGGCGCGGGCCAGCGGGTTGGCCAGCGGCAGCGTGAAGGGCGCGGCCGCGATCTCGAAGACGTCGCCTTCCTGCGTCTGCACACCGTCGCTGAACGAGAGCGTCGCGGTGCCGTAGAAGTGGATGTGGATGTCGCCCGGGCGGCAGAACAGATCGTACTTGAAGTGGTGGTGCTCCAGGTTCGCGAAGCTGTGCGACATGTTACCCTCACCCGAAAGGAAGGGCTTTTCCCAGATCGTCTCGCCACCGCGCACGATCTTGCTGGTGCCCTCGATCTTCTCGGGAACGTCGCCCAGCAGCAGCTCGGCGCCGAGCGCGGCCTGGCGCAGCTTGGAGTGCGCAAGCCACAGGTAGTTGTGGCGCTCGGTCACGTGGTCGGAGAACTCGTTGGCCAGCGCGATGCCCAGGCGATAGGGCTGACCGTCGTTGCCGATGATGTAGATGCCGGCCAGTTCGGGCTCCTCGCCGCCGTCCTTGGCGAAGGAGGGCATGGTGAGCGCCTCACCGGGGCCGACCAGCTGCGAGCCGTCGCCCTTGTAGAACCATTCCGGCTGCTGGCCTTCCTGGCCCTCAGCAGGCTTGCCGCCCTCGAGGCCTTCCAGGAACATGCGCATGGAATCGGTGACGTTTTCACCCGAGGCCGCGGCCTGGTGCATCTTGTTGCGGCCTTCTGCCGAACCCAGGTGGGTGAGGCCCGTGCCGGTCAGCAGCACGTGGGCTTCGTCGGCATGGTCGATCGGCGCGATGAGGCGGCCCGCCGCCTGCTCGGCTGCAATGTCGATGGAATCGCCAATGCCGCAGGCGCGTGCGGTCGCGGCCAGCGAATTGCCTTCCTCGATGGCGCGCAGCGCGAGTTCGCGCACGGAGGCCACGCCGGTCAGGACGTGCGCGGCATCGCCTTCGGCGAGGATGACGGAACGGGTGCCGTCCTCGGCACGGTGCTGCAGCAGGCGAAGAGTAGTCATGTCAGGGGTCTCTCCCAGGGTCCGCAGCGCGCCTTCTTATGAGGTGGGCGCGCTGCGGGGCATGGATTGGATCAGTTGAGGGTGAGCTTGCCGTCGACGAGACGCGGCGCGCCGTCGTTGAAGGCCTCGTCGCGCAGTTCGGGCGCGAGCAGGCTCTGCGGCATGTTCTGGTAGCTCACCGGACGCAGGTAGCGGTCGATGGCGAGGCTGCCGACCGAGGTCGTGCGCGCATCGGTGGTCGACGGGAACGGACCGCCATGGACCATCGCGTGGCACACCTCGACGCCCGTGGGCCAGCCGTTGACGAGAATGCGGCCAACCTTGCGCTCCAGCGTGGGCAGGATCTTGGCGGCGGCACCTTCGTCGGCATCGTCCATGTGGATCGTGGCGGTAAGCTGGCCTTCGAGACCTTCAAGAAGGGTCTTGAGTTCAGCTTCGTCCTTGCAGCGCACGATCACCGAGGAGGAGCCGAAGACTTCCTCGCCCAGCGCCTTGTCGGCGAGGAACTTCTCGGCCGTGGTCTGGAACAGGACCGCGCCGCCCGTGGTCGCCGAACCGGCTTCGCCGCGTGCGACTTCCTCGATGCCCGGCGCACCTGCCAGCTTCTCGACGCCCTTGGCATAGGCGTCCGCGATGCCGGTGGTGAGCATGGTCTGCGGCTTGGCGCCGCTCACACCGGTGGCGGCTGCCTGTACGAAGTCGTCAAGGCCATCGCCCTCGACCGTCACGACAAGGCCGGGGTTGGTGCAGAACTGGCCTGCGCCCATGCACAGCGAGCCGACGAAGGCTTCGCCGAGCGAGGCCCCGCGCGCCTTGAGCGCCTCGGGCAGGATCACGACCGGGTTGATTGCCGACATCTCGGCGTAGACCGGGATCGGCACTTCGCGGGCCTGCGCCAGCTTGGTGAGGGCAAGACCGCCCGCGCGCGAGCCGGTGAAGCCGACCGCCATGATGTTGGGGTCCTGCACGAGCGCGGCGCCCAGATCGTTCGAGGGACCGACGAGGTGCTGGAAGACGCCTTCGGGCAGGCCCGAATCGGCCACCGCCTTGCTGATCGCCTGGGCAATCAGACCGCCGGTGATCGGGTGAGCCGGGTGGCCCTTGACGACAACCGGGCAACCCGCGGCAAGCGCCGAAGCGGTGTCACCGCCCGCGGTCGAGAAGGCGAGCGGGAAGTTGGACGCACCGAACACGGCGACAGGGCCAACCGGGATCATGCGCAGGCGCAGGTCCGGACGCGGCGGCGCGCGGTCGGGCAGCGCGGGATCAACGCGCATCTGCAGGAACTGGCCCTTGCGGACCACCTCGGCAAACATGCGCAGCTGGCCGCAGGTACGGCCACGCTCACCTTCCGAACGCGCGCGCGGAAGGCCGCTTTCGGTAAGGTAGGCTTCAAGCAGCGGTTCGCCGAGCGCCATGATCTCGTCGGCGATTCGCTCGAGGAACTTGGCGCGCGATTCGAGGTCGATCGCCCGGTAGGTGTCGAACGCGGCCGCCGCCTTGGCGCAGGCCTCTGCGACATCGGCGGGCGTGTTGACGGCAAAGGCGTCCCCGTGCGGCTCGCCGGTTGCGGCTGCGATGGAACGGAATTCGGTCATAGAAAAGTCTCCCTATTTACTCCGACATATTATGTGCGATCCGGAAACGCAATGTTTGTCATTCCTTCCGCACGGGATGGCGTGTAGGTTGCACGTGGGAGGTGCGAATTTCTGTGACAACTGGGAAAAATATGAAGGTGGACGAAACGTCCAGGAAGACCGACGAAACGCGCGGGCCGGGTCGCCGGCTCCATGGCGCGATCGCGCACCGATTGGGCACCGACATCTTGTCAGGCAAATATGCGCCGGGCGACGTTCTCTCGGGTGAAGTGGCCTTCGCCGAGGAACTGAAAGTCTCGCGCAGCGCCTACCGCGAGGCGATCCAGGTGCTGACGGCCAAGGGCCTTGTCGCGAGCCGCCCCAAGGCGGGTACGCGCGTCCTGCCGCGCGAACGCTGGAACCTGCTCGATCCCGACGTGCTGGGCTGGGCCTTTGCGGGCGAACCCGACATCGAATTCGTGCGCTCGCTGTTCGAGCTGCGCGCCATCGTCGAGCCCGCCGCCGCGCGCTTTGCCGCAAGGCGCCGCGACAAGGACGACCTCAAGACGATGAAGGACGCGCTGGCTGCGATGCGTCGCCACACGCTGACGACCGACGCCGGGCGCGCGGCCGACCGTGATTTCCACAACGCGATCCTTACCGCCACGCGCAACGATGCGCTGATGGTGCTGAGCGCCTCGATCGGTGCGGCCGTCAACTGGACGACCCAGTTCAAGCAGCGCGCCCGCGCCCTGCCCCGCAACCCGATCCCCGACCACGTGCGCGTCTACGACGCCATCGCGGCAGGCGACGAGAACGCGGCCGCCGAGGCCATGAACGTGCTGGTGGACCTCGCGCTGGAAGACACCCGCAGCGCCATCGAGGACCGTGACGCCCCGCAGGGACAGCCGGACGCGCTCACCGGGGAATAGCCCCCGCCACCTGTACACACGCAAAAGGGGGCCATCGCGCCCCCTTTTCTTTTGCCTGCGGCCCACATGAAAAAGCCCCGCGGAACCTGACGAAGGGTCCCGCGGGGCACTTTGCTCACGGAAGGGAGAGCAAAATCAGCCGCTTGTGACTTCCGGCTCCGGCTCGGCGTGCGTGGGCTTGGAGCCCCACAGCGCATAGAACAGGACGTAGAGCTCGCAGGCCGCGGTCAGCAGGAACGAGGTCTGCAGGTCATAGGCATCGGCAATCCAGCCCTGCACGAAGACCAGCGCGCCGCCCGCAATCGCCATGACCAGCAGGCCCGAGGCCTCTTCGGTAAGCGGGCCCAGGCCCTTGATGCCCAGCGTGAAGATGGTCGGGAACATGATCGAGTGGAACAGGCCCACCAGGATCAGCGACCACATCGCGACATGGCCATCGGCAAAGCTCGTCACCAGCATCGTGATGAAGGCGCCGACCGAGAAGACGGCCAGAACGTGCGCGGCATCGAAGCGGCTCATGATCGCCGAGCCGACGAAGCGGCCCACCATCATCCCGCCCCACAGGAAGGTCAGGTAGTGTCCTGCCTGCTCCAGCGACATGTTGCCGATGTCGGGACGCGAAACGAAGTTGATGAAGAGGTTGCCCACGCCGATTTCGGCAATGAGGTAGATGAAGATGGCCGGGATGCCGAACACCAGGTTGCGGTGCTTGAACAGCTCCGGGCTGATGATGTGCTTGCGCTTTTCGCGCGCATCGTCGCTGTCCGAGACCATCGCGGGAAGCGGGAACCTGGCAATGATGATCGCGAGCACGACCAGCACGCCTGCGACCAGCGCGTAGGGCAGGATGACCGACTGCGCGTCGGCAAGGCGCTCGGCCTGGGTCAGGACGACGGTGCCCTCCTGCGCCGTGCCGCCCTTGGTGCGGCCCAGGATCAGGTAGGCGCCGAACATCGGAGCCAGCATGGTGCCCATCGAGTTGAGCGCCTGCACCAGATTGAGGCGCGCCGAGGCGGTCTCGGGTTTGCCGCAGACCGCGACATAGGGGTTAGCCGCCACCTGCAGCAGCGTGATGCCGCTTGCGATGATGAAGAGCATCACCAGCGTCACGCCGTAGGAGGGGATCATCGCGGCCAGCATCATGCCGACCGCGCCCGCAGCCATGGTAAGCAGGCCGATGACCAGCGACTTCTTGTAGCCGACCCACTCGATCAGCTTGGCCGAGGGAATCGAGGCCACGAAATAGGCAATGAACCAGACCGATTCGATCAGCGTCGTCTGGGTGTAATTGAGTTCGAACACGCTGCGCAGATGCGGCAGCAGCGTGTTGTTGATGACCGTAATGAAGCCCCACATGAAAAACAGGCTGGCCAGCAGAGCCAGCGCGGGGCCGTACCGCACGCCCGCAGGCTGCGATTGCGCCACCGGGGCGCTGGTTGAAGTTCCAACTGAAGGCATGGTGATCCTCTCGTCACATCGGCCGGGTGCCATCGACGCAATCCGGCTTGCGCTCTATCTATTTGTCGGACTATATGCAGCCAGCGGCCACGTCAATGGCCGACGAAAATCACGCGAAAGTCAAAATTCGACTGCAGAATACTACGGGAGCCAGGATTGTGAGGTTATTGAGCAAGGCATTCATGTCGACTGCGGCGATGGCGCTTGCCGCCACGGGCGCGCTGCCTGCCCTCGCCGCCGAGGCGAGCCAGGACACGGCGGGCACGCTGGACGACGGCACCAAGGTGACCTCGGTCACGCTGACCGGCGCGGACGGCGTCTCGGTCACGATCCTCTCCTTCGGCGCGACCTTGTGGAAGTTCATGGCGCCTGACCGTGACGGCGAATTGGCCGACATCACGCTGGGCTACGACGACCTCCAGCTGTTCAAGGACAAGCCCAACTTCTGGGGCGCGACCGTAGGCCGCTATGCGAACCGCATCGACCACGGCCGCTTCACGCTCGACGGCAAGAGCTACCAGCTTCCGCAGAACGACGGCGAAAACTCGCTGCACGGCGGCGGCCAGGGCTTCGACGTGCAGAACTGGAAGGTCGAGAAGGTCAGCTCGGGCAAGGTCGCCCGCGCGATCTTCACCCGCACCAGCCCCGACGGCGAGGCCGGCTATCCCGGCACTGTCCAGGCCCGCGTCACCTACACGCTCGATGACCACGGTACGCTTCAGATCGCGTTCGACGCGACCACCGACAAGCCGACCGTGATCAACATGACCAACCACGCCATCTTCAACATGGCGGGCGAAGGCGCGCCGCAAGGCGCCATGGGCAACGTGCTGACGGTTCCCGCCAGCCACTACACCCCGGTCAGCGAGACCCTGATCCCGACCGGCGAACTCGCCGCGGTCGAGGGCACCCCGTTCGACTTCCGCGCGGGCAAGGCGATGGAAGAAGGCCTGCGCGACGGCACCGACCAGCAGATCGTCTATGGCCGCGGGGTTGATCATAACTTCGCGCTCGACAAGGGCCTCACCCAAACCCCCGAGCTCGCCGCACGCCTCTCCGATCCCGAATCGGGCCGCGTGCTCGAAGTGCTGACGACCGAACCGGGCCTCCAGGTTTACTCCGGCAATTTCCTTGACGGCACGTTCCTCGGCAAGCACGGCCATCTCTACCGCATGGGCGACGGCATTGCGCTTGAACCGCAGAAGTTTCCCGATGCGCCCAACCATTCCAACTTCGTCTCGGCCCGCGTCGATCCCGGCACGCCCTACCGGCATGTCATGGTCTACCGCGTCTCGGTCGAGCGTTGAGCAAGGCAAGACCCACCATGACCGATCAGACCAAACCCAAGCTGCGTTCGCGCGCCTGGTTCGACAATCCCGAGAACATCGACATGACCGCGCTCTATCTGGAGCGCTACCTCAACTTCGGGATCAGCCTGGAAGAGCTGCGCTCGGGCAAGCCGATCATCGGCATCGCCCAATCGGGCAGCGACCTTTCGCCCTGCAACCGCCACCACCTGGTGCTGGCCGAGCGCGTGCGTGAAGGCATCCGCGAGGCGGGCGGCATTCCCATGGAATTCCCGGTCCACCCGATCCAGGAAACCGGCAAGCGCCCGGGCGCCGCGCTCGACCGCAACCTCGCCTACCTCGGCCTTGTCGAACTGCTCTACGGCTACCCGCTCGACGGCGTCGTGCTGACGATCGGCTGCGACAAGACCACGCCCGCCGCGCTGATGGCCGCGGCCACCGTCAACATCCCGGCCATCGCCCTGTCGGTCGGCCCGATGCTGAACGGCTGGCACAAGGGCGAGCGCACCGGCTCGGGCACCATCGTGTGGAAGGCGCGCGAGATGCTGGCCGCAGGCAAGATCGACGATGAGGGCTTCATCAAGCTCGTCTCGTCCTCGGCGCCGTCGACCGGCTACTGCAACACCATGGGCACGGCGACGACGATGAACTCGCTGACCGAGGCGCTGGGCATGTCGCTACCCGGCTCGGCCGCGATCCCCGCGCCCTACCGCGACCGCCAGGAATGCGCATGGCGCACCGGCAAGCGCATCGTCGACATGGTGCACGAGGACCTCAAGCCCTCCGACATCCTGACGCTCGATGCCTTCCACAACGCGATCCGCGTCAACTCGGCCATCGGCGGTTCGACCAACGCGCCGATCCACCTGGCCGCGCTGGCCCGCCACATCGGTGTCGAGCTGCCCCTCACCGACTGGGAGGAAAAGGGCCACAAGATCCCGCTGCTGGTGAACCTCCAGCCCGCAGGTGAGTACCTGGGCGAGGACTACTACCATGCGGGCGGCGTGCCTGCGGTCGTTGCCCAGCTCATGGGCCAGGGCCTCATCGCCGAGGACGCGATCACCGCGAACGGCAAGTCGATCGGCGACAACTGCCGCGATGCGACGATCGAGGACGACAAGGTCATCAAGACCTTCGACACCCCGCTCAAGAAGGAAGCCGGCTTCATCGTCATGACCGGCAACCTGTTCGACCAGGCGATCATGAAGACCTCGGTGATCTCGGACCAGTTCCGCGAGCGCTACCTCTCCAACCCGGACGATCCCAACGCCTTTGAAGGCAACGCGGTCGTCTTCGATGGTCCGGAAGACTACCACAAGCGGATCGACGATCCAGCGCTGGGCATCACCACCGACACGCTGCTCTTCATGCGCGGCGCGGGCCCCATCGGCTATCCCGGCGCGGCCGAGGTCGTGAACATGCGTCCGCCCAGCTACCTCATCACCGAAGGCGTAGGCGCGCTCCCGTGCATCGGCGACGGGCGCCAGTCGGGCACCTCGGGCAGCCCCTCGATCCTCAACGCCTCGCCGGAAGCTGCGGCCATGGGCGGCCTTGCCCTCATCCAGACCGGCGACCGCGTGCGCATGGACCTTGCCAAGGGCCGCGTCGACGTGCTGATCCCCGACGAGGAGATGGCGGCGCGCAAGGCGGACCTGGAAGCGCGCGGTGGCTACCCCTACCCCGCCTCGCAGACCCCCTGGCAGGAAATCCAGCGCGGGATCGTCGGCCAGATGAACACCGGCATGATCCTCGAGGGCACCGAGAAGTTCCAGCGCATCCACCAGACCCGTGGTCTGCCGCGCGACAACCACTGATCTCGTGCCCCGATCCGGGGCATGAACCGACACGAAAGGGGCGGCTTTCCACACCGGGAAGGCCGCCCCTTTTCACATGCACCGCAAAAGTACGCTCAGGCCGAGATCACCGCGCTGATGCGGTGGAGGAAGGGATGGTGCGGCGTCGCACCGTGTTCGACCCGGGTAAAGCGCCCATTGTCGATATGCGCCAGCTGCGCCTCGATGGCGGGAACCAGTTCCCCCTCGCGCACGTCGATGTGCGCCTTGAAGGTGCCATCGAACTCCAGCAGCACGCTCTTGGCCCGGGGGAAGGCCGCGCGCAGGCTCTCGCGGATCTCGGCGAGTTGCCCCGCGATGGGCTGGTTGCCGGGGCCCGGCTCGGCGTCCTGGGGTCTGGTGCTGCCTGTATCCATGCCTGTCCTGCCTGCTTGCCCGTACCTGGAATATCCAAGAATAGCCGATTTCAGGGCTTTGGAAAGCATGCTGCCCTGTAGCTCCCCTCAGGATTTCACCTGAGGGCCCGCCTCTCCCCCGCGCTCAGGGCGCGTAGCGGGTCGCCAGGTCGGCCGTGCCGCGCCGTCCCAGGTCCTCGCCGTGGGCGGCCAGCCAGCCTTCGGCCGCATCGCGCCCGGCGTCGTGCAGCTGCTCGAGCACCTCGCGCACCGGCATCATCTTGGAGCCTGCCGGCATCGCCCCCAGCGTCGCCTCATCGTGGATCTCGTGGACCCGCAGACGCCGCAGGCGCGCCAGCAGCCCCTTGCCGAACGCCAGTGGCCCGACCTCGTTCTGGATCAGCACCAGCCCGCGCATGTCCTTGATAAGTGTCTGGTTGAACGAGAACTCGGTCAGCCGGTTGGAGATGTCGGCCGCGCTTCGCGGGGTATCCGCGTGCGACATCGGGTTGATCGTCACCAGCAGCATGTCATCGTTCGGGCTGTTCTGGATGAGCGGGAAGATCGGCGGGTTGGCGCTGTACCCCCCGTCCCAGTAGTCCACGCCGTCGATGGTGACCGGCGGAAACAGCAGCGGCAGGCACGCCGAAGCCAGCAGCACGTCGCTCGACAGCTCCTCGTTCTCGAAGATGCGCGCGTTTCCCGTGCGCACGTCGGTAGCCGAGATGAACAGGCGCGGTGCCTCGGGCCTGCGCAGCGCCGCAAAGTCGATATGCTCGGCAAAGACCTCGCGCAGGAGATCCTGCGTGCGTGCGCCCATGTCGGGCGAACTGGGCAAGGCGACGTTGCCCAACATCGTGCTCCACATCTGCGAGAGCGCCTCGAAGGTGGCGGGGAAAGCCTCCATCATCGGCAGCAGTGGCCCCGCGCTGCGTCCCGAGCGGTGGATTGCCTCCCAGAAACGCGCAAGGGCTGACGCCGCGCCCTCGCGTCCGCCGGTAACAAGCCCGCTGGCAAAGACCGCGGCGTTGGCCGCGCCTGCGCTCGCCCCGCTCAGGGCCGAGATCCAGATGCGCTCCTCGGCCAGAAGACGGTCGAGCACCCCCCAGGTAAAGGCGCCGTGCGCGCCTCCGCCCTGCAAGGCCAGATCCAATCCAAGCGCCCGCGCTGCGACCATGTCTTCACTCCCTCTTGCAGGCCCATCGGTCCGGTGGCGAAACTAACCTGCACACCGGCGCCCGGCAATCGAATGCACAGGTGCATGCTGGCCAAGACCCTGCCAGTTATGGAACTTTCCGGGACTCGATCGGCTTCCCTTGGGGGAACGCACAGGACTTCCCAACGCTCCCCAAATCTGTTTAGTGGGAATTAACTGCCCTAATGCGAAATGCCCTTATGCAAAACGGCCAACGTCTTTCGACTCATGTGGGCATCTGGCCTGCTCTGGTCGGCGTTGCCTATTTTGCCTGTGCGGCCATCGCCCTCAAGCTGACCGAAGGCACCGACGGGATCGCGACCGTCTGGCCCGCCAGCGGCATCTCGATTTCCGGACTTCTCCTGTGCCGTCCCGCCCAGCGTCTGGCCATGTTCCTCGCCATCGCCCTCGCCAGCTTCGCGGCCAACCTCTATGCCCAGATCCCGGTCGTGGAGATCGCGGCCTTTACCACCGCGAACACGCTGGAAGCGGCCATCGGCTATTTCTGCATCCGGCAGATCAACCGCGAGCGCGAGACGATCTACAGGCCCTTGAGCGTCGTGCAGTTCTGCATAGCCGCGCTTCTGACAGGGACGCTCAGCGGCGCCATTGCCTCGGCGCTGACAGGTGCTGGACTGTCGATCATGTTCGTCTCCTGGGCGACCACGGTGAGCCTTGGCATCATGATCGTGGTGCCCCTCATCCTCAACATCGCCCACGGATATTCCGCGAGCCTGATGCGGCATCCGCGGCTTCTCATCACGCCGGTGCTGATCCTCGCGGCCGTGGCCATCGTCAGCTACGCGGTGTTCCACCAGAGCACCTTCCCGTTGCTGTTCGTCCCGCTCATGGCGGTCATCGTCGCGACCTACCTGATCGGCCCCAATGGCGCGATGACGAGCATCCTCATCATCGCCGTCATCGGCTCGAGCCTGACCCTGACCGACAGTGGCCCGATCCACCTGATGCGCGACCGGGCCCCCTTCGCCGTCACCTTGTTCATGCAGTTCTACCTGCTCGTGCTGCTGCTTTCCGCGCTTCCGCTCGCCGCTCTTCTGGGCGCGCGCGACCGGGTCATCACCGAGGTCAGCCGCGCCAACCGCTGGCTGGAGATGTCCGAGCACTTTGCCCATGTCGGCCACTGGCGGCTCGATCTGGCCAAGCAGAAAGTGTTCTGGTCGGACGAGGTGTTCCACATCCACGGGCTGGAGCCGGGTCCCAACCCGCCGCTTGAAGGCGCGATCAACTACTACCATCCCGAGGACCGCCCCAAGGTCGAAAACTTCCTCGCCAAGCTCGTGGAAACCCACGAGCCCTTCGATTTCCAGGCCCGCCTGATCACCGCGCAGGGGGAGGAACGCTACGTGCGCAGCCGCGGCGATGTGGAGCGCAACGCGGCGGGCGATGCGGTCGGCCTGTTCGGGATCTTCCAGGACGTGACCGAGGCCACCATCACCAACCTGCGCCTGGCCGAAGCCCGCGAACTGGCCGAGCGGCAGGCCGACATGGCGATGCTCATGGCCCAGACCGATGCCCTCACCGGCATTGCCAACCGGCGCAGCGCGCTCAGCTTTCTGGAGACCGAGATGCGTCTCGCGCTCGAAGACGGAACGCCGCTCAGCGTCGCCATTCTCGACATCGACCATTTCAAGAGCATCAACGACCGCTTCGGCCACGGCGCGGGCGATGCCGTGATTCGCAAGACCGCCGCCCTGTGCAGCGGCGCGGTGCGCTCCTCCGACCTTGCCGGACGCATCGGCGGCGAGGAATTCGTGCTCATCCTGCCGGGCGCCGACAGCGCCACCGCGCAGAACGTGGGCGAGCGGGTGCGCGTCTCCATCGAGACCGCGGACTGGGGCAGCGATGGCCCCGACACGGTCACCGCCAGTATCGGGGTCGCCACTCTCAAGGGGACAGAAGGCGCCGAACAGCTTCTCGCCGAAGCGGACGGCGCCCTCTACCGGGCCAAGCGCGAAGGTCGCAACCTACTGCGCGCAGCCTGAAATCAGACGGTTTCGGCGACCTCGGGGCGGCGCATCTTGGCTTCCGCCTCACGGTCCGCGACCGCAGAGCTGGTCAGACCTTCGGCCTCGGCCATCTCCAGGATCCCGGCCGTGCGCGGCCCGATCGCGAGCACGCGGCCGCGCACCTGGTCCTCGCTTTCGCCAAGGTATTCGGCGGCCACGTTGATGATGCCGCCCGCGTTCACGACGTAGTCGGGCGCGTAGAGGATCGAACGCGCCGCCAGCGCCTGCGCCATCTCGGGAGTGGCGAGCTGGTTGTTGGCCGCCCCGCACACGAGCCCGGCCTTGAGGCCCGCGACGGTAGCAGCGTCAAGCGCGCCGCCCAGCGCACAGGGCGCGAAGACATCGCAGGCGATCCCGGCAATGGTGTCGATCGAGGCCAGCTGCGCGCCCAGTTCATCAGCCAGGGCCGACGCACGCGCGCCGTCGATGTCGGCCAGAACCAGCTTCGCGCCCTCTTCAGCCAGCAGACGCGCAAGGCGACCGCCCACACTGCCCACGCCCTGCACGGCGACCGTCGTCCCCGCCAGCGAACCGCCGAAACGCAGCCTGGCCGCCGCCTTCATCGCCTCGAACACGCCCAGCGCCGTCCAGGGCGAGGGATCGCCGCCCGCAAAGCCGGGACGTGCGGTGCGCCCGGCGACGTGGCGGGTGTTGGTGGCGATGGCTTCCATGTCGGCAATCGTCGTACCCACGTCCTCGGCGGTGACGTAGCGACCACCCAGGCGCTCGACCGCCTCGCCGAAGGCCTCGAACAGGGCCTTGCGGTCGAAGTCCCCGGCCGGACGGCGGATCACCGACTTGCCACCACCCAGCGGCAGCTCGGCCGAGGCGTTCTTGTAGCTCATGCCTTCGGCAAGGCGCATCGCATCGGCCAGCGCCGCCTCGGGGGCATCGTAGGTCCAGAACCGGCAGCCGCCCGCCGCGGGACCGCGCGCGGTGGAGTGAATGACGATGTAGCCATCGAGACCGGCCTTGGGATCTTCGAGGCGGATGCATTCTTCGGGCACGCTGCGCGTCGCGGCGACAACCATCGTATCACTCCTTTGCTTGGGAGGCCGTCTATAGCGTGCGCGCCACGGAAAATCTTTTCTCATTCCGGCCCCGTAGAGCCGCGCAGTGAATGGACCCTCCTCGAAAAGCGCCTATATAGGTCAATATGACCGAGCTTGACGCCTATGAGCGAAAAATTCTCCGCGAACTGCAACGCGACGCCAGCCAGACCACGGCGCAGATCGCCGAGAAGGTGGGCCTTTCCGCCTCCCCGTGCTGGCGGCGTATCGACCGGCTCGAACGCGAAGGCGTGATCGTGCGCCGCGTGGCCATCGTCGACCGCGAGAAAGTGGGCCTCAACGCGCACGTCTTCGTGCAGGTCAAGCTCAACGCCCACGGCCGCGCCAACCTCGATGAGTTCGCCGCGCAGATCCGCGACTTTCCCGAGGTGCTCGACTGCTACGTGATGATGGGCTCGATCGACTTCATGATCCGCGTTGTCGCCGAGGACATCATGGCCTACGAGCGCTTCTTCTTCGGCAAGCTCTCGCAGCTGCCCGGCGTGCAAGAAGTGAACTCGATCGTGGCGCTCTCGCAGATCAAGTCGACGACCGAGCTTCCGATCTGAAGAGATAGAGAGAAGTGATTGATTCAATGGGCCATCGCCCCTTGCCCCCGGAACGGGCGACCTCACCTTTCTCACGCCACGCGGCGTGAAAGCCCTGAGGTCGACCGTTCGGGGAGCCCGAGGGCGATGGCCCTCGGAATCCTACTTTACTTCCTCCACCCATTCCCGCCGCAGGAACGGCCCGGCCAGCGCCATCAGCGCGGCGGCGACAAGGTAGAGCACCAGCGCGAAGAGCATCGACATGCGCAGCGCCTCGCTCCCGTAAACCGGCGTCAGCGCGGTCGAGAGCGCGCCTAGCGCATAGATCCCGCCGCCAAGGCCGATGAGGTTGTTGATGAGGAGGAACAGCGCCGAAGCGGTCGCGCGCGCGGGCGGATCGACAAGGTGCTGGATCGCGGAGGTCACCGGCCCCAGCCAGACATAGGCCAGCGCCTGGGGCACGAGGAAGAGGAGGAAGGCCAGCGGTACGCTGGAGGTCCAGATGCCGGCCGCGAAGAGCGGCACCGCGACGGTATAGGCCATTGCCGGAACCCAGCCGTAGAACGCCCGGTCGGCCTTGCCCAGCTTGTCGGCCAGGATACCGCCCAGAAGAACGCCCACCGTTCCCCCGATCAGCAGCACCGCGCCGATGAACCAGGAGGTGTGGACAAGGTCGAGCGCAAAGCTGCGCTGGAGAAGGCTCGGCAGCCAGAACGCGAGACCATAGCCCAGCATCGAACTGGAGGCCGCGCCGAAGCTCAGCAGCCAGAACGCCTTCTTGCGCGCGAGGACGCGGGCCACTGCGCCCAGCGTGGGCGAGGCCGGGCCCCGATCCGCCACGGCGGGCTTGGGCCGGTCGCGCACCACGAACTTGAAGGCGGGCGCGATGAGCAGGCCACACAGGCCGACGACCGCGAACGCCGCGCGCCAGTCCACCGTCGCCGCGACATAGCCGCCCGCAAGGACGCCTGCGGCCGAGCCCAGTGGAATACCCAGCGAGTAGATCGAGAGCGCGAAGGCGCGCCGCTCGGACGGGAAGTGGTCGCCGATCACGGCATAGGACGGCGCAACGCCGCCCGCCTCACCGATGCCCACGCCAAGACGGGCCAGGAAAATGTGCCAGAACCCCTGCGCCAGACCGCACATGGCGGTGAACAGGCTCCAGCACACGAGCGAGCCGGTGATCACCCAGGAGCGGCTCGTGCGGTCCGCGAGCGAGGCCAGCGGCACGCCCAGCGTCGAATAGAGGATCGCGAAGGCAAGACCGCCCAGAAGGCCCATCTGCGCGTCGGACAGGTCGAGGTCCGCCTGGATCGGCGCGGCCAGGATCGCCAGGATCTGCCGGTCCACGAAATTGAAGATGTAGACCAGCAGCAGCATCGCCAGCACCAGGTTGGGCGACGCGGCCTTGCGCTCCCCCGGAGCGGATGCGGGTGCAGAAGCGGATGCGGCTGGGGGCGCGGCGCGGGAGGTGTCCAGTGTGGCCATGTCAGCCCATGTGCTCCTTGCAGAAGGCGGTGATCGCGGCGCGCGCGGGCGCCTCGTCGAGGATCGGGGCATGGCCCACACGCGCGATCTCCACCGCTTCATAGGGACCGGAATGGCGGCTGGCCATCTCGGCAACGGTCGGCGCGCTCAGAAGGTCCGAAATCGCGCCACGAATGACCAGTACAGGGATCACATCGAGCGCATCCCACAAGGGCCACAGATCGGGCGGCACCACGGTCGCGTCCTCGCCCGAAACGCCCTTCGAGATTTCCGGGTCGTAGGCAAAGGAGACGGTGCCGTCGGCGTTCTCCACGCAGGTCCGGCGCGCAAAGGCCATCCAGTCGGCCTGCCCGAAATCGGGGAAGGCCGGGGCGTTGATGGCGCGGCAGCGGGCGGCGGCCGCGTCCCAGTCCGCCATCGGGCCACCCGGCCCGACATAGCCCTGGATGCGGGTCAGCCCCTCGGTATCGAGGACCGGGCCGATGTCGTTGAAGACCATGGCCCTGGCAAAGCCGGGGCGCATCGCCTGCATGACCAGTGCCATGAGCCCGCCCATCGAGGTGCCGATCACCCCGCACTCTTCAATGCCCAGCCCGTCCAGCAGCGCGAACATGTCCGCGCAGTAGACGTCGGGCCGGTACTGCGCGGGATCATCGTCCCATTGCGAGAGCCCGCGCCCGCGCTGGTCGGGTACGATCAGGCGGTAGTCGCCTGCAAGGTAAGCCGCGACCGGCTCGAAATCGGCGCTGTTGCGGGTGAGCCCGTGCATGAGCAGCAGCACGGGCGCGTCGGGGCGCGCGGCCGGATAGTCGCGCGCGACCAGATCCAGCCGCCCACAGGCGCTGCGATAGCGGTGGAGCGCGTAGTCCATCGTTGGGGTATCCTTTCCTGGCAAAGCCCGTCCCTCGTCCGGTCTGGTCCGGTCCGACCGCGCGGCATGCCCCCCAGCATCGCCGCCCAGCCGGACCGGTAGGCCCTGCCTCTAGTGCGTGTCTACGTTCAGAATTCCAGCGACGCGGTCACGAAGACCTGCCGCGGGTTGCCGTAGAACGCGGTCAGCGTGCCCTCGGTGCCCAGCGTCGGGGTCAGCGGGCTGACCAGTTCGCCGGTCAGCGGATTGGCGGCCATGAAGGTGTAGCCCGAGGTCTGGTAGCGCTTGTCGGTCAGGTTCTTGCCATGGACGCCCAGGCTCCAGTTCCCGCCGGGCGCGGTGTAGACGATGCTGGCGTCAAGCAGCGCATAGGAGCCCTGGTCGAGGTAGGGGTTGGGCACCTCGAACTGGTAGGTCTTGCTGCGGAACGAAAGGGTCGAGCTGAACGAAAGGTCGCCATCGCCGACCGGCGTTTCGTAACCCAGCGTGCCGCTGCCGGTCCATTCGGGCGTGTTCTGGATCTTGCGGTAGTCCGAAACGTCGGTCGGCTCACCGCCGATGAGGCCCTCGTACTCGGTGTAGCGCGCATCGATCCAGCCCAGCGATCCCGCGAAGGTCAGGCGGTCACCCATGCCGATGAAGTCACGTGCGAGCGTGGCGTTGGTCTCCAGTTCGATACCGTCGATCTTGGCCTTGCCCGCATTGGTGATGACGCCGCAGAAGGTCGGAATGCCGTCCACCGTGCAGCCCGCCGAGCCCGGGATCTGGACGTCGCTGTAGTCCATGTGGAAGGCCGCGAGCGCCACGTAGAGATCACCTCCGAAGAGGTTGCCCTTGTAGCCGATCTCGTAGCTGTTCACCGTTTCGGGATCGAAGCTGAGGTAATCGGCGATCTCGCCGTCGCTGGGAATGCCCCTCGGGTTGCTGGTCGGTGCGTTCACGCCCACGCCGCGCGGGTCGAAGCCGCCGCCCTTGAAGCCCTGGCTGAAGCCGCCGTAGATGTTGTGGTCGGGCGTGGGCTTGAACGAGAGCGAGATACGCGGGGTGAACTTCTTGAAGGTCGCCGAGCCCGAGAAGTTGGTGCTCGCCTCGCCGAAGGGAATGCCCGCGCCGCCAAAGACCGGCGAGCCACCGCCCAGATAGTTCTGGCGCAGGATCGAGGCCGAGCGCTTGTCCCAGGTGTAGCGGCCACCGCCCGACAGGCTGAGCTGGTCGGTGATGTCGAGGGTGAAGTCGGCGAAGGCCGCCCAGGTGTCGGTGTCGACATCGGCCTGGGTGAAGGCGGTGAGGCCATCGAACGCGGTGAACAGGCGCACGTCGAACTGGGTGTCGGCGGTGGCGGTCAGGTAGTAGAAGCCGACCAGCGCCTGAAGCGCGCCGCCATCATCGTACTGCAGCTGGAATTCCTGGCTCAGCTGTTCGTTGCGGTAGTAGGCCGGAACGTCGAGGTCGACCGCGGGCAGCGCGTCGAAGTCGATCGGCGAGGCGCTGGAATCCTTGCGCCAGGCGCTGATCGACTTGAGGGTCAGCGAGTCCGAGAGATCCGCCGTCGCGTTCATCGAGAGCCCGTAGGCCTCGACGTACTGGGCAGGGTCCATCAGCCCGCCGCGGGTGTCGTAAACATCGTCCAGCACCGGCGCGCCGCTGGCAAAGCCCGGGATCAGGCGGTGGCCGCCGCGCGCGTTGGAGTTGTCCTTGGTGTAGTCGCCCGAGATCTTGATCAGCACCGGTTCGCCGTAGCCGCCGATCTCGAGGCTGGCGCGTCCCGCCCAGATGTCCTTGTTGTAGTTTTCCTCGCCCGTGGTGAGGTTGTCGCCAAAGCCCCCACGCGAAAGGCGCGCGAACGATCCGCCCACGCGGATGAGGTCGGTCAGCGGCGTCGAGGCCGTCACCACCACGTCCGCCTGGTCATACGTGCCCAGCGTGCCGCGCACCTTGATGGACGGGTCGAGCGGCATGTTCCTGGTCACGTACTTGACCGCGCCGCCAATGGTGTTGCGTCCGTAGAGCGTGCCCTGCGGCCCGCGCAGGACCTCGATGCGCTCAACGTCGTAGATGTCGAGAACGGCGGCCTGCGGACGGTTGAGGTAGACATCGTCAAGGTAGATGCCCACGCCCTGCTCGAAGCCCGAGACCGGGTCCTGCTGGCCGATGCCGCGGATGAAGGCGGACAGCGTAGAGTTGGTGCCGCGCGAGGGTTCGAGCGTCACGTTGGGGGCCGACTGGGCGATCTCGGTGACATCGAGCGCGCCGGTCTTGGCGAGCTGCTCACCGCTGAAGCTGGTTACCGCGATGGGCACATCAACGAGGCGCTCCTCGCGCCGGCGGGCGGTGACGATAATCGCGCCGCCGGTGGCCTCGGGCGGCGTTTCGGCCTGCGCGGGGGCGGCCTCCGCCTCCTGCGCCGCGGCCGGAGCCGACAGGACAAGAGCCCCCATACCAGCGAGAAGCGCCAGCGCACTCGCCTCACGAACGCGGAATCGCGCCTTGTTCATAGCATTCACTCCCAATGAACCAATTCTTGTTGGGCCCTGCTTATTGATACTTGAACCGGGTTTCAACTCCAAAGATTTGCCAAGGCTCGCAAGAGCCGATAGCTGTGGCTTCGTGAGCACAGAAAAGCCCCCCCTGGAGGATCCGAACGGCGCGCCGCCCCCGGCCGAGAATGGCGCAAACCCGCCAGCGGACAAGGTTCCGCGCACCGAGCGCGGGCGCAAGACGCGGCGCAAGCTGCTCGATGCGGCGGCTATCGAATTTGGCGAAAGGGGCTTTCACGAGGCTTCGATCACCTCGATCACGCAGCGCGCCGGAACCGCGCTGGGCAGTTTCTACACCTATTTCGATTCCAAGGACGAGATCTACCGCGCGCTCGTCAGCGACCTCAGCGCGCGCGTGCGCGAAGCCGCGCGCGAGGCCCGGCGCACCGACCTTCCCGCGCTGGAGGCCGAGCGGGTGGCGCTCACGAACTTCCTCAAGTTCGCGAACGAGCACAAGGAGATCTACCGGATCATCGACGAGTGCGAATTCGTCGATCCCGCGACCTTCCGCGCGCACTACGAAGGCACCGCGAGCCGCATCACCGAACGCCTCGCCGACGGGGTGCGCAAGGGCGAGTTGCGCTCCGACGTGGAGGAAGCCCATGCCTGGGCGATCATGGGCATGAACGTGTTCCTGGGGCTGCGCTACGCCGTGTGGACACAGGACCGCAGCCCCGCCGAAGTGGCCGAGATCGCCAACGCCATCCTGCGCGGCGGAATCACCGCGCACGGCGACGACCCGGCGGTGTAAGCGCCCTTTCCCGCAGCGGGACACCCGGCGCCAAGCCACTGGCGCGCAGGCGGGCAATCTGCGATCAGGATCGGGTAGACAGCCCCCGCACGAAGTGACCCGCCCACGTGAGTTCCCGCCTTCTCCTGCTTTCCGGCCTCGGCGCCATCGTGGTGATCGGCGGCGTACTGACGCTCGCAGGGCGCTCGGATCCGGCACCCGAGGCCACGCCGAGCCCGGTGGAGGTTGCCAGGGCCGAACCTGCCCCAGCTCCTGCCGCCCCCTCGCTCCCCGCGCCGGACGAACCTTTCGTCATCAAGCGCATCCTCCCCATCGAAGGGCCGATCCGCTACGGCGAATGGCACTGGGACGAGGACGGCGTGCCCGATGGCCCGCTTGTCATCACCGTGGACCTCGACGCGCGCGTACTCTCGGTCTTTCGTGGCGGCTATGAGATCGGGGCGACCGCCGTTCTGCTCGGAAGCCAGGAAAAGCCCACCCCCACCGGCGTCTTTCCCATCACCGAGAAGGACATCGACCACGTCTCGAACATCTACACCGGCGCGCCGATGCCCTACATGCAGCGCCTGACCAACGACGGCGTCTCGCTGCACGGCTCGAAAGTGGAGAAAGGCTACGCCAGCCACGGCTGCGTGGGCATGCCCGATCCCTTCGCGGCCAAGCTGTTCCAGATGACCAAGCTGGGCGACAAGGTCTACATCACGCGCGGCAAGCAGATCGGCATGGGGGACAGCCTCGTCGAAGGGTAGGAACTGCTCCCTAAACCGGGCGACTTCACCTTCCTCAGCCACCGCAGCGCACGTAAGGTGAGCTAGACGGTATGGGGAGCCCGAGGGCGATGGCCCTCGGATATCCTTCTTCTATCTCTTCACCGCCCGGCGCGGCCCCTTTGCAAAGCTCCACCCGCCCGCATTGGGCCGCACGACAAGATTGCCGATAGAGGCAGGCTCACCGGCGCACAGCGCATCGAACAGACGTGCGACCGCGCTTCCGCGCGGTTCCTGTCCGTCGAGTTCGGTGACGATGCGCGAAACCACGCGCAGGGCCACCGCGCGCGGGGCCTGGGGCTTGTAGCGCAGCCCCATCGGCTCCTTCTTGAGGCAGGAGCGGTATTCGAGGTCCGCCATCCATGCGAGCGCCGCGTCTGCTTCGGCCAGGTGCGCGGCGCTTTGCGCAACCGCTGCAACGTCGATCCAGTCGGCCTGCGCCAGCGCCTTGCGCAGCCGCACCCGGTCGTAGCGCTCGTTCGTGTTGCTCGGGTCCTGCGCGGCCTCGATCCCGGCCTTCTCGACGATCTGGGCCAGTTCGCTGCGGCGCCAGCCCAGCACCGGGCGCAGAAGCGGGATCTGCGTTTCGGGCACCCGGCCCAGCGCGCGCGTTCCGGCGAGGCCCGCGACACCACTTGCGCGGTTGAGGCGCATCAGCAGTGTCTCGGCCTGGTCATCGGCGTGGTGGGCTGAGAGGATCGCGGCCAGTCCCCGCTCCTCGACCCAGGTCGCCAGTGCGGCATAGCGCGCGGCGCGGGCCATGGCCTGCACATTGCCCTCGGGCACGGTGACGGGAAGGATGGCGTGGGGAACGCCCAGCCGCGCGCAAAGCGCCGCAACATCGGCGGCTTCCTGCGCGCTTTCAGGACGCAGGCCATGCTCGACGGTCGCGGCCTCGACCCGGCCCGGAAAGGCCGCAGCGGCGAGCAGCAGCAGCGCAGTGCTGTCCGGCCCGCCCGAAACCGCAAGGCCCAGGCGCACGGCCTCATCGGCCAGCGCCCAGCACCACAGCGCGGTCAGATCGGCGCGAAACCGTTCGACCGCCTCGGGAGCCGGGACCAGCGCGGGATCAGTTGCAATCGAGCCCATTGCGCGTGGTGGAATAGAGCGAGCCCAGGCGTCCCGCGGCTTCGGCCGCGTAGGTCTCGCTGAATTCGGCGAGCGCGATGCAGGCGCGCTTGGTGTCCTTCAGCTCCTTCATCGCGATGCCCAGATAGAGCAGGCTGTCGGCTGCGCGCGCGCCCTGCTTGTCGGCCTGGTAGTTCTGGAGGAACCACTTGGCCGCCTCGGACGGGTTCTTGTCGTCGAGCCAGGCGCGGCCCAGCAGGTTGCGGCCGTAGCTCGCCATGCGGTGGTTGGGGTACTTCTCAAGGTAGATCTTGAGCTGCTGGCGCGCCTCGGGGAAGTAGCCTGCATCCCAGAGGCGGAAGCCGTAGGTGTATTCATCCTCGCCCGCATCGCCGGTCTGCGGCTTGACGATAGCCTGCACGCCCTGCGCCCGGGCGCTGGTGGCAGGTGCAGGCTGGGCCGGAGCAGGCTGGGCGGCCGCGGGCTTCTCAGCGGCAGCCGGAGGCGTCTTGATCACCCCGCCGCTCATCGCCGACAGGTTGTTCTGCGAGGCGCTGACCGGCTCTGCCTGCGGGGCGCTCTGGGCCGCGGGCGCAGCGGGAACCGGGGCCGAGGCTGCGGCATTGGCGGCGACCTTTTCCTCGAGGAGCGCCAGGCGGTTGCTGTTCTGCTCGACCTGCGAGGTCAGGCGCGCCATCTGCGATTCCACCGCTTCCATGCGGTTCAGAAGATCGCTGACCGGGGTGCTGGTGGCCGTCTGCGGCGCCGGCGATCCGGCAGCCGGCGCGGTGATCTGGGGCTCGAAGAAGGTGCCGCTGCCGCCGGGGAAGACCTTGCGCTGGAGCGCGCTCACTTCCTTCTCGACCTTGCGCAGGCGCGCGTCGGTGTCGTCCTGCGCGGCCACCGAAACCGGGCTTACGCTCACCACGAGCGCGACAGCCAGTGCGGCCAGGGCCGAAGTGCGCGGCAGGCGGCGGAGCACCTGTGTCTGGGTGGGATACGCAATCATCGCCTATTTCTTCTCCGTCTCTGGGCCCCTGAGGCCCGGCGGCTGCAACCATGGGCGCCCGGCATCGAACAGGGGATGAACCACGGGCGACAGGCCCCCTGCTTGCCGCAAGGCACCTGCACCTGTCGAGGCTGGCTTATTCGGAAGTCGTGGATACCGCAGTCGGGCCCGAGGTCGGACTGGGGCTCGCGTTGCCGGTCGGAAGGATCGAGACCGGGCCGCCGCTCTCCTGCGTGGCCGGTGCGCTCGGCGTTGGGCTGGCCGTTGCCGGACGCGCAGTCGCGGTGCGGCTGGGCGCCGG
>NZ_JALHAT010000050.1:0-30315 GCF_022818885.1 Novosphingobium mangrovi | reverse complement strand
ATCACGGCCACCACGGCGCGGGCCACGGCGATCGCCGCCACGGCCACCGCCGTCACGGTCACCGCGCGGCGCCTTGGGCGGACGGGTGTCTTCCAGCTCTTCGCCGGTTTCCTGGTCGACGACGCGCATCGAGAGGCGGACCTTGCCACGGTTGTCGATCTCGAGGACCTTGACCTTGACCTCCTGGCCTTCCTTGACGACGTCAGTCGGCTTTTCCACGCGCTCGTTCTTCATTTCGGAGACGTGGACGAGGCCGTCCTTGCCACCCATGAAGTTCACGAAGGCACCGAAGTCGACGATGTTGACGACCTTGCCGTTGTAGATCTTGCCGACTTCGGCTTCCTCGACGATGCCCTGGATCCAGGCCTTGGCGGCCTCGATCTGGTTGATGTCCGAGGACGAGATCTTGATCACGCCTTCGTCGTCGATGTCGACCTTGGCGCCGGTCTCGGCGACGATCTCGCGGATGACCTTGCCGCCGGTGCCGATGACGTCACGGATCTTCGACTTGTCGATCTGGATCGTCTCGATGCGCGGCGCGTGGGCCGAAAGCTCGGTGCGGGCCGAACCCAGAGCCTTGGTCATTTCACCCAGGATGTGCGCGCGGCCGGCCTTGGCCTGCTCGAGCGCCTTGCCCATGATTTCCTTGGTGATGCCGGCGATCTTGATGTCCATCTGCATCGTGGTGATGCCGTTCTCGGTGCCTGCGACCTTGAAGTCCATGTCGCCGAGGTGATCCTCGTCGCCCAGGATGTCCGAGAGAACCGCGAAGTCGTCGCCTTCGAGGATCAGGCCCATGGCGATGCCCGAAACCGGACGTGCCAGCGGAACGCCCGCGTCCATCATCGAGAGGCAGCCGCCGCAGATCGTCGCCATCGAGGACGAACCGTTCGATTCGGTGATGTCCGAGAGGATGCGGATGGTGTAGGGGAAGTCTTCCTTGGCGGGCAGCACCGGATGCAGCGCGCGCCATGCCAGCTTGCCGTGGCCGATTTCGCGGCGGCCCGGCGCGCCGAAGCGGCCCACTTCACCGACCGAGTAGGGCGGGAAGTTGTAGTGCAGCATGAACGACGAATACGACAGGCCTTCGAGGCCGTCGATCATCTGCTCAGCGTCCTTGGTGCCCAGCGTGGTGGTGCAGATCGCCTGCGTTTCACCGCGGGTGAACAGCGCCGAACCGTGGGTGCGCGGCAGGAAGCCGACCATCGATTCGATCGGGCGGACCTGGTCGAGCTTGCGGCCGTCGATACGGGTGCCGTCCTTGAGGATGGCGCCGCGAACGATCTCGGCTTCCAGCTTCTTCATAGTCTTGATGGCGACCATCTGGGTCTGCGCCGATTCCTCGCCGAAGGCTTCCTTGGCCTTGGCGCGCGCCTCGTTGAGCGCGGCGGAACGGGCCGACTTATCGGTCAGCTTGTAAGCGGCGGCAACGTCCTTGCCGACAGCCTTCTTGAGCTTCGCCTTGATGTCGGCGGTGTTGTCCGACAGGTCAATTTCCCAGGGGTCCTTGGCGGCCTGCTCGGCAAGGTCGATGACCAGGTCGACGACCTTCTTGCACTCGTCATGCGCGAACATGACGGCGCCCAGCATCTCGTCCTCGGTCAGCTCCTTGGCTTCCGATTCGACCATCATCACCGCGTTGCCGGTGGCGGCGACGACGAGGTCGAGGCGACCGTTCTCAAGGGCGGCGGTCTGCTTGGGGTTGAGCGTGTATTCGCCATCCTCGAAGCCGACGCGGCACGCGCCGATCGGGCCCATGAAGGGCACGCCCGAGATGGTGAGCGCAGCCGAAGCGGCGATCATCGCGACGATGTCGGCCTCGGTTTCGCCGTCATAGCTCAGGACCTGGCAGATGACGTTGATTTCGTTGTAGAAACCTTCGGGGAACAGCGGGCGCACCGGACGGTCGATCAGGCGGCTGGTCAGCGTTTCCTTTTCGGTCGCGCCGCGCTCACGCTTGAAGAAGCCGCCGGGGATACGGCCCGCCGACGAGAACTTTTCCTGGTAGTGGACGGTCAGCGGGAAGAAGTCCTGGCCTTCCTTCACCGACTTGGCGGCGGTCACCGCGCAGAGCACCACGGTTTCGCCGTAGGTGGCGAGAACGGCACCGTCCGCCTGGCGGGCGATGCGGCCGGTTTCGAGAGTGAGGGTCTTGCCGCCCCACTCCATCGATACGGTCTTGACGTCGAACATAGAATATTCCTCAGCCCGCCGGCCCTATTGCCTGCGGGATTTACTGCCGGGGATGCCGTCCCGGTCCGGTACGGGGCCTGTCATGCCCCGAAGGCCCCTCGCCGGATTGCGAGGATACCTGTCTATTTCGGTGCCCGGGCCGGCCATGCGGCCCCGGCGGGGTCTTTCTTAGCACAACGAGGAACGCAGGTGGATAGGTCCCGTACGCTGGCCGGAAATATGAAACGGCCCGCCAGAGGCGGGCCGAAACATTTGGCTGTTACTTACGCAGACCCAGCTTCTGGATCAGGTCGTTGTAACGCTGCACGTCCTTCTTCTTGAGGTAGGCCAGCAGCGAACGACGCTTGTTGACCATGGCGAGAAGACCGCGACGCGAGTGGTTGTCCTTGTGGTGAGCCTTGAAGTGCTCGGTCAGGTTGCGGATACGCTCGGTGAGGATCGCGACCTGAACTTCCGGAGATCCGGTGTCGCCCGAGACGCGGGCGTTGTCCGTGATGATTTCCGTCTTCTTTTCGGCAGTAACCGTCATTTCATTCACTCCGCGACATCTGTGAGGTTGAACCCCCGGACCACGCGGACGTCGCCGTGTGAAAGCTCCACCAGCGCGACCGGAATGGTTTCCAGCCGTGCCCAGTAGAGCCCGTCATCCTGGGGCATCCCGGTCAGAACGCGGCCCTGTCGGACCGCCCTTGCCTGCTCCGGGTCGAGGTCGATGGCCGGGATGTCGTCCAGCCCCGCCTCCAGCGGCAAGAGTAACTGCTCAAGAGGCGCGCCCTTACCGACTTCGTTCAATTTGTCCAGCGAAATCGCCCCCGAGAGGTCGAAGGGCCCGGCCTTGATCCGGCGCAGCATGGTCACCGTCCCGCAGCTTCCCAACGCGTGCGCGATGTCGCGCGCGAGGCTGCGGATATAGGTCCCCTTGGAGACCTGCGCCTGCAAGGTCACCCCGTCACGGGCATCGAAGCCATGGATCTCAAGGGCATGGATCGTCACCTCGCGCGACTTGAGGGTGACTTCCTCGCCCGCGCGCGCCAGATCAAAGGCGCGCTTGCCGTCGATCTTGAGCGCGGAATAGGCGGGCGGGACCTGAGTGATGGGGCCTGTGAACTGCGGCAGGACCGCCGCCAGCTCCTCGGCGCTGGGCAGGACATCGCTCGTCGCGATCACCTTGCCCTCGGCATCGAGGGTGTCGGTCTCCTCGCCAAAGCGCAGGGTGAAGAGGTAGGTCTTGTCCGCATCGAGCATCCGCCCCGTCAGCTTGGTCGCCTCGCCCAGCGCGATGGGAAGGACGCCGGAGGCCAGCGGATCGAGCGTGCCGCCATGGCCGACCTTGACCCCGCCCTTGAGCTTTACGTTGAAGCCCGCCTCGCGCAGGTTGCGCTTGACTGCGGCGACGGCCTGCGTGGAGCCCAGCTCCACCGGCTTGTCGAGAATGATCCAGCCATGGGGCATCAGCGCACCTTACCAAGGAAAAGTAGGGAATTGGTCATCATCGCGCCCCAAGAGGCAAAGCAGGCGGGCTTGTCAACACGGGCAAATCCAAGAAGGAAGAACAGATTCCGAGGGCCATCGCCCTCGGGCTCCCGAAATTGTCCAGCTTACCTTACTCCGGCTGCCTTGGCCGTGAGAGGTGAAGTCGCCGAGTTTGGGGTCAAGGGGTGATGACCCCTTGAAAAATACTGACTGCCGACTTGGTCTTCGCGCAGCCTCAGTCGCGCGAGATGGCGCTCATCCCGTCCTTGCCCATCGTGGTACCGAGGCCCTCTTCCTTGCGGGGATTGGCCACCGCATCGGCAATGAGGCGGTCCTGGTCTTCAGGGGCCATGCGTTCCCACCCGGCGCGGCCCAGCTTCTCGAGAGGGCGGTAGCGCACCTTGTACTGCATGCGCGCCGAACCTTCGACCCAGTAGCCCAGGTAGACATAGCCCAGCCCCATCTCCACCGAGCGGCGGATGTGGTCGAGGATGATGTAGTTGCCCAGGCCCTTGCGCGGGCTTTGCGGGTCATAGAAGCTGTAGATCATCGACAGCCCGTCGCACTGGCGGTCGGTCAGGCAGGCCCCGACAAGGCGGCCCGGCGTCACCCCGTCCTCGGACGGTTCGCGGTATTCCACGACGTAGCTGGTGACGGGGGTATGCTCGACCATGTCGGCGTAGTCGATCTCGTCCATCGCGGTCATCCCGCCTTCGGGATGGCGTTCGGCAAGGTAGGCCTGGAGCAGTTCGAACTGCTCGCTGGTGGACCAGGGGCGGCAGACGGTGACGACCAGATCGTCGTTCGCCTTGAGCGCGCGCTTCTGCGAAGAGGAGGCGGCAAACTCGCTGGCGACCACACGCACCGAGATACAGGCGCTGCAGTCGATGCAGGAGGGGCGGTAGGCAACGGTCTGACTGCGGCGAAAGCCGATGCGGCTGAGCGCATCGTTGAGCGAATCCGCGTGCGGCCCCTTGAGCTCCGTGAACACCTTGCGCTCGCTCCGGCCCGGCAGATAGGGGCACGGCGCGGGGCTGGTCACGAAGAAGCGGGGAAATCGAACCGGTGCCGTCACGGGGGCGCTGCGTCCTCTTGTTTCTTACCTGCGTGGTCGATCAAGGCACCGCGAAGGCCCCTTGTTCCGGCAAATATGCAGGAGCGTATCCGCCGTTGAAAGTGTTTTAACCACAAAAGTGGCGCAAGCGCTTCCGGGATCGCGCGAAATTCACGCCATCCCGGAGCCTTGTCCCGGATCGGGCCGGGTTTCACCCCATGTATTCCTACCCAGGTCGCCGCGCCAGGTCAGGCGTCTACCCGAGCGGAAGTCCGGACCCGAGGTTCAGTCGGTCTCGACCCGGCGCACTTCGTAGCCCTCGCGGTGGAGCGCGGCGATCAGCGCGTCGAGCTGCGCCGAATCGCGTGCCTCGCACTCGATTTCGGTCACCAGCCCCTTGGCGGGCAGGTGCGTGAAGATGCGCTGGTGGAAGACCTCGATGATGTTCACGTTCTGCTCGTGGAACACCTTGGCGACCTTGAACAGCGCGCCCGCGCGGTCCTGAAGGCCGATGCGCAGACGCGCGAGGCGCCCCGACCGGGCCAGGTCGCGCAGCAGCACGTTGGCGAGCAGGCGCGTGTCGATGTTGCCGCCCGAGAGCACGATGCCGACCTTGCGGCCCTTGAACAGGTCGCGGTTGTCCATCAGGGCCGCCAGACCACAGGCGCCCGCGCCCTCGACCAGCGTCTTCTCGATCTGGAGGAGCAGCGCCAGAGCGCCCTCGATCTTGGGCTCGCTCACCAGCAGGATGTCGTCGAGCAGGCCCTTCAGGGTGCGCGAGGTGAACGCGCCGGGCGAAAACACCGCGATGCCCTCGGCCAGCGTATCGCCGCCGATCGGCAGGTTCATGCCCTTGAGGGCATTGTACATCGAGGGGTAGAGCTGCGCCTCGACGCCGTAGATCTTCATTTCGGGCTTGAGTGCGCGCGCAGCCGTACCCATCCCGGAACTGAGGCCACCCCCGCCGATCGGCACGACCAGCGTGTCGAGATCGGGCACGTCCTCGAGCATTTCGAGCGCCACCGTGCCCTGCCCGGCCGCGACGTGCGGATCATCGAAGGGGTGGACGAAAGTGTAGCCGTGCTCGGCCTCCAGCTTGCGGGCGTGGGCATAGGCATCGTCGAAACTCTCGCCCTCAAGGACGACCTTGCCGCCCACGCTCTCGGTCTGCATGACCTTCACGAGCGGAGTCGTGCGCGGCATGACGATGGTAACCGGGATGCCCAGGCGCGTGCCGTGGTAGCTGAGGCCCTGCGCGTGGTTGCCGGCCGAGGCCGCAATGACGCCGCGGCTCTTGCGCTCCTCGCTCAGCTGCATGAGCGCGTTGAGCGCACCGCGCTCCTTGTAAGATGCGGTAAACTGGTGATTTTCGAACTTGAGCCAAATATCGGCGCCGGTAATCTCGCTGAGCGTCTGGCTGCGCATCGTGGGCGTACGGACAATATTGCCCGAAATGCGCCCTGATGCCGCGCGGACATCATCGAGGGTCAGGACCGCGTCTGCGGCCGTTTCGGCAGGCTTCGATACAGGCTGTTCCATCTGGGGGCGCCTAAAGGAATTACCGGGGAATTGAAAGGCGGCAAAGGGCCGCCTATCCTCTCGACTGGGCGCAGCGCCGTCGCAGGACGGTTTGCATTTGGCCAAAACACGTTAAGGACAAGGCCATGACCGAACAGATGAGTGATGCACACGCCGAGGAGCCGCAGACCGGCGAGGAAACCACGCTGGAGCGGCCTCCTGTGGAACCGCGCAAGGTCTCCTTCATCGGCCTTGGGGTGATGGGCGGCGAAATCGCGCGGCACATTGCCGAGGCGGGCCATGAACTGACGATCTACAACCGCTCCCCTGACCGGCTGAAGCGCTGGCAGGAGGAGAACCCGGGCCTCGCCTCGCGCGTCGCGGCCAACCCCGCGCACGCCGCGCTCGACGCCGATGTGGTGATCACCTGCGTGGGCAACGACGATGATCTCGCCGACGTCGTGCTCGGCCCCAACGGGGCCTTTCGCACGATGCGCAAGGGCTCGACCTTCATCGACCACACCACCGTCTCGGCGCGCATCGCCCGCCAGATCTCGGTCGAAGCGCGCGACCTCCAGATCCAGTGCGTCGACGCACCGATGACCGGCTCGCAGATCGGCGCCGAACAGGGCACGCTCACGCTCATGTGCGGCGGGCGTGACGCGGCCATCGAGGCGGCCCGTCCTGTCATGGAGGCCTACTCCAGCCGTATCGTCCATGTCGGCAAGGCCGGCGCAGGGCAGACCGCGAAGATGGCCTGCCAGATCTGCATCGCGGGCAACATCGCGGCGCTGGCCGAAGCGGTCCGCTTCGCGCAGGCCTCGCACCTCGACATGGACAAGGTCTACGAGGCGATCTCGGGCGGCGCGGCGCAGTCCTGGCAGATGGACAACCGCTGGTCCTCGATGGACGCGGACGAATTCGACTTCGGCTTCGCCATCGACTGGATGCGCAAGGACCTGGGGCTCAGCCTCGAGGAAGGGCGGGGCCTTGGCGTCTCGCTCCCCGTGGCGGGCCTCGTCGACCAGTTCTTCGCCGAGATCCAGGCGATGGGCGGGGGACGTCTCGACACCAGCGCCATCGTCAAGCGGCTGCCGAGGAAAAGCCGTCCGTGACATTCGCCCGCCGTGCGGTTCTGACCGCGATGCTGGGAACGGCGCTCGTCGCCGTGCCCGCCGAAGCCCGCAAGAAGAAGAAGGCCGAGGAGGTCGAAAAGCCGGTCCCCGGCACCCTCATCGACAACATCGAGGGACTCTCGCCCGACGGCCAGGGCGGTATCGAGCACTTCGACGGCTTCCTGATCGCGCCTGACGGCCACGTCGCGGAAGTCTATCACGAGGGCGAGAAGCGTCCCAAGTACGCCGACTACCGTCTCGATGGCGAGGGTCAGGTGGTGATCCCCGGCATGATCGACGCGCACACGCACGTCATGATGCTGGGCTTTTCCAAGCTGACACTCGACCTGTCGCAGGCCCGGTCGCTCGACGAGGCGCTGGCGCGCATCGCCGCCTGGACCGCCGCCCATCCCGAGGCGCCCTGGATTCTGGGCTCGGGCTGGAACGAGGTCGCGTGGGGTCTGGGCCGTCTGCCCACCGCCGCCGAACTCGACAACGTGACCGGCGGCAAGCCCGCCTGGCTGACCCGGGTCGACGCGCACGGAGGCTGGGCCAACACCGCCGCGCTCGAAGCGGCAGGCATCACCGCAAAGACCAAGGACCCCAAGGGCGGGCGCATCGTGCGCACCGCCTCGGGCGCGCCCGAGGGCGTCCTTGTCGATGCCGCCGCCAAACTGGTCGAGGCCAAGCTCCCCGCTCCGCGCCCCGAGGACCGCGACGCCGCGCTGGCCGAAGCCCAGCTCGACTTCCTCAGGAACGGGGTCACCGCGGTTGCCGACATGGGCACCAGCATCGAGGACTGGCAGGCGTTCCGCCGCGCGGGCGATACCGGACGGCTGCGCGTGCGCATCGTCTCCTACGCCGATTCGATTGCCAACATGGAACTGATCGGCGGGCCCGGGCCTTCGGCCTGGGTCTACGATGACCGCCTGCGCCTCAGCGGTGTGAAGCTCTTCCTCGACGGCGCGCTCGGCTCGCGCGGGGCCTGGCTCAAGGAGCCTTACGCCGACGATCCTGAAACGCGCGGCCTGCCGCTCCTCTCGCAGACCCAGCTTTCCAACATGATGAGCCGCGCCGCGCTCGACCACTTCCAGGTCGCGGTCCACGCCATCGGCGATGAGGCCAACGCGGTCGTGCTCGACGCGCTCGACGAACTGTCCTCGACCTACACGGGCGACCGGCGCTGGCGCATCGAACACGCGCAGATCCTCGCCCCCGCCGACATCGCACGCTTTGCCGCGCACGGCACCATCGCCTCGATGCAGCCCCAGCACGAGGCGAGCGACCGCACCATGGCCGAAGCCCGCCTGGGCCCGGCGCGCCTGTCCGGTGCCTATGCCTGGAAATCGCTTGCGAACGCCGGAGCCTCGCTGGCCTTTGGTTCGGACACGCCGGTCGAACCCGCGCGCCCCTTCACCGGCATGGCGGTTGCCGTGACCCGGCAGGGCGCGGATGGCCAGCCCTTCGGCGGCTGGCAGGCGCAGGAGACGATCTCGCGCGAAGCCGCCCTTTCGGCCTACACCACGGGCGCGGCCTACGCGATGTTCGCCGAGGATCGCCTGGGGCGCATCGCCAAGGGCTACCGCGCGGACTTCCTGTTCGTGGACAAGGACCCCATGACGGTCAGCCCCGAGGCCCTGCGTGACCTCACGGTCAAGGAAACCTGGATCGGCGGCCAGCAGGCCTGGGCGGCAGAAGAGAGCGCGAAAAGCGAAGAAGCGCTGCGGCCCGAAGAAGAGGACGAAGGACAGTAAAGCCGAATCCGAGGGCCATCGCCCTCGGGCTCCCAAAACTGTCCACCTCAAGACTCTCACGCTATCGTAGCCGAGAACGGTGAGGTCGCCCATTTGGGGGTCAAGGGGCGATGGCCCCTTGAATCATTCTCCTACTCCGCCGGAGCCTCTACCGGATCATCCTCCGCGACCTTCGCATCACGGCGTTCGGTGAACCACATGAGGAGCAGCGTGCCTTCGAAGAGCAGCAGCAGCGGCACCGCGAGGAGGACCTGCGAGATCACGTCGGGCGGGGTCGCGATCGCGGCGACCACGAAGATCCCGACGATGACGTAGCGGCGTGCGGCGACCGCCTGCGTGCGGGTCACGATCCCCGCGCGGTTGAGCAGCATCAGCAGCACCGGCAGCAGGAAGCTGATGCCGAAGGCGAGGATGAACTGCATGACGAGCGAGAGGTAGTCGCCCGTCCCCGGCAGCGCCTCGAGCTGGAGGCCCCCCGCGCTCCCCTGAAAGCCCAGGAAGAAGTGGAAGGCGGTCGGCATGACCACGTAGTAGGCCAGCGCCGCGCCCATCGTGAAGAGGATCGGGGTGGCTACCAGGAACGGCAGGAAGGCTTTCTTTTCCTTGGCGTAGAGGCCCGGCGCAATGAAGGCCCAGATCTGGTTGGCGATCACCGGGAAGCTGAAAAAGAAGGCCGCGAAGACCGCGATCTTCACTTCCACGAAGAAGGCTTCGTAGAGCTTGGTGTAGATCAGCTTGCCCTCACCCGCCGGGAAGGCGGCGGTCAGCGGGCGGACCAGGAAGCCGAAGATATCGTCGGCAAAATAGAAGCAGATGCCAAAGGCAACGCCAAAGGCCAGGAACGCGCGCACCAGACGCGAGCGCAGTTCGACGAGGTGATCGAGCAGGGGAGCCTGCGAATCGTCGATGTCGGAAATCTTGAAGGCCATGGCGCGAATGCTCGATCAGGACGCGGGGCGGGCCGGGTCGGACGCCGGCACGGGTTGGGGCTCGGACGCGGCTTGCGGCGTCGCTGCGGGCGGCGCAGGAGCCTCGCCAGAGGACGTGGACGCCGGTTCGGGGGCGGGCAGCGCCTCAGGCTCTGCCGGAGCGTCACCCTCGACGTTGTTCGCCTTCTCGGCGTCGGTCTTGGCCTTGCGCGGCGCTTCCATCTCCTCGGCGGTCGGCAGCTTGGGGGCTGCCTTCATGATCGCCTCGTTCTGTTCGCGCCACTTCTGCTCCATCTCCTCCAGCTCGGCTTCGCGCACCATCGCATCGATCCCGGCGCGGAAATGCCCCGTGACCTTGCGCAACTTGCCGATCCAGCGGCCAGCCGTGCGCATCGCCAGGGGCATGTCCTTGGGCCCGATGACGACGACCGCCACGATGACGACCATCAGGAGTTCCGTGGCTCCGATATCCAGCATAGCCGTATCCGGCCGTCAGGCTCAGGCCTGGTCGCTCTTGGTGGTTTCGCTCGCGCTGGGCGCGGGGTCGGCCGAGGTGATCTGCGCGGGCTTGGCATCCGACTTGGCGGGCTTGGCCTCATCCTCGTCCTCGTTCATGCCCTGCTTGAAGCTCTTGATGCCCTTGCCGAAGTCACCCATGATTTCGGAGACCTTGCCGCGACCGAACAGCACGAGCACGATCACCAGGACAATCAGCCAGTGCCAGATCGAGAAGCTACCCATTATCCCAACTCCAAAAATACGTGCGACCGATTCCGGCCCTTCACGGGTCATCTAGGCGTTTTCCAACTAAGTTGAAAGCCTGTCATCGTTTAGACCCGGTTCGGTCGCAGGACGGTCACCTTCTTGGGTTTCCGCTGAAATTCCGGGTCGCAATGCGTCCTCTACCATAGCATCATCGACCGCTTCGAGCAGCCCCGCTGCACGTAATTCGTCAAGTCCGGGCAATTCCTTGCGCGAAGACAGCCCGAAATGCGCGAGGAACGCGTCGGTTGTGGCGTAGATCACGGGCCGTCCGGGCACCTCGCGGCGCCCCGCCGTGCGCACCCAGCCCGCCTCGATCAGCACGTCCAGCGTCCCCTTGGCGGTCTGCACGCCGCGGATCGCCTCGATCTCGGCGCGGCTGACGGGCTCGTGATAGGCCACGATGGCCAGGACCTCGGTAGCCGCGCGCGAAAGGCGGCGCACCTCCTGCTTCTCGCGGCGCAGAAGGTGCGCCAGGTCGGGCGCGGTCTCGAAGTGCCAGTGGCGCCCCCGCTCGACGAGCTGGATGCCACGCCCCTGGTAGTGCGCCTGGAGTGCCTTGAGCGCCGGACGCACCTCGCCATCGCCCAGATGCCGCGAGATCTGCTCGGCCGTCATCGGCGCCTCGGCCGCGAACAGCGTCGCCTCGACCGCGCGTTCCATGTCATCGGGCACAGGCGTATCCGGCTCGCTCATGTCGGCAGCGCCCGCACCTGGAGGGGACCAAAGACGCTCTCCTGCACCAGTTCGACCTTGCCCGCCTTGGCCAGTTCCAGCGCGGCTACGAAGCTGGAGGCGAGCGCGGACTTGCGCAGCTGCGGATCGGCCCAGTCCTCCTTGGAAGGGGGCACGAATTCGCGCAGTTCCATCCAGTCTAGGGCGACGCCCACCATCGCCGAGACCCGCGCAATCGCGCTGTCGAGGCTCATCACCATGCGCTCGCGCACGTGATGGACGGCGGGCTGGGCGCGCAGCTTCACATCGCCATAGGCCCGCACGAGGTCGAGCCAGGAACACTGCCAGGCGTTGCGCTTCTCCACCCGCAGCCCCTCGGGCGCACCGCGCGGGAAAACATCGCGCCCCAGCCGGTCACGCCCCATCAGCCGGGCCGCCGCCTCGCGCATGGCGCCCAGGCGCTGAAGGCGCAGTTGCAGGCGCATCGCCAGCTCCTCGGGGCTGGGATCGGGCTGTTCTTCCTTGGGCAGCAGCAGCGAGGACTTGAGATAGGCGAGCCAGGCCGCCATCACGAGGTAGTCCGCCGCGATTTCCAGACGCATCTCGCCCGCCGTGTCGATGTAGTCGAGATAGGCATCGACGAGTTCGAGGATGGAGATGCGGCGCAGGTCCACCTTCTGGCGCCGCGCCAGATCGAGCAGGAGGTCGAGCGGCCCTTCCCAGCCCTCGATCTCGATATAGAGCGCCTGGCGGCGCTGCTCGGCGGGCGAGACCGCGTCCCACACCGCCTCGGCTTCGCCCAGCGCGATACCGGGATCACGCTGAACCGGATCGCCGGGCGCGCCGCGCGAAGGAGCAGGTTCGCCGTCCCCGGCCACGCCTCAGGCGACGCCCTGCGCCAGCAGCGCCTCGCGCCGGGCGACGAGCGCAGCGTGATCGCCGGTGCGCGCACCTTCGGGGCAGGAGGCCATGGCCCTCTCCAGCCGCGCGCGCGCTTCCGGCGTGATCGCAGGCAGCGCCTTGGCGATCCCCACCATGTCGTCCATCTTCGCCCAGCAGTTGAGCGCGATATCGCAGCCCGCCGCGATGGCACGCGCGGCGCGTTCGGGCACCGAGCCCGAAAGCGCCTCCATGTCGAGATCGTCGGTCAGGAGCAGCCCGTCAAAGCCGATCCGCCCGCGAATGATCTCCTGCACCACGAAGGGCGAGAGCGTGCCCGGATTGTCCGCATCCCAGGCGGTGTAGCGCACGTGCGCGGTCATGCCGATGGGCGCGTGGGCCAGCGTCCGGAAGGGGCGCAGGTCAACCTCCAGTTCCTCCGCGCTGGCCGTAACGGTGGGCAGTTCCTTGTGGCTGTCCGCCATGGCGCGTCCATGGCCAGGAATGTGCTTGATGCAGCCGACCACGCCCGCGCGCGCCAGGCCATCGAGCGTCGCGCGGCCGAGCGCGGCCACGCGCATCGGATCGTGGCCAAAGGCCCGGTCGCCGATGACATCGTGCGCGCCTGTCTGGCGCACGTCGAGCGAGGGGTGGCAATCGACCGTGATGCCCACTTGCGCAAGATCGAGCCCGAGCGCCTCGCCGTTGGCGCGCGCGGCCTCGATGGCGGTGGCGGGCGCGTGATCGTACAAGCGGTCGAACACCTCGCCCGGCGGATAGGCGGGCCAGACCGGTGGCTTCATGCGCGCCACACGCCCGCCCTCCTGGTCGATGCAGATGAAGAGGTCCTCGCGGCCATGAAGATCGCGCAGCGCATCGGTCAGCGCGCGCAACTGGGCGCGGTCGGCGACATTGCGCCCGAAGAAAATGTAGCCGGCCGGATCAGCGTCGCGGAAGAAGGCGGCTTCATCCGCCGTGAGGACGTGCCCCGAAAGGCCGAAAATCGCAGGAACCATGCCGATTTATCGCCCAATCCGCGCGGGCAGGCAAGCCGCGCGCGCGCGCGATGTGTGGACGAGCGCGGGACGGGTACGCCGCACCCGCCCGCCGTGATGTTCCGCTCAGTTCTTGACCTGGCAGGCGAGACCTGCGCCGCGCATGTCCGCGCAGAGCGCCCTGGCCGCCTTGAGATCGCCCGGAAGCGCCTGGAGACGGTAGACCGTGCCGATGTCGGCCTGGCCCTGCACCACGCGGTGGCTCATCTCGCCAAAGGGCGCGTACTGGCCCTTCAGCGTCTGCCAGCCCTTCTCCGCGCCCTCGCGCGAGGTGTAGGCGCCGACCTGGACACCCACGCCGCTGGGCGCCGCGGGCTCTTCGGCCTTGGCGGCAGGCGCCGGCTTGGGCTGCGACTGAGGCGCCGCAGCTTGGGTCTCCTCCTCCTCCAGGCCATCGAAGCCGGGCTCGGGAAGTTCTTCCTCGGCGATCTGGGGCGTGCGGGACTGGCCTTCGGCCACCGCGAAGCTGGTGTCGCCAGTTCCGCTCACGACTTCGCCGCCGGGATTCTCGGGGCGGGTCTTGTAGGGTTCCTCGGGCGCCTCAATCACGCCGCCATCGGCGACGAGTTCCTCGTCCGAGCGCCCGGCGAGCGCCCACAGGATACCACCGCCCAGAAGGGCAATGGCCACGAGCGCGGCCAGCAGCAGGATCGTGGTCTGACCCATCCCACCGCGTTCGTCCTCGTAGTCCTCATCGTCGCCTTCGAGCCAGGGCAGGCGCATCTCGCCATCGCCCAGGTCCAGTTCGTCGGCACTTTCGGAGGCGGCGGGAGCGGCCGTGCCGAAGCTGGCCGCGACGCCCGCAGCCGGGGCGGCGCCGGGCATCGGAAAAGGATCGTGCTCATCACCGAAGGGATCGGGCCCGAAAGGGTCAGGCTCGGCACCGGGCGCCTGGGGATCGGTGCCAAGGCCATTGGCGGAGGTCCAGGCCCCGCCCGCACCTGCGCCCGGCCCCGCGCCCGATCCATTTGCCGCGGACATGCCGTCCTCAGTCCTGTCCGAAGCCCCGTGCGTCATAAATCACATTTCCTCCACGGCCTCGACGCCCAGAAGCGCCAGGCCGTTGCGAATGATCTGCCCCACCTGCACGGCCAGGAACAGCCGCGCGGATGTAAGGTTAACGTCCGATGCGTTAACAATCCGCTTTTCCGGACTATCGTTACCCAGGTTATAATACCCATGGAACGCGGCGGCCAGATCGTGGAGGTAGAAAGCCACGCGGTGCGGTTCACGGGCGGCGGCGGCGGCCTCGATCACGCGCGGGAACTGCGCGAGCAGCTTGGCGAGCTCCAGATCGTCCTCGCCCAGCAGCGCGACGTGTTCAGCCGAAGCGACGGTGTCGAGATCGGCCTTGGCCTTGCGCAGGATCGACTGGATGCGCGCATGAGCGTACTGGACGTAGAAGACCGGGTTGTCCTTGCTCGTCTCCACCACCTTGGCGAAGTCGAAGTCCATCTGCGCGTCGGGCTTGCGGGTGAGCATGGTGAAGCGCACCACGTCCTTGCCCACTTCCTCGACCATGTCGGCGATGGTGATGAAGTTGCCCGAACGCTTGGACATCTTCACCGGCTCACCGTCGCGCAGCAGCTGGACCATCTGCACCAGCTTGATCTCGAAGGGAGTCGCCTCGCCCTCTGCCCCCGTCATCGCCTTGACGGCGGCCTTGATGCGCTTGACCGTCCCTGCGTGGTCCGCGCCCCAGATGTCGACAAGCGCATCGGCACTCTGCGCCTTCTGGAAGTGGTAGGCGAGGTCGGCGCCGAAGTAGGTCCAGGTGCCGTCCGACTTCTTGATCGGGCGATCCTGATCGTCGCCGAACTGGGTCGACTTGAACAGCGGCAGCTCGACCGGCTCCCAGTCCTCGGGCGTCTTGCCCTTGGGCGCTTCCAGCACGCCGTCGTAGACAAGGCCCTTGGAACGCAGCCACGCCTCGGCCTCGTCGGGCTTGCCGCTCGCCTGCAGCTCGGCTTCCGAGCTGAAGACGTCATGGCGGATGCCCAGCTGGGCAAGGTCGGCGCGGATCATGTCCATCATCGCGGCGACCGCCTTGACGCGGAACAGGGCCAGCCATTCCGATTCGGGCGCCTCGGCGTACTGGTCGCCGAACTCTTCGGCGAGCTTTGCGCCCACCGGCTTCAGGTAGTCGCCCGGGTAGAGCCCCTCAGGGATCACCGCCTCGCCCAGGCCAAGCGCCTCGCGGTAGCGGATGTGCGCCGAGCGCGCGAGGACCTGCACCTGCGCGCCCGCGTCGTTGACGTAGTATTCCTTGATGACCTTGTGGCCCGCGTATTCGAGCAGGGTCGCCAGCGCATCGCCGACCACCGCGCCGCGGCAGTGGCCCATGTGCATGGGGCCGGTCGGGTTGGCCGAGACGTACTCGACGTTGACCGTACTGCCTCCGCCCAGGGTCGAGCGGCCGTAGTCCGCGCCAAGCGCGGCAATCGCGCCCAGCTCGTCGATCCACGCGGCAGGTGCCAGGCGCAGGTTGATGAAGCCCGGTCCCGCGATCTCGGCAGAGGTCACCGCATCGAGCTTCGAAAGCTCGGCGACGAGCGCCTCGGCCAGGTCACGCGGCTTCATCTTGGCAGGCTTGGCCAGGACCATCGCCGCGTTGGTGGCAAGGTCCCCGTGGGAGGGATCGCGCGGCGGCTCGACCGTGATCGCGCTTCGCTTCAGTTCGCCCGGCAGGGTTCCTGCGGCTTCCAGCGCGTCGAGCGCAGTCGAAAGGTGGCCAGCGAAGGCGGCGTAAAGGGTCTGGATCGTGGTCATGATGGCGCGCGGATAGCCCAAGTTTGCGAAAAGGGGAACAGGCCGTAACGCCCCCGCTCCGCGCGCGGCCGCCCGTCCCACGAAAAAAGGCAGGCATCCCGGAGGACACCTGCCTTTTTCCCTGTCTCCCGACCCGCCGGAATCAGAGGGGCAAAGGCGGGGGGAAGACAGCCGGGAGACGCAGCGGCCTCCCGGTCCACACGGCCCGGCAGGGCCGCATCAACGCATCACGGCACTAAGCCATCACGGATTGCCGGTTGCGGCCGACTGGATGCGCTGCATGAGAGTCGTGTCGCTGCGCGAGGCGACCGCGATCTGGTTGAACTTCTCAGGGGACAGGCCCGAGCTCTGGACGGCGCCCGCCATCTTGGTCTGCTTCTCCTCGGCCGAGGCCGCGGTGTCCTTCTGGATGTTCTGGATACTGACCGCGGCGGTGGCGAACTGCTTCACCTCCTGGTCGCTGAAATCCGCGCTCGAGGCCGCAGCGCCGGGGGCCTGCTGGGGGGCAGATTGCGGTGCGCTCTGGGCCTGGACGGCACCGCCGGTTGCGACGGCGCCAAGGGCTGCGGTGCCCGCGAGGGCAAGCTTCATGCGGTTCATGTCGTTCTCCGATCGTTTTCGTCACGTTCGAGCCTCAATCTCGGCACGCGAGGCCTCGATGCAAGCGCGCACCTGACGCCGCGTGGCTCTCCCGAGACAAAGCGAAGCCGTTGACAAACAGGCAACAAATTGCGCTGGCAGGCCGTTCGCCAGCCGCGATGAAAGAAGGAAGGACAAGCCCCTTTCAAGGGGCCATCGCCCCTTGACCGCAGAATCGGCGACCTCCCGCGCCTCAGCCAAAGCGGCGCGCGCAACGTGCGCTAGATAGTATGGGGAGCCCGAGGGCGATGACCCTCGGAACTGTCCTTCTGATTGGCTAAAGCGTCCATTCCCGGCGCGAGTCGCGCTCCATCCAGAGCCCTGCCCCAATGATCGTACGCAACACCCCCAGCTTCCGCGATGTGCTGATCGCCACACGCGGCTCGATCCTGCCGCAGATCCTGCGCCCGCTGCTGGTCGTGCTGGCGGCCTCACTGATTGCCGTTCTGATCGGACAGGCCGCGCCGTCCTGGCTGGCCCCGCTCCACGCGATGCCCTTCACCCTGATCGGCCTTTCGCTCTCGATCTTCATGAGCTTTCGCAACACGGTGTGCTACAACCGCTGGTGGGAGGGTCGCCAGCTGTGGGGGCGCCTTATCAACGCCGCGCGCAGTTTCGCGCGCCAGACCGCGACGCTGGAACGCGCGCAGGCTGCCCCGCTGCTCGAGACGCTGGCCGGCTTTACCGCCGGACTTGCCGCACGCCTTCGCGAGGAAGACGAAGTTGCCGCCATCGCCCGCCACGCCGCGCGTGACGCAGACTGGACAGGCGCGCCCAATCCCACCGACGCGGTCCTGCGCGCGGTCGGCATGGGCTGCCGCGCGCTGGCAGACGCACGCGCGATCGATGCGATCCACTACTCGGTGCTGGAAACCCAACTCAGCGAGATGGCCTCGGTCCAGGGCGGGTGCGAGCGGATCAAGGCGACGCCGGTGCCCTTCTCCTATTCGCTGCTGCTCCACCGCACGGCCTATGCCTTCTGCCTGCTGCTGCCCTTCGCGCTGGTCCCGCAGCTGGGCTGGTGGGCGCCCTTCCCCGCCTTCCTCGTCGCCTATGCCTTCTTCGGCCTCGATGCGCTGGGCGACCAGCTCAGCGATCCCTTCGGCCGGGACGAGAACGACCTGCCACTTGCCGCCATGGTCCGCACCATCGAACGCGACCTGCTCCACGCCGCCGGCCACCGCGAACTGCCCCCTGTCATCGAGCCGGACGGCTACGTGCTGAACTGAAGGGCCATGCGCACCTGGTGCATCCTTTCGGCCACACTCGGGCAAAAGAAATTGCAATGAAGATCGGTTAACTACTCTTTTGCCGAGACCACGCCATAGCCCGACCACGAAGATCTCATGTCGAGATTTTCTGAATCGGGGGCTCTTCCATTGAAACGCATCGCGACGACTTTCTTCCTGGCTTCGGTATTGGCATCCACCGCGCACGCTCAGGACACCGCTCCGGGGGACGCCTATCGCAATCCCCTGGCAACGCAGGCTGCACCTGCCCTCCTTCCTGCGACCCCGGCGCCGCGAAGCGCCGTCCTTCGCGCGGGAACCCCCATCCAGCTGCGCCTGCTGGAAGAGATCACCACCAAGAAGAAGGTCGCCAAGGTCGGGCAGCGCTTCCAGCTGGAGGTTGCTGCACCTGTCGAGGTCAACGGCGTCCAGGTCATTCCGGCGGGGTCTCCCGCGTGGGGCGAACTCACCAGCGTGCGGAACAAGGGCATGTGGGGCAAGTCGGGCAAGCTGGAAGCCCGGCTCCTGTACTTGCGCGTCGACGGGCGCCAGATCCGCCTGACCGGGAACTTCGATGACAAGGGCGTCACCGGAACGGCCGGGGTGGTCGGGGCCATCGCGCTCGTGCCCGTGGCCGGCTTCTTCATGACCGGGACCAGCGCCGTTCTTCCCATGGGCGGCCAGGTGGGCGGCTTCATCGACGAAGACGTCGAACTTGCCTTCGCGGCGCAGCCCGTCGCTCCCCTCCAGGTCCCCATGCCTCAGAGTGGCGCAACGGATGCTGGCGAACCGGCCCCGGACGCCGCAGCTGCCCCCATCTCCTGAGGCCATATACCCGCCGGGAGCGCGCTTGCGCGCCGCTCCCGGCACCTCTCCCTCTTCAAAACCCGCGCAAAGGCGTGTAACGGCGCGCCATGTCCAATCCTGCGCCCACCCCTGCGAATCCGAAGACCTACCGGGTCAAGAGCTTTGGCTGCCAGATGAACGTCTACGACGGCGATCGCATGGCCGAACTCCTGGCCGAGCAGGGGATCACCCCCGCGCCCGAGGGCGAGGATGCCGACCTCGTCGTCCTCAACACCTGCCACATCCGTGAAAAGGCAGCCGAAAAGGTCTATTCCGACATCGGCCGCCTGCGCCGTGAGGATGGCTCCTCCCCGCTGATCGCGGTGGCAGGCTGCGTCGCGCAGGCCGAGGGCGAAGAGATCATGGCGCGCGCGCCTGCCGTGAAGATGGTCGTCGGTCCGCAGGCCTACCACCGTCTCCCCGACATGGTGAAGGCGGCCTCGGAAGGTCGGCGCATGACCGACACGGACATGCCTGCCGAGACCAAGTTCGACGCGCTGCCCAAGCGCCGCCGCTCCGGGCCCACCGCGTTCCTCACCGTGCAGGAAGGCTGCGACAAGTTCTGCACCTATTGCGTGGTGCCCTATACCCGCGGCGCGGAAATCTCGCGCCCGCACGCCGACCTCATCGAGGAGGCCAAGCGCCTCGTCGAGGCTGGCGCGCGCGAAATCACGCTCCTGGGCCAGAACGTCAACGCCTGGACCGGCGAGAACGCGAAGGGCCAGGCCGTCGGGCTCGACGGCCTCATCCGCGAGCTGGCCGAAATCCCCGACCTTGCCCGCATCCGCTACACCACCAGCCACCCCAACGACATGACGCCCGGCCTGATCGAGGCCCATGGCGATGTCGCCAAGCTCATGCCCTTCCTGCACCTTCCCGTGCAGTCGGGCAGCGACCGCGTGCTGAAAGCGATGAACCGCGCACACCAGGTCGAAAAGTACCTCACGATCCTGGAAGAGGTGCGCAAGGCCCGCCCCGACATCGCGCTTTCGGGCGACTTCATCGTCGGATTCCCGGGCGAGACCGACGCCGAGTTCGAGGAAACGCTCAAGCTGGTCGATACGGTCGGCTATGCCCAGTGTTTCAGCTTCAAGTATTCGCCGCGCCCCGGCACTCCGGCCGCAACCATGGGCGAACAAGTCCCCATGCCCGTCATGGACGAGCGCCTGAAGCGCCTGCAGACAGCGCTCAACCGCGACCAGTACGCCTTCAACACTGCCTCTGTCGGCAAGACCTGCGAGGTTCTGGTCGAGCGGCGCGGCAAGCATCCTGGCCAGTGGCTGGGCAAGTCGCCCTGGCTGCAGTCGGTCCACTTCACGGGCGATGTGGCCGTGGGCGATGTCGTCACCGTCGAACTGGTCGAAGCCGGGCCCAACTCGATCGCGGGCGCGCTGAAGGTCCCCGCCTCGGCCTGACCCTGCGACCATGACCGCCATGCCGAGGGGCGCCGAGGCGCGCCAGCCGCTCGTGCTCGTGCCGGGCCTGTCGTGCGACGAGACCTTGTGGGCCGCGCAAGTCGCGGGGCTTGCCGACATCGCCGACCCCATGATCGGCGACACGCTGCACGACGACACCCTGCCCGCCATGGCCCGCCGCATCCTTGCTGCAGCTCCGCCGCGCTTCGCGCTCGCAGGGTTTTCGATGGGCGGTTACGTGGCCATGGAAATCTGGCGCCAGGCGCCCCAGCGGATCACGCGAATCGCGTTTCTGGACACCAGCGCGGGCGCCGACGATGCCGACGCCGCGCGGCTGCGCCAGGCCGCGATCACCACCGCGCGCAAGCGCAGCCTGGAGGCGGTGCTGCGCGGCAGCCTGCGACGGCTCGTCCACCCCGATACAGAGCGCGCCACGGCCGAAGCGGTCGTCGCAATGGCGCTTGGCGTCGGACTGGAGACCTACGCCAACCAGCAGCGCGCGATCATGGCCCGCCCCGATTCGCGCGCCGACCTTGCCCGGATCAATGTTCCAGCCCTGGTGCTGGCGGGCGCGCAGGACAAGCTGACACCGCCGGGGCGCGCGCGCGACATTGCCGCCCACACGCCCGGTGCGCGGCTCGAACTCGTGGAGCAATGCGGCCACATGGCGCCGATGGAACAGGGCGCGGCGGTCACCGCGCACCTGCGCGACTGGCTCGCCGCCTGACGCGCCCGACTCTGGCCCCGCCTCAGGGCCCCGATTCAGGGCTGCGCGTTGGCGTCCTCGTCTTCGGGCGGATTGAGATCGTCGGGCGTGATGAGCACGGTGCCCATGCCAGCCGCCTCGTCGACCCCGGCGCTCGTCGGATTGGAGGCATAGCGCTCTCCGTCGAAGGGCACGCGGCGGACACCCGCGGCCATGCCTCCACCGGAAACCGAAACGGCAAGGTCGCGCCAGCCGTTGGTCGTGCTGTCGAGCACACCGACGGGGAGCTGCACCACCGAAAGATCGCCCACGATCCGGAAGCTGTCGCCCTCGGGCTTGAGCACGAGCAGGTTGCACCCACCCGTCCCGCACATCATTGCTCCGCTGGCATAGGCCAGCACTTCCTCGGTGCCGTCGCCATCGAGGTCCATTTTCGCGCTATCGACGTGCACCACGCCGAGATCGCCGCCCAGTTCGTCCTCGACGTAGTTCTGCACGAAGGCCTCGGGATCCGCGACGAGCGCGTCGGACGCCCCCGCACTGGCCGTCGCGCTCGGCTCTCCAGCGGGCGGCGCATCGCCCTTGCAGCCCGCGAGTGCCAGCGCGAGCGCGAGCGCAGCTACGGGAACACCCTTGCGCGCAAAACCGAGACGAGCCGACGGGGCGGCAGGCGAAGCCACGAGAGATTGGTTCATGGCGCGCAGGCTATCGGCCCTGCGCGGCCCGGGCAAGCGCACCTGCGCGGCGCAGGCCCCAACTCGCCGCAAAGGCGCACCTTTTCGAGCAGGAGAAGGGAGGTAGTATTTCAAGGGGCCATCGCCCCTTGACCCCAGAATGGGCAGCCTCGCCATTCTCAGCCGCGGCAGCGCGTGGAAGGTGAACTCGACAAGTTGGGGAGCGCGAGGGCGATGGCCCTCGGATATATCTTTTCTCGACTTTTTCGCCCCCAAATACAAAGCGGCCCCGGTGCTTGCTCACCGGGGCCGCCGTAGGGGACTCGTTGGAGAGGTCAACTTACCAGAAGAAGCCGTTGTAGACGGTGAGAACACGTCCATTGCGGACGTTCACCAGGACCACGTCGTTGTTGTAGCGCACCCAGCGCGCACCGGCGCGCGGCGCCGGGAGACGATAGCGGGCGTAATCATTCACCCAGTAACGGCTGCCGTAATAGGCGGGCTGGAAGCGATGCCCCACCGCGACCGGGCGGTAACGATAGCCCGAAGGACCGCGGTAGGCCGAGCGGTGGTAGACGTTGCGGTGGCCGCGACGGTAGTCGCGCCAGTCCTGGCGGGCTTCGCGGCTCGCACTGCGCACGTCGCGGCGGGCCTCACGGACATCGCGGCGATCACCATGACGCTCGGCCTGGCGCAGGTCACGGCGCGCCTCGCGCACATCGCGCTGACTTTCGCGCGCCTCGCGGTAGCTCTGGGCCGAGGCCATCGTCGGCACCGCCAGGGTGGGAACGGCAACGCTGGCGGCAAGGGCCATCAGGATGAACTTACGCATGAAAAAACTCCTTCAACATGCAGCCGGGGTGGCGGTCTGTGCATTCAGGTTTTACGCACCCTACATGAACGAAGCGGGAGCGCGCCGTACACCTCCCGCTCAGCACTGTCGCAGCGCTGCGACAGGTCCCGAGAAACCCGCGCAAATGCGTGGGATCGCCCGCCAGATCCAAGCAGCCACCCTCTGAGAATAATTTCAGGATCCGATAGATTTCGCTGCCTCAGCGATGCTGCGAAAGGACTTTCCGAGCGGATTCTTTTCCACCGCCAACGCCCCTGCGATCCACCCCCCTCTTGCAAGCGGGCGCGCACAGGGCCATCTTTCGCCTTGGAAGCAAACCATCCTCATCAGAAAGGAACGCATGGCCCGTAAAGCAGCCCGCGCCGACAACGATACGGTGCACCTTAGGCCCGACACCCACCGTCGCGCCCGTGTCGAAGTGGAATTCGACGAACCCACGCTGCTGGGGGCCTTGTTCGGACAGTTCGATTCCAATCTCGTGCAGGTGGAGAACCGCCTCGGCGTCTACATCGCCGCGCGCGGCAACAAGATCCAGATCGAGGGCCCCGAAGACGCTGTCGCCCGCGCGCGCGAAACGGTGACGGGCATGTACCGGCAGCTCGAACAGGGCCACCAGGAGCTCGATTCAGGCGCGATCGAGGCGCTGATCTCGATGTCGGCCGAACCCACACTCGACGGCATCATCACCGGCGATGGGGACAACGGCGGCAAGGGCCCGCCGATCATGATCCGCACCCGGCGCAAGACCATCGTGCCGCGCTCGACCACGCAGATCGAGTACATGCGCGCGCTCGCCAAGTCGGACGTGATCTTCGCGCTCGGCCCGGCGGGCACGGGCAAGACCTACCTTGCGGTCGCGCAGGCCGTCTCGCAGCTGATGACCGGCTCGGTCCAGCGCCTGATCCTCTCGCGCCCCGCGGTCGAGGCGGGCGAGAAGCTGGGCTTCCTGCCCGGCGACATGAAGGACAAGGTCGATCCCTACCTGCGCCCGCTCTACGACGCGCTCTACGACTGCATGCCGCCCGAGCAGGTGGAACGGCGCCTGGCCAGCGGCGAGATCGAGATCGCGCCGATCGCCTTCATGCGCGGACGCACGCTGGCCGATGCCTTCGTCATCCTCGACGAGGCGCAGAACACCACGCGCGAACAGATGAAGATGTTCCTCACCCGCTTTGGCCAGAACAGCCGCATGGTGGTGTGCGGCGACCCCAAGCAGGTCGACATCCCCGGCGGCGACCGCATGTCGGGCCTTGCCGATGCCGTGACCAAGCTCGAAGGCGTGGACGGGATTGCCGTCACCCGCTTCTCGGCCGCCGACGTCGTGCGCCACCCCATCGTGGGCCGCATCGTCGAAGCCTATGAGGGACCGCTTTCGCAGTACGACGAGAGCTGAGCAAAGCAGGAAGACACGAGTTCAAGGGGTCATCACCCCTTGACCCCAGAATGGGCGACCTCACCATCCTCGGCCAACGCGGCGCGACAGGGGTGAGCCAGACCATTCCGGGAGCCCGAGGGCGATGGCCCTCGGAACATCTCTTCCTTGCTCCCTGCCAGGCGCCCTTGCAGTTTGCGCACAGACCTTTCGGCCTGCACGATTGCCTTGCGTTTCGTGACTTTGGTGTGACGCGCGACATGCAATATCGATTGCAAAAAGGGCCGAATTCCCGCTTTTCCCCGCTCGACCCGGACGCTTCGGAGCGCTAAGGGGCGGCGATGGAACTCGAGATCGACATCGAAGCCCCCTGGCCCGGCGACACCGATTGGGTGGACCTGGCCGAACGGGCGCTCGAGGCGCTCGTCCAGGTGGCTCCCGAACTGGGCCACGAACGGCTGCTTACCAGCGTTCTGTTCACCTCGGATTCGCAGGTGCACACGCTCAACCGCGAATGGCGCGCCAAGGACAAGCCCACCAACGTCCTTTCCTTCCCCATGCTGGAACGTGTCGAACTGTTGAATTTACAGCAAGACGGCCCGCCCGAAATGCTGGGTGACATCGCCCTCGCCGCGGAGACCTGCGCGCGCGAAGCAAGCGAAAAAAATGTTTCTATTCAGGATCATGCAACACACCTCCTGATCCACGGCCTGCTCCACCTGGCGGGCCTCGACCATGAGATTTCCGACGCCGATGCCGAGGCCATGGAGGCGCTCGAAACAAAGGCACTTGCGATTCTTGCCATTGCCGACCCATATGGGGACCGCAACTAACCTTCGAGGGATACCCAATCACGATGGCCGAAAATGGCCGCCACACCGACCCAGGAGACGGGGACAGTACCGGCACGCTCTGGCGTGCATTCCGCAAACTGTTCCAGGGGGACGCCGACCAGTCACTGCGCGCGCAGCTGGAAGACGTCATCAACAACCATGAGGGCGAGACCGACGCGAACGGGGCGCCCAGCGGCGACCTGTCGCCGCTCGAGCGCCAGATGCTGCGCAACCTCCTCCACTTTTCCGAGCACGATGCCGACGACATCGCGATCCCGCGCGGCGAGATCGTGGCGATTGCCGCCTCGGCCAGCTTCGACGAGGTGGTCGAGGCCTTTGCCGAGCACGGCCATTCGCGCCTACCGGTCTATGGCGAATCGCTCGATGACGTGAAGGGCATGATCCACATCAAGGACGTGTTCCCGATCCTCGCGCGCGGCGAGCCGGCCCCGGCCGATTGGACGAGCCTGCTGCGCCGGCCGCTGTTCGTGCCCCAGGCACGCGGCGCGCTCGACGTCCTGGCCGACATGCGCGCCCAGCGCGTGCACCTCGCCGTCGTCATCGACGAGTACACCGGCACCGACGGCATAATCACCATCGAGGACCTCGTCGAGGAAATCGTCGGCGATATCGAGGACGAGCACGACGAGGCCGCCGAAGAGTGGCTGGTGCCGCTCGAGAACGGGGTCTGGGACGCGGATTCGCGCGCCGAACTCGAGGACGTCGCCGAACGCATCGACCCGCGCCTTGCCGAGATCGAGGAAGCCGTGGATACTCTGGGCGGCCTGGCTTTCGTCCTCGCCGAGCAGGTGCCCCAGGTCGGCACAATCCTGGAGCACGACAGCGGCTGGCGCATAGAAATTACCGACGGCAACGAGCGGCACGTCACGAGGCTTCGCCTCCACCCGCCTCTCGAAGAGCCCGTCCGAGAGGAAGACTGAGAGTACCCATGCACACCGTCGCACTCCCGCGCGCGGTGAACCGAAGCGAAAAGACCAGAGACATTGCCCGTACGTCGACTTCCCCCACTGCGCGCGCTTGAAGCGTTCGTCCGCGTCGTCCGCCTAGGTTCCGCCAAGGCCGCCGCGAACGAGCTCGCGCTCAGTCCGTCCGCCCTCTCCCGCCGTGTCGCCGCTCTCGAGGACTTCACCGGCAAGCGTTTGTTCACCCGTCAGCACCAGGCGATGAAGCTGACCGACGAAGGCCAGGCCTTCTACAACGTCGTCGGCCCCAAGCTCGAAGAGCTGGCCGAGGCGGTGGAATCGCAGATCGACCGTGGCCAGGTGCTGCGCCTGCACCTGGGCGTGCCTTCGCTGTTCGGTGGCCAGCGCCTGTTCCCGCGCCTGCCCGAGCTGCGCAAGCTGCACCCGCGCCTGCACATCGACATCGACACCGGCACGCACCTCGAAGCGCGCGTGGGCGACACGCTCGATGCCGCGGTGATCCTGGCCAAGGAACCGGACCCGGCCTTCTACCGCGTCCAGCTCGACCACAACAAGGTCTACGGCATCGTCTCGCGCGAGATGGCCAACGACCTGGGACCGCGCCCGGACAAGGACAAGCTCTCCAAGCAGACCTTCCTGATCCACCAGGACCTGCCCGACAGCCTCGATGCGTGGAAGAAGGCCATCGGCCTGCCCGATCTGGAGCCCGCCTCGGTCGACAAGTTCGACTCCGGCCAGCTCGTGCTCGAAGCCGCCGCGCAGGGGCTGGGCATCGCGATCATGCACGATGACCACTTCCGCCGCTCGAACGACGGCCGCCTTGCGCGCCTCTACGACATCGATGTGGAAAGCCCCTACCGCTACTGGTTCGTGTGCCGCCCCAAGGCGCTCGAAACGCGGCCCGTGCGCATGTTCCACGAGTGGCTGCAGCAGGCCGGCCTCTAAGCACCCTCCGGGCCGCGGCCCGAACACTACAAGCCCCCCCCCCCCTTACGTCCGTCAGGCCGGATCAGCGAGATCCGGCCCGTCGGTCTATCCCTCGCCGCGCGCGTCCGGTTGGCCCAGCGTGCCCAGTGCCACCAGGGCCGGGGCGAGCAGGAACCCGGTGACAAAGCCGCCCAGATGGGCCTCCCAGGCCAGGCCCGAGGCGGCCCCGAAAAGCACCGGCACCCCGCCCAGCGCGCAAACCGCCCAGAACTGGGTCCGCGCCATGGCCAGCACCTCGCGCCCCATCGCCACCGAGCAGACCTCGCCCACGCCCGCACGCATCGCCTTGTGCCGGGCGAGGAAGCCGATCAGTCCGAACACCACGCCCGAGGCGCCGAGCAGGCCCTCAGCCCCGGCGCGGTGGAGCGCAAGATAGGCCAGCCCCCCGGCCAGCCCGCTGGCCTCGAAGAGCAGGCCCAAGCGCAGCCAGGCGCACAGCCCTCCGCCCAGCCGATGCACCGCCAGCGCGGCGAGCGGCACGAAGGCGAACGCCGTGATCGCCAGGTGCAGCGCGGACGCATGGGCGAACATGTGCATCTGCAGCGTGGCGAAGTGCCCCTCTGCGATCGCCTCGTGCGAGACCCGCCAGGCCAGCATGTGGTCGGTGTCGAACAGGCGCACGACGAAGACGTAGACCATGAAGCCCAGCAGCGCCCAGCCGGGCGCATAGTCCTGCCAGGCAATCACGGGGCCAGAGCGCTCCTCCCGCCCGGCCCCGCACTCCTCTGCGCGTATGTGCACCGCCACCCGTTCGCTGCTCATCACACCCTCCATCAAGGCACGATGGTATCAAGCGATTCGTCGCAGGGGTGTGTTCTGGATCACGCCCATGAAAAAAGGGCGCTCCCTCAAGAGGAAGCGCCCTTTTTCAGCGTATCCGCGCGCCCGCAAGGGGACACGGATGCGGCCCGCAATCTTACGAGAGCGCGGCCTTCACGATCTTGCCCGGCTCGCGCGGCGGCTCGCCCTTGGGCAGCGCATCGACGTGGTCCATGCCTTCGACCACTTCACCCCAGACGGTGTACTGCTTGTCGAGGAAGCGCGCATCGTCGAAGCAGATGAAGAACTGGCTGTTGGCCGAGTGCGGGTAGCTGGTGCGGGCCATCGAGCACACGCCGCGCACGTGCGGCTCGGCGCTGAACTCGGCCTGCAGGTCCGGCTTGTCCGAACCGCCCATGCCGGTGCCGTTGGGGCAGCCGCCCTGCGCCATGAAACCGGGGATCACGCGGTGGAAGAGGATACCGTCGTAGAAACCTTCCGAGGTCAGTTCCTTGATGCGCTCGACGTGGCCGGGAGCCAGGTCGGGGCGCAGCTTGATCTTGACGTCGCCGCCTTCGCCGTTGCCGGTGTCGAGCGTGAAGGTGAGAAATTCATCAGCCATCGAAAACTCCTGTCGCCGCGCGGATGCGGGCCATTAGGTGTGCAGGCAACCGCGCAGGGGCGGGCGCCATGGGAACCGGCCCCCGATATAGGCGATGGTGCGCCATTGTCACGTTCCGCGCAGCCAGCGTGCACGAAATTCATCCGCGCCGGGGGGAACTGTTGCAATTGCGAAATTGCCGCGTAGACCCGCCCCATGAGCGATACGGATCTCAAGGACGAACGCATCGAGGACGCGGATCTGCGCGACGAGAGCCGTGATGCGTCCGCATTTCCCGAGGATCCGGACGGTGAGCCCGAAGCCGAGAGCGAAAGCCTCGACGAGGACAACCGCCTCAAGGCCGACTACGTCCGCGCGGTCAAGGACGCCTTGTGGGAAGAAGACTTCGACCGCGTCTACGAACTGGTCGAACCGCTCCACCCCGCCGACATCGCCGACCTGTTCGAGCTGGTCGATGCCGACGAGCGCCCGGTGCTGGCGCGCTCGATCCGCGACCTCATGGGCGTGGAGGTCATCGCCGAGCTGAACGACTGGGTGCGCGAGCTCCTCGTCGAGACGCTGCCCGCCGAAGTCGTCGCGGGCTTTGCGGGCGAGCTCGACACCGACGATGCCGTCGCGATGCTGGAGGACCTCGACGAGGACAACCAGCGCGCGGTCCTGGCCGAGATGGAGCCGGAAGACCGCGCGGCCATCGAATCGGCGCTCTCCTACCCCGACGAATCCGCCGGGCGCATGATGAGCCGCGAGTTCGTGGCCGTGCCCGAGACGATGACGGTGGGCGACCTCATCGATTTCCTGCGCGAACACCGCGAACTGCCGACCGAGTTCTGGGAAGTGTTCATCGTCGATCCGATGCACCGCCCGATCGGCACCTGCGTCCTGTCCTGGATCCTGCGCTGCCCGCGCAACATCCCGCTCTACGACGTGATGAAGCGCGAGCAGACGCTGATCCCGGTCGACATGGACCAGGAAGAGGTCGCGCTGCGCTTCCAGAAGTACGCACTGATCTCGGCCGCGGTGGTCGACACTTCGGGCCGCCTGATCGGCCAGATCACGGTCGACGACGTGGTCCACATCATCTCCGAGGAAGCGGGCGAGGACGCCCTCCTCCTCTCGGGTGCAGGCGATGGCGACATCAACGAGCCGATCCGCGATGCCTGGTCGGGGCGCGTGCGCTGGCTGATCGCGAACCTGCTCACTGCCACGCTCGCCTCGGCGGTCATCGCCATGTTCGAGGACACCATCGCGGCCATGGTCGCGCTCGCCACGCTCATGCCGATCGTGGCGGGACTGGGCGGAAATGCGGGCACGCAGACGCTGGCCGTCACCGTGCGCGCGCTCGCGATGAACCAGCTCACCCCCAGTAACGCCTGGCGCGCGGTCCGGCGCGAGATGACCATCGCGCTCCTGAACGGCGGCACCGTCGCCGTCATCATTGGCATCGCGGTCTCGCTGATCTTCGGCAACCCGATGCTGGGCGGGGTGATTGCCGCGGCCATGATGACCAACATCGTGATCGCGGGAATGGCGGGCGTGCTGATCCCGCTCGCGCTCGAACGGCTCAAGGCCGACCCGGCGATCTCGTCCTCGGTCTTCGTGACGATGACGACCGATTCGATGGGCTTCCTCGTCTTCCTGGGCCTGGCCACGATGTCCGGGCTGGTCGGCTGAGAACACCCGCAAGAACCGTGTTGGCGTTCGCGCCCATCCTCCCTATCTAGCCTGTCATGCCGCTGCACATGACGAAGATTGCCTTTGCCGCCCAGAGCCCTGCCGACCTGCGCGCCTGGCTGGAAAGCCACGCCCCCTTTGGTGAGGCGCGCCTGACCACCCGCTACGTGCCCAAGCGGCAGGCCGAAATGGTGGGCGGATCGCTCTACTGGATCTTCGAGCACGCGCTTATCGGACGCTCCCCGATCCTGGGCTTCGAACAGCGCGAGAGCGACGGGCGCTGGGACATCCGCCTCGAACCGCGCCTGATCCCGGTCGTCACCAAGCCCAAACGCGCCCACCAGGGCTGGCGCTACCTCAAGGACGAGGACGCTCCCCGCGATCTCACCGACGGCGAGGACAGCGGCGACATCATGCCCCCCAAGCTGGCACGCGAGCTGATGAAGCTGGGGCTGGTCTGAAAACGTCGCCGAACACCGGGAAGCCCGGTTTCAGGACGAAATGAGGAAGTCAGAAGGATGATTCCGAGGGCCATTGCCCTCGGGCTCCCCATACCGTCGACCTCACCTCTTACCCGCTGCGTGGGCCA